>JBBQNG010000001.1:0-78098 GCA_038329645.1 Burkholderiales bacterium
GGCGAAGCCACCGCCGAGATGATCAAGAAGACCATCGGCTCGGCGTTCCCGGGCAGCGAAGTGCGCGAGATGGAAGTCAAGGGACGCAACCTCGCCGAGGGCATCCCGCGCAGCTTCACGATCAGCTCCAACGAAATTCTCGAAGCGCTTACCGAGCCGCTGAACCAGATCGTCTCGGCCGTCAAGTCGGCGCTCGAGCAGACGCCGCCCGAGCTGGGCGCCGACATTGCCGAAAAAGGCATGGTCCTCACCGGCGGCGGCGCGCTGCTGCGCGACCTCGACCGCCTGCTCATGGAAGAGACCGGCCTGCCGGTGATCGTCGCCGAGGACCCACTCACGTGCGTGGTGCGCGGATCGGGCAAGGCCCTCGAGAAGATGGAGCACTTCGGCCCGATCTTCACGACTGACTGAGTGAAGGGGGGATGGAGCATTCTCCCCCTGCGTTCTTCAAGCGCGGTCCCGCGCCGTTCGTCCGCCTCGTGTTTTTCGCCTCCCTCTCGATCGCGCTGCTCGTCCTCGATGCGCGCTTCAAGTACGCCGAAACGCTGAGGGGCTTCATCGCGCTGGCGGCCTATCCGATGCAGCAGATCGCAACCGCGCCGGGCCAGTTCGCGGCGCGCATCTCCGGCTTCTTCGCCAGCCAGGCGAGCCTGCAGCGCGAGAACACCGAGCTGCGGGCCAAGGTGGTCGGCAGCGCGCAGGCCGCGCAGCGCTACGAAGCGACTGCGGCCGAACTCGCGCAGCTGCGCCGCGTGATCGGCGCCCAGGAGCGCTCGGAGTACAAGTCCACGCCGGTTGAGGTCCTGTATTCGGGGCGCGACCCGTTCTCGCGCAAGCTCCTCGTCGACAAAGGCTCCGCCGACGGCATCGTCGCCGGCCAGGCGGTCATCGACGAAGCGGGGGTCGTGGGCCAGGTGACCCGCGTCCATTCGCGCGTGGCCGAAGTCACCCTGCTGACCGACAAGGACCAGGCGATTCCGGTACAGGTGGTGCGCAACGGCCTGCGGGCCGTGGCGTTCGGCTCGGGCTCGCCCGGGGCGCTCGAGCTGCGCTTCATGGCCGCCAACGCCGAGATCCAGAACGGCGACAAGCTGGTCACCTCCGGCATCGACGGCACCTATCCGCCGGGCCTGCCGGTGGCCACCGTCGTGCGCATCGAGCGCGATGCAGTTGCAGCGTTTGCGCGCATCATCTGCCAGCCCGCCGGCGGGGACGAAAAGAACCGTTACCTGCTGGCGCTGTCAACAGAGACCAAGCTGCCGGCCTATCCCGTGGACGCCGTGCAGCCGGAACCCAAGGCGAAGGGCGTCAAGGGAAACCGCCGCAAAGTCCCGCCGAACCCCGGATGAGCCCGAAATGCGCGCCAAACTCGACGGAAACGACGTGAATGTTCGCTGAGCGTCCCCAGTACATCCTGCTGCCGGTGCGCATCGGCACGATCTTCCTGTCGTTCGTCGCGGCGATGCTGCTCGATTTCCTGCCCTGGAAGAACATGGCGTTGATACCCGATTTCGTCGGGCTCATCCTCGCCTTCTGGTGCATACGGCAGCCGCGGCTGGTGGGCCTCGGCGTCGGCTGGCTGGCCGGCCTGGTAATGGACGCGGGCAACGGCGTGCTGCTCGGCCAGCATGCGCTGGCCTATTCGCTGCTGGCCTTTGCCGCGATCAGCCTCTCGCGGCGCATCCTGTGGTTTCCGTGGCTGCTGCAGGCGATGCACGTGGCCCTATTGCTGGTCGGCGCCAAGGCGGTGGAGGTCCTCGTGCGCCTCGCGGCCGGGGCCCAGTTTCCCGGATGGACGCTGCTCGTCGGCCCGCTGATCGGCGCGGCGCTGTGGCCGGTGGTGAGCTTCATCCTCCTCGCGCCGCAGCGTCGCGCGGTCGAGATCGACGAGACGCGGCCCATCTAGCATGAGGTTGACGGAGCTCAAGAACCACGAACGCGAGCTGTACTACTTCCAGCTCCGGATCGGCGCTGCGGGCATCGCGGTGCTGATCGCTTTCGGCGTGCTGCTCGCGCGCTTCGTCTACCTCCAGGTGATCCAGCGCGACTACTACCACACCAAGGCCGAGGACAACCGCATCTCCATCGTGCCGATCCCGCCCAACCGCGGGCTCATCCTCGACCGCAACGGCGTGGTGCTGGCGCGAAACTACTCCGCCTACACGCTCGAGATCATGCCGGCCAAGGTCGCCAACCTGGAGAACACCATCAGCGGCCTGGCCGAAGTGGTCGAGATCCAGGCGCGCGACCGCAGCCGCTTCAAGAAGCTGCTGGCCGAAACACGCAACGCCGAGAGCCTGCCGATCCGCACCCGCCTCACCGACGAGGAGGTGGCCAGGTTCGCGGCCAACCGCTATCGCTTTCCCGGGGTCGAAATCAAGGCGCGCCTGTTCCGCCAGTACCCATTCGAGGCGGTCGCCTCGCACGTGATCGGCTACATCGGCAGGATCAACGACAAGGATCAGGAGCGCCTCGAGGAGCAGGGCGTCGAGGCCAACTACCGCGGCACCGATTTCATCGGCAAGTCCGGGCTCGAAGGCAGCTACCAGAACGAGCTGCACGGCACCACCGGCATCGAGCAGGTCGAGATCGACGCCGGGGGCCGCGGCATCCGCACGCTGTCGCGTACGCCGGCCCTGGCCGGCAACGACATCACGCTGGCGCTCGACATCAAGCTGCAGCAGATCGCCGAAACCGCGTTCGGCGAGCGCCGCGGCGCCCTCGTCGCGCTCGACCCGACCACGGGCGGGGTGCTCGCGTTCGTGTCCAAGCCCGGCTTCGACCCGAACCTTTTCGTCGAGGGCATCGACCCGCAAAGCTGGGCCGAGCTGAACAATTCGCCGGACCGGCCGCTGACCAACCGCGCGATCAACGGCCAATACCCGCCCGGATCCACGTTCAAGCCCTACCTCGCGCTCGCCGCGCTCGAGATTGGCAAGCGCAGGCCCGGCCAGACGATTTTCGACCCGGGTTACTTCGATTTCGGCGGGCGGCGCTTCCGTGACGACAAGGTCGGCGGCCACGGCACCGTCGACATGTACCGGTCGATCGTCGAGTCGTGCGATACGTACTACTACATCCTGTCCAACGACATGGGAATCGACGCCATCGCCCGCTCGCTCGTGCCGTTCGGATTCGGCAGCCGCACCGGGATAGACCTGGAGGGCGAATCGACCGGCATCCTGCCGTCGCCCGAATGGAAGAGGAAGCGCTTCCGCAAGCCCGAGCAGCAGAAGTGGTACGCGGGAGAAACCATCTCGATCGGCATCGGCCAAGGGTACAACTCCTACACGCCGATGCAGCTTGCGCAGGCCATGGCCGTGATCGCCAACAACGGCTTGGTCCACAAGCCGCACCTTGTGAACTTCATCGACAACCAGCGCACCAACACGCGCCGCACCATCGAGCCGGAGGTGTCCAGCCGTACCGCCTTCAAGCCGGAAAATATCGAGTTCATCAAGAAGGCCATGGCCGGCGTCAACACTTCCGGCACCGGCGCGGCGGCCTTCGCGAAGGCGCAATACACCAGTGGCGGCAAGACCGGCACCTCCCAGGTCATCGCGATCAAGGCGAACGAGAAATACAGCGAGAAGAACACGGCCGAGCGGCATCGCGACCATTCGCTCTTCATCGCCTTCGCGCCGCTGGACAACCCGAAGATCGCGCTCGCAGTGATCGTCGAGAACGGCGGGTTCGGCGCGCGCGCTGCCGCGCCCATCGCGCGCGCCGTGCTCGATTACTACCTGCTGGGCAAGGCGCCTGAAACAGCCAAGCCGGTGCCGGAGAACGAAGCCGTGAAAGAGGGAGAGAGCGACTGATGGCGCTCGACGAAGCCCACCTTTCCATGCGGCGCCTCGCCAGCCGGTTTACCGACAGCATCGATGGCCCGTTGTTCACCGTGGCGCTGATCATCGTCAGCATCGGCGTCGCGACGCTCTACAGCGCGAGCTACGAATACCCAGCGCGGGTCACTTCGCAGCTGGGGAACCTCGCGATCGCGTTCGCCGCGATGTGGCTGCTCGCCCAGGTTTCGCCGCAGACCCTGATGCGCTTTGCGGTGCCGATCTATTTCGCCGGCGTGCTGCTCCTGATAGCGGTGGCGCTGTTCGGCGACGTCGCTAACGGCGCACGCCGCTGGCTGCACGTCGGCGTGACGCGCTTCCAGCCTTCCGAGATGATGAAGATCGCCATGCCGCTCATGCTGGCGTGGTACTTCCATCGCCACGAAGCGACATTGCGCGCGTTCGATTTCGTCGTGGCCGGCGTGCTGCTCGCCATCCCCGTGGCGCTGATTGCGCGGCAGCCCGACCTGGGCACGGCCGTGCTCGTGCTCGCCGCCGGCTGCTACGTGATCTTTTTCGCCGGCCTGTCGTGGAAGGTGATCGCGGGGATCATAGTGCTGGGCCTGGCCGCGCTATTCCCGCTCTGGGGGATGCTGCACGATTACCAGAGGCGGCGCATCCTCACCCTGCTCGACCCGACCACCGACCCGCTGGGCGCGGGCTATCACATCATCCAGTCGACCATCGCGGTCGGGTCGGGGGGCCTGGTCGGCAAGGGCTGGCTGCAGGGCACCCAGACTCACCTCGAATTCATTCCCGAGCGGCATACCGATTTCATTTTCGCGGTGTTCTCCGAGGAGTTCGGGCTCGCCGGCAACTGCGTGCTGCTGGTGCTGTACCTGATGCTCATCACGCGCGGGCTGATGATCGCGGCGAATGCGCCGACGTTCTTCAGCCGGCTGCTCGCGGGCGCGGTCACGCTCATCTTCTTCACCTACGCGTTCGTGAACATGGGGATGGTGTCGGGCATCCTGCCTGTGGTGGGTGTGCCGCTCCCCTTCGTGTCCTACGGGGGCACGGCGCTGGCAACGCTTTTTGTAGGCGTCGGCATCCTCATGAGCATCCACCGCCACCGCAAGCTGGTCCAGACCTGAACGGCAGGCGATGCCCGCTGGTGCGCCGCGCAAATCAGCTGAAAGCATTTACCGCCAGCTGAAAAATGCTCCATTTCTAACACTTTAAGCTATTGATTTTTATGTAGTATGTATCTTTCCACATTTTGTTGCGGTGCATGAGTTGCGAACGGTATCGTGGCTCATCAGTTCACCCACAAAAGGAAGGAAGCAAGATGACGAATCGCGAACAGGAAGTGGCTGCCCTCAAGCAGGACTGGGCCGCGAACCCGCGCTGGCAGGGCATCAAGCGGGGCTACAGCGCCGAGGACGTGGTCCGGCTGCGCGGCAGCCTCAAGATTGAATACACACTCGCGAAGACTGGGGCCGAAAAGCTCTGGAAAATGTGTAACGAGAAACCATTCGTGAATTCGCTCGGCGCGCTCACGGGCAACCAGGCCATGCAGCAGGTCAAGGCCGGCGTGCCTGCCGTGTACCTCTCAGGCTGGCAGGTCGCAGCCGACGCGAACGACTCGCTCTCCATGTACCCCGACCAGTCCCTGTACGCCGTGTCATCCGTCCCGACGGTCGTGAAGCGCATCAACAATGCGCTCGCGCGCCAGGACCAGATCCAGACCATGGAGGGCAAGGGCGATGTCGACTGGTTCGCCCCGATCGTGGCCGATGCCGAGGCGGGCTTCGGCGGCGTCCTCAACGCGCATGAGCTGATGCGCGCGATGATCGAAGCGGGCGCCGCGGGCGTGCACTTCGAGGACCAGCTGGCGTCCGTCAAGAAGTGCGGCCACATGGGCGGCAAGGTGCTCGTTCCCACGCAGGAAGCAGTGCAGAAGCTCGTTTCGGCGCGGCTTGCCGCCGACATCATGGGCGTGCCCACCGTGCTGCTGGCGCGCACGGACGCGGAAGCCGCGGACCTCGTCACCTCGGATGTCGACGAGAACGACAAGCCCTTCCTCACCGGCGAGCGCACCCCGGAAGGCTTCTACCGCACGAAGAAGGGATTCGACCAGGCCCTCTCGCGCGGGCTTGCGTACGCCGAAGTGGCCGACATGGTGTGGTGCGAGACCGGCACGCCCGACCTCGAGTTCGCGCGCAAATTCGCCGAGGGCGTGCAAAAGAAATTCCCGGGCAAGATGCTGGCCTACAACTGCTCGCCGTCGTTCAACTGGAAGCGCAACATCGACGACGCCACCATCGCGAAATTCCAGAGGGAACTCGGCGCGATGGGCTACAAGTTCCAGTTCATCACGCTGGCCGGGTTCCATTCGCTCAACTACTCGATGTTCGAGCTGGCCTACGGCTATGCGCGCAACAACATGACTGCATTCGTCGAGCTGCAGCAGAAGGAATTCGCGGCCGCCGAGAAAGGCTTTACCGCGGTCAAGCACCAGCGCGAGGTCGGCACCGGCTATTTCGACGACATCACGCAGACCGTGACCGGGGGCAAGGCTTCGACCACCGCCCTGCACGGCTCGACCGAGGACGAGCAGTTTTTTGACGAGAAGAAAGCGAAGACCAAGCTGGCAGCCTAGCGCAACCGGGTTTGGAGGAGGAGACCAGCCGCCGCGCCACAGAGCGCGGCGGCTTGTTCTTACCTCCAGCGCTGCATCGAGTAGCCGCCCAGCATCGGCCGCTGCATCATCTCGCGGAAAATCTGGCGGCCCCAGTTGAATTCCTTGTACAGCACCACGAACCGCCACATGTCGCGCAGCACCCTGGCGCGGTCGCGCCAGCCCAGCGCCATGAGCGCCGCGGGGAAATCGGCCTCGTGCGGCTTGTCGAAAGCGATCTTGAGCGGGTTCCACTGGTCCGTCGTGCGGCGCACCTCGGAGGCGATCATCCGGCGGTAAGTCTCCTGCATCGGCCGGTTGGTCAGGCGCGCTTCCACGATGGCTTCGCCGCTGATCGCGCCCGAATGCAGCGCGCAGCTCATGCCTTCGCCGATCATGTTGAGGAATCCGGCCGCCTGCCCGGTGATCAGCACGTTGCCCTTGCCGAACACGTAGCGGTTGATGAGCGAGGGCCCGAAATTCTCCGCACATCCCTCGTCGTCCGTGTGGGCGTGCAGGTGCACGCCGTGCTTCTCCGAAAGGTAGTTGACGACATTTGCGTGCTTCGCGGCGAAATTGTCGCCGCGCTTGAAACCGACCCCGACGATCTGCCGGCCGTCCCGGGCATGGCTCCACGTGTAATGGCCGAGGCCCGGGTGAAACCAGAAATGGAAGTACGCCTCGTCGAGCGGGCATTCGATGATGTCGTGGAACTTCTGCCCGACGAAAAACCAGGGGATCTGCTTGGGGTAGTCCGGGTAGATCGAGCGGATCACCAGCGAGCTGGGGCCGTCGGCGCCGATGACCTGGCGGGCGCGGTACTCGACCGGTTCGCCTTTCTTGCGCGCATGCACCAGCACGTGGTCGCCGTTGTCCTCCAGCCCCGCGAACGAGGTCTGGTCGTGGATTTCCGCACCGCTGCGCTTGATCGCCCAGTAATCGGAATACTTGCGGTGCAGGTGCGGCGTGGTGCCGCCGAAAAAATCCATCGATAGCGACACCATCGACGGGAAGTGGAAGGTCACGCCCCTGCAGGAGGTCGGCTCGTGCAGCGCCTCGCGCGGCAGCGGGCCGAAATTCTCGAGCAGGAAACGGTGCCCGCGCGGCGACAGGATGCCGCTGCAGATCTTGTGGCGCGGCAGTTCCTTCCTCTCCAGGACAATCGTTTCCAGCCCGGCATCGACGAGCCGCTTGGCGGCTGCGGCGGCCGACAGGCTCGCGCCGACGATGATTACATCAACGGACCGCATGGATGCTCGCTCTGTGCATAGCCGTCAATGATCCGCCAATTCCGCCACGTGCACTACAGGGTGGGTGCCGTGCCGTTCAAACGCCGCTGCGTCCTCCAGGCTCTCCACCACGATGCGTTCGACGCCGAGGCCTTTCAGGATCCAGCCGGCCTGGCCCATCGCGGGAATAGCGATGCGCTGCAGGTCCAGGTTGAGGCTGCAGCCGGACTCCGCGCGGAGGCGGTCGTAGTGCTTCACCAGGCGCTCGTAGTCGCGGTGATAGGAGCGCGGCTCGATCACATACAGGTCGGTCTTGCGCAGTCCTTTGCGAACTGAATCGAGGCTGCTGAGGGCTTCGCCCAGGCCGGTCACCTGCGCCCTGGGCAGCCAGGCCCGCAGGTGCCTTTTCCAGAACCCGTCTTCCACCACGATAGTGCGAGCCGCCTTCAGGCCGGCGACGAATTGCGCGCGCCGCGCGGCGGAAACCGGGATCCCCGCCTGCAGCGCCTGGATGATGTCTTCGCCCGGGTCCTCGCAGGTCGCGGCGCCGAGCAACGCTGCGATGCGTGCGAGCGTTTCGCCATTCTTCCTGAGGGCCGGCGCAGGAATGAACACGACGGGCGAGGCCTGGCGCGGGCGTCCGGACGCCGGCAATTCTTCCGTTGCCGTTGCGCCGCCGAGCTGTGCGCGCAGCCCGAGCGTCATGCCGACCAGGTCGATCTCCTCGGGGCATACCGGCTCGCAGGCGCCGCACAAAGTGCACGACTGCAATGAGGCGGCAATATCGGCCGCGGTGGCGCCATGCTGGAGGGCCCTGGCGCGGCCTTCGGGCGTCATGCGCGGATCGTGCGTCTGCCGCCACACCGGGCACACGAGCAGGCACAGGCTGCAGCCGCTGCATGCGGCGTGGTCGCTGCGCGCGGCTGCGCCCCGGGTCGCCTCCTTTGCCGAGCCGAACATCAGAAGATCACGTCGCGGTTGAGGATCATCGCGGGATCGGCCTTGCGCTTCATCGCAAGGTGCCTGTCCACCAGCGCATCGCCGAACACGCGGCGGATGTAGCCTTTCATCATGCCGCCGAAGCGGTAGTAGCTCGCGCCGATATCCACGCCGATGTCGTAAATCGCGTTCTTGAACGACTGCAGGTGGTCGCGGCTGTAGGTCCTGCCGTTGGTCATCGGCTCGAATTCGCAGCCGTAAGCCCACCCTTGCGCATCCGGCGGGATGCAGGACATCTCGTAGTGTTCGCGATGCTCAGGCCGCAGCCGTATGCCGACGCAGTACAGCGTGTAGCGCGGAAAGTATTTGCGGCACACCGCGTTGCCGCGCTCCACCGCATCGGCGAATTTTTCCGCCGTCGTGGCGAGGTCGGGGATTACCATCTGCCGGCCGCCCCAGAATTTCCACACCGCCCGCGAAAAGACCACGGTGCGGTCGAGCATCACGCCGTCGCGCATGTATTCGGGCCGTTGCAGCTCCGGGAACAGCTCGCGCTTCCTTTGCAGCAGGAACCAGGCTTCGCCGAGCTTCCACGGACGCAGCGCGTAGCGGGCTATTATGCGCAGGCCGAAGCCGAATTCGCCGTGGCCGCGCAGGCGCGCCTCAAACCGCGACCGGAACGCCGCCTCGCGCTCGGGCGAATCGAAAGCCACCAGCAGGTTCACTGCGCAATCGAGGATGGTGAGGATGCCCGAATAGTCGCTCGCGTCGTTGGCATCGAGCATCTGCAGGTCCTCGATCGCGGTGCGCAGCGACGAGTAGTAGTAGTAGTGCATGCGCAGCGGCGTGTAGGGTCGCACCCTGAGCGTGGCCTCGGTGATGACGCCGAACTGGCCATAGCCGAGGATCACCCGCTCGAAAAGTCCGGCATTGTCGATATCCGAGCATTCGACGATCTCGCCGGTCGGCGTGACCACCTGCAGGGCCAGCGCCTGGTCGGCGCTGCAGCCCAGGCGAGGCGAATTCACGTCGATGCCGCCCACCCCGAGCGTTCCGCCCACCGACGAGGTCAAGTTGAGGGGTGCGGAAAGATAGTCCAGATTTTCGCGGCGCAGCTCCTCGGCCAGGCTGTGCCAGTAGATGCCGGCCTGGGTGCGCACCGTGAGGCCTTCGCGATCGATCCTCATTACGCGGCTCATGCCGGTCATGTCGAGCAGCACGCCGCCGAAGGCCACCGACTCGCCTTCGGTCGTGAGCCCGCCGCCGCGCACCGTCACGGGCACCCGATGCGTTTGCGCCAGTTTCAACAGGCCGGAGATCTGCTCTGCGCTGCGCGCCAGCACCACACCGTGAGGCAGGCCGTACGCGGTGCCGCCGGCATCGGTCGCGTAAGCGCCGCGCGCCGCCATCGACTCGGAAAGCTCGATGCCCGCCACGCGCACGTCAGCGGCGAATTCTGTCCAACCGTCGCCGCGCCAGCGTGCCGCGTTGGTCTGCTGGCGCTTGATGCCGTGCAGGGCGTCCGGCGCCACGGGGCAGGGACCGAGCGTGCCAGGCTCGACGGTATCGAGGCAGGTACGGGCCGCTACGGCTTGCACAGTGCCTCCGGGTTCAGAGCATCCCCGCGACCAGCGTGCGCCCGTACGAGAGCGGGATCAGCAGCACCTGCAGGAGCACGAGCAGCACCAGCGGCGAGAGATCGATGTTCGAGACCGGCGGCACGAAACGGCGGATGGGCCGCAGGAACGGCCGCACCATGGCATCGAACACGGAGCCGATCGGCGAATGCGGGTTGGTCCACGACAGCACCGCTTGCACGATCAGGGCGAAGATCAGGATGAACAGGCTGAAGCGGAGCAGGTCGACGAGCGCGAGCGCGAACAGCACCATCGCGACCGGGCCGGGCGCAGCGGAAAGGTCGTAGCCGCGCAGCATGTACACGATTGCGAGCGTCGCGGCCTGCAGGATCCAGGCGACCAGGAATGTGGGCAGGTCGAACCCGGCCAGGCCCGGGATCACGCGCCGGGCGGGCATCACGATCCAGTTGGTCAGGGCAATGATGAATTCGCCGAGCTGGTTGCGGAACGAAACGCGCATCCACTGGAAATGAAAGCGCGCGAGCAGCAGGAAAACGATGAAGCCCGAGATCGAGTCGATGAGGAATTCGAGGATCTGCGCGACCATGCGCCTAGGCGTCCTTGCCGAGCAGCTTGCCCAGCTCCGCGCCGCGGTCGCTGGCCGCCTTGAGCGCCTTGCCGATCCGGCCTGCGAGATCCTCGGCCGCAAAGACCTTGAGCGCGGCCTCCGTCGTGCCGCCTTTCGATGTCACGCGTTCGCGCAGCGTACCGGGAGGCTCGGCGCTTTCGGCCGCCAACCGCGCCGCGCCAACGAAGGTCTGGATCGCGAGCTTGCGCGCAGCCTCGGGCGCGAGGCCCAGCTCGACGCCGGCTTTTTCGAGCGCCTCGATAAAATAGAAAACGTAGGCCGGGCCGCTGCCGGAGACCGCGGTCACCGGGTCGATCAACGATTCGTCGTCGACCCACACAGTCTCGCCCACAGCCTCGAGAATGCTTTCGGCGCCCTTGCGCTCGTCGGCGCTGACTTCGGGTCCCGCATAGAGCCCGGCGATCCCGGCGCCGATGAGCGCAGGCGTGTTTGGCATGACCCGCACCAGCTTCGTATACCCGCCCAGCCAGCGCGCCAGGTCCTCCAGGCGAATGCCGGCCGCGATGCTGATCACGACCTGCTGACTGAGCTTGCCCGCAAGGGAAGCGACGGCCTTGCGCATGTCCTGCGGTTTCACCGCGAGGACGATGGCGTCGGCTGAAAAAGTCAGCGCATCTGCGGCGTCGCTGACATGGATCTTGTATTTCGCGGCCAGGTTTTCGCGCGCCTGCGCGACGACTTCGACCACGCAAATCGAATCGGCCGCATAGCCCTTGGCGAGCAACCCGCCGATGAGCGCGCCCGCCATGTTGCCGCCGCCGAGGAATGCGATCTTCATGCCGCCGTCTTTGTCTTGGGTCTCGCACCGAAAATCGCCGTGCCCACGCGCACCATCGTTGAGCCTTCGGCCACGGCGGCTTCCAGGTCCTGCGACATGCCCATCGACAGCGTGTCCAGGGCGGCGCCCTCTTCGTTGAGGCGATCGAAAAGCTCGCGCACCGAGCGGAACCTGCGCTGCTGGAGTTCGGGATCGTCGGTCGGCTCGGGAATCGCCATCAGGCCGCGCAACCACAGGCGTGGAATCGGGGCGATCGACCGCGCCAAAGCTGCGACCTCATTTGGCGGCACACCGCTCTTGGTCGCCTCGCCCGACACGTTGACCTGGATCAGGACATTCAGCGGCGGCGCATCGGCTGAGCGCGCTTCGGACAGGCGAAGTGCGACTTTTTCCCGGTCTATGGTGTGCACCCAATCGAAGCATTCCGCCGCTGCGCGCGCCTTGTTGCTCTGGAGCGGGCCGATCAGGTGCCAGTGGATGCCGGGAGAACCGAGCTCCTTGCGCTTGGCAAGGGCTTCCTGCACATAATTCTCGCCAAAACTGCGCAATCCGGCGGCGACCGCTTCCTCGATTGCGGCAGGCGGGACGGTTTTGGTTACCGCAAGCAACTGGACGATCGACGGGTCGCGGCCGGCAGCGCGCGCCGCGTTGCGGATGCGCGCTGCGACAGCTTGCAAGTTATCATTGATTGCCGCCATAATTTTCCACCTGAGTTTCCCGCGCGCATCTCAGACGGCAGCGCGCGCCTCTCGCCTCACCTTCCCCCGGGGGAATTGTAATGGATCTGACCGAGCTCCTCGCCTTCGTAGTCAAGAACAAAGCCTCCGACCTGCACCTCTCCTCCGGCCTGCCGCCCATGATCCGTGTGCACGGCGACGTGAAGCGCATCAACCTCCCGGCGATGGAGCACAAGGACGTGCACGGGATGATCTACGACATCATGAACGACGGGCAGAGGAAGTTCTACGAGGAGAACCTCGAGTGCGACTTCTCGTTCGCGATCCCGAACCTCGCGCGCTTCCGCGTCAACGCGTTCGTGCAGCAGCGCGGCGCAGCCGCGGTGATGCGGGTGATCCCCTCCAAGATCCTGTCGCTCGAGGACCTCAAGGCGCCGAAGATCTTCAAGGACATTTCCGACTACCCCCGCGGTGTGGTGCTGGTGACCGGCCCGACGGGCTCGGGCAAGTCGACCACGCTGGCCGCGATGGTCAACCACAAGAACGAATCGGAGGAAGGCCACATCCTCACCATCGAGGACCCGATCGAGTTCGTGCACGAATCCAAGAAATGCCTGATCAACCAGCGCGAGGTCGGCCCGCACACGCTGTCGTTCTCCAACGCATTGCGCAGCGCCCTGCGCGAAGACCCCGACGTGATCCTGGTGGGCGAGATGCGCGACCTCGAGACCATCCGCCTTGCGCTCTCGGGTGCGGAAACGGGCCACCTGGTGTTCGGTACGCTTCACACCTCCTCGGCCGCGAAGACCATCGACCGGATCATCGACGTGTTCCCCGCGGCGGACCAGGACCTGATCCGGGCGATGATCTCCACAAGCTTGCGCGCGATCATCTCGCAGACGCTGCTCAAGACCAAGGACGGCGGCGGGCGGGTCGCGGCCCACGAGATCATGATCGGCACGCCGGCGATCAACAACCTGATCCGGGAAGCCAAGATCCCGCAGATGTACTCGGCGATCCAGACTGGCTCGCAGCACGGCATGCAGACGCTCGACCAGAACCTGACGGACCTCGTCAAGCGCAATGTCGTCTCGCTCGCCGAAGCGCGCAGCAAGGCGGCCAACAAAGATTCTTTCGCGGGATAGGAGACCGGACATGGAAAGCGAACAGGCGACGAAATTCATCTATGACCTCCTGCGCGCGATGCTCGCGAAGAAGGGCTCCGACCTCTTCATCACGGAAGGTTTCCCGCCGGCGATGAAGGGCGACGGCAAGATGCAGCCGCTGTCGCAGACGCCGCTCACGTCACAGCACACCGCGATGCTTGCCCGGGCGGTCATGAACGACAAGCAGGCCGCCGCGTTCGAGGCGACGAAGGAATGCAACTTCGCCATCAGCCCGTCCGGTATCGGGCGTTTCCGGGTGAACGCATTCCTCCAGATGCAGAAAGTCGGCATGATTATGCGCACGATTACCACCGCGATCCCGGAGTTCGACGACCTGAAGCTGCCGCCGGTGCTGAAAGACGTAATCATGACCAAGCGGGGTCTGGTCCTCTTCGTCGGCGGCACCGGCTCGGGCAAGTCAACCTCGCTCGCGGCGATGATCGGCTACCGCAATGCGAACTCGTACGGGCACATCATCACCATCGAAGATCCGGTCGAATACGTCCACCCGCACCGCAACTGCATCATCACGCAGCGCGAGGTCGGCGTCGATACCGATTCCTGGGAGGTCGCGCTCAAGAACACCCTGCGCCAGGCGCCGGACGTTATCCTGATCGGCGAGATTCGCGAACGGGAGGTCATGGAGCACGCGATCGCCTTCGCCGAGACCGGCCACCTTGCTCTGGGCACGCTGCACGCCAACAACTCCAACCAGGCGCTGGACCGGATCATCAACTTCTTCCCCGAGGAGCGCCGCCACCAGCTGCTGATGGACTTGTCCCTCAACCTCAAGGCGGTGGTGTCGCAGCGCCTGATCCCGGTGAAGGAAGGCAAGGGGCGGGCCGCCGCGGTCGAAGTGCTGCTCAACTCGCCGCTGATCGCCGACCTGATTTTCAAGGGCGAGGTCACCGGCATCAAGGAGATCATGAAAAAGTCGAAGGAGCTTGGCATGCAGACCTTCGACCAGGCCCTGTTCAACCTGCACGAGGAAGACCGCATCAGCTACGAGGATGCGCTGCGCTTCGCCGATTCGACCAACGAAGTGCGCCTCAACATCAAGCTCAACGGCAAGGGCTCGAAGAGCCGGGACCTCAACGAAGGCATCGCCCACCTGGACATCGTCTAAGGCGCATCGCCGGGTGGGGCGCGAGCGCCCGCAACGGGCCGTATAACAAAAGTGTTATCCGAATTGGCTTGGGGACCGCTCCCGGAGCCATTCTTGCAAAACAAATCTGTGAAATTGTGAAGGAAACACCCGCATGAAGAAGACCGACCTGGAGAAATTGCAGGGCCTGCGCCTGAAGCCCCAGCCCGGCGCCGCCGGCGCCGCGGGGCAATTCGGCAAGGAGGCGCCGGCGGTGCCCAGCCGGCGCGAGCAGCGCGATATCGACCGCGCGGCCGGTCTGGTGCCGTTCGCGGTCAAGCTGAACGAGGCGCTGGTCGCCAAGCTGCACGCGCTCGCCGAGAAGCGCGAGGGGAACCTCAACGACGTCGTCGCCGAGCTGCTCAAGAAAGGCATGGAGAGCAAGGCCAAGTAGACGCCATGCCCGCCGCGGACATCGTCATCTCGGAAGCGGAAGTCGAGATCACCGCGGTGCGCGCGCAGGGCGCCGGCGGCCAGAACGTAAACAAAGTCTCAAACGCGATCCACCTGCGGTTCGACGTCCGCGCCTCTTCCCTCCCTGACGCGGTCAAGGAGCGCCTCCTCAGGCTGTCCGACCAGCGCCTCACGCGCACCGGCGTGGTGGTGATCAAGGCGCAGCAGCACCGCAGCCAGGACATGAACCGCGCGGAGGCCATGGCGCGCCTCCACGAGCTGGTGCAAAGCGCAGCCTTCGTCCCCAAGAAGCGCCGGCCGACCAAGCCCAGCCGCAGCGCGAAAAAGAAGCGGGTCGAAGGAAAAGTCCTGCGCGGGCGAATCAAGGCGCTGCGTGGCAAGGTCGTCGACTGAGATTTCTTCCGTTTTCGCGCGAGCCGCCTTGGCTCTGCGAGACACGAAACCGAAGTCCCTATCGGATCAGAAGTTTGTTGCGTTTGGCGCCGGGTAACCCGGGGACTGCGTCATCGCTCGACACACCAACGTTTTGATTTCTAGCGAAGTTGACGACGGCCTCGAATGGGCGCGACCATGCTATCCGTCGCCCTACAACGGGTATTGCACGTTAGCCGTCTAGGAGGATTGCGATGACAACCAATACCGGAGCACAGCTGCGCGCGCTGTACGAGCAGGAAGGCGGCGTTGCGAGCATCTTCTCGGAGAAGGTCGCTGACTACGTGTCTTCCCGCCCCGACTATCCCGATGCACTGTTTGACATGCTCAAAGTTACGTGCAATCTAGGTCAGGGTGCCGTGGTCGTCGACGTAGGGGCCGGAACGGGTCTTCTCACGCGCGGCTTGTTACTGCGCAGCTACTCGGTTGTGGCTATTGAGCCGAACCATGCTATGCGCAAGGCTGCAGATCACCTCCTAGCAGCATTCACGGGCTACAGCAGCGCAGATGGATCAGCCGAGAGACTTCCCGTTGGGAACTCATCGGCAGACCTCATCACAGCCGCGCATGCGTTTCACTGGTTTGAGGTTGAGGCAGCAAAGCTTGAGAGCCTTCGCGTCCTTCGCCCCAGCGGACAAGTCGCCCTCATTTGGAACGATCGGCTGAAATCGGACCCATTTCATAAAGCACTAGACGCCGTGCTCTCTGAATACGGAGGGGCGAAGCGCGGGGCGCTTGTGGCCCATGAGGAACGCGGAGATATTCCGGCCTTCTTTGGGAAAGCCCAGCCAAACGAATACGTCTGGCCGCACCATCACACTATCGACGAGGCTGGTCTGTTGAGTCTGGTTTTCTCCCGCTCCTACATGCCAATCCGTGATTCGGTCGCAGGAAATGCGGCGGCAAACAAATTGCGCGAACTATACGGACGGTTCTCCTCTCAGAGCGGCTTAACAGTGCCGTACACCACCGTTGCGTATGTTGGGCGGCCCAGATGACGGCGACGGCTAACCGCCGCGTCTACTCGGACGCGCGAAATGCCGCGCGCCGGTAACGCGGGACGTTAGCCTTCAGTGAGAGAGTCGTTGTAATCTTCGACAATGCCAGCCTCCGTCTACATCGAATCGTCTGTCATCAGCTACCTCACGGCCCTTCCAAGCCGAGATGTTGTTGCGGCGAGCCGGCAGGCGATCACAATCGACTGGTGGCGAGAGAATCGGCGTCGCTTTGAGGTCTACGTTTCGGCCTTGGTACTGGAATAACTCTCTGGAGGTGACGCGGCGGCCGCCGCGGCTCGGCTAGAGGCCGTGGCTGGCATCCCAAGCCTTGAAATCGGCCCTGAGGCCGTTTCGCTAGCGGAGGCCTTATTGGCAGCTGGAGCCGTACCAGCCAACAGCCAGCGCGACGCGCTCCACATTGCGATAGCAGCGACTCAAGGAACAGACTATCTGCTGACGTGGAATTTTCGGCACATCAACAATGCAGAGACACGAGGCCTCATTGCAGAGGTCGTTGCTGAGCAAGGATTGGCGTGTCCAAGCCTATGCTCGCCTGAGGAACTCGGAGGTGGCATCGATGCAACTTGATCCAATCGTTGAGGAAATGCGACAGTACGGGCACGCCTTTGCCAAACGCCACAAGAATGACCTAGCGGCAATGTGCAAGGCTCTTCGAGAGAAAGAGGTGCAAAGTGGCCGTCCTGTTGTCAGCCGGCCCGCTCGGCGGTTACCTGCGCGCGCTGCAGGCTAACCACACGTTGCACCCGACGTCTCTTTCTTTACGGCTTTGCCGCTCCGGCAGGGCCGCAGGTGAACGTGAACATAAAGCGTCCCAAGACCCCGCAAACCCGGCTCTGCGGACAGACCGAGTCCTAAACTTGTGGCGAGCTTCCTGATCTGAATACGCCGCACACCACGGAGGCAGCGATGTCAACAACGCTCGAAGCTCTACAAGCTGAGGTTCTACGCCTATCTCCAAGCGACAGAGCGCGGTTACTTGATCGATTGATCGCGAGCCTGGACGTCGATGCACAGGCAGAAGCCGCCTGGGATGCGGTGGCGGACGAACGAGAAGGACAACTGCAGTCAGGTGCCGCACAGACGGTGTCTTTGGACGTCGCAATAGCGAGACTGGAAACGCGTTTCCCCGGGTGAAGGTCACGCTTCACCCGGGCGCGGAAAAGGACATTGAAGAAGCGGCTGCCTTCTACGAACGCGAAGGTTCTGCCATCCTTGCCGCAAGGTTCGTCGCCGAATTCAAGAGACTTGCGGGCCTTGTCATCCAACAGCCTGGAATCGGATCACCGCGCTCGAAGGGTCGCCGTGACGGGCCCAAACTTATGGTGATCAAAGGCATTCCCATGTGGTCATGCCCACATTGTGGCGAGTCGTACTTTACTGCACAGACCATGCACGAAATCGAGCGAATCAAGACGTTCTGGAAGTCCATCGCGACCGATCGCTCGGTTCCGGTGGCCGAGTTCCGGGAGTTGCGCGCCGGTACGCTCGCGCTCCGGCACGCACCCGTAGCTTCCCACGACTCGTCTGCCGATATAAAGTTCAACTTCTAAAACATAAGAACGGCTTCTGGAGCGGTTTGTAGGACAGTACGATTTCCGAATTTGGAAAGCCAGCCGGTGCCAAAAACTGGCTACTTCCGGTTCGACCCCGCCACCACCACGAACTCGAACAGCCGGCACTCGAGCGCGCCGTTGAACAGGGGCACACGGCGGCTGGGCGACAACCGGATCATCTTCGCCATGCGCAGGTCGGAGGTGAAGAAATGGCACCGCCAGCCGGCAAAGCGCTGCTTCAGCGCGTTGCCAAGCTGCGGGTAGAAGGCGGCGAGCTCGTCGGCGTCCGACAACCGCTCGCCGTACGGCGGATTGGCCACCATCACACCCTCAGGCGCCGGCGGGTCGACGCGAAGGATGTCCGCGCGCTGCAGCTTCACCAGGCCGAAGAAGCCGGCCGCCATCAGGTTCTTCTTCGCACTGTCCACCGCGCGCTGCTCGATGTCGCTGCCGAACAGCGCCGGCCGGATCTTGTTGCGCGGCGGGCGGCCGTCCTTGACCCGGTTCCACGACTTCAGATCGAAGGCGGCCAGCTTCTCGAAGGCGAAATTCCTGCCCGCACCAGGCGGCTCGTTCAGGGCCATGGCGGCGGCTTCGATCAAAAGCGTGCCGCCCCCGCACATCGGATCGAACAGCGGCTCGTCGAATTTCCAGCCGGTGAGCATTACGATTCCCGCGGCGAGGTTCTCGCGCAGTGGTGCCTCGACCGCCGCGCGCCGCCATCCGCGCTTGAACAGGGGCTCACCCGAGGTGTCGAGATAGAAGGTGCCCTTGGCGTGCTCAAGAAAGCAGTGCACGCGCACATCGGGCGTCAGGCGCTCGATGTTGGGGCGACTGCCGACATCGTCACGGAACCGGTCGCAGACTGCATCCTTCACTCGCAGGGTCGTGAAATCGAGGCTCTTGAGCGGGCTTTTGATCGCAGTGAGGTTGACCCGCAGCGTGCGGTCGACGGAAAAGTGCTTCGACCAGGGAATCGCACGCGCGGCGGCGTAGACGTCTTCCTCGGTGGCGTAGCCAAAGCCGCCGATGCGCCACAGAACGCGCGAGGCAATGCGAGAGTGAAAGTTGGCGGCATAGCAGGTTTCCCACGAGCCTTCGAAGGCCACGCCGCCGGCCGCCGGCGTCACCGCCTGCGCGCCGAGCGTGCGCAACTCGTCGGCCAGCAGGCCTTCCAGGCCGCGGGGGCTGCTGGCAAAAAACGATTCAGAAGGGTTTGACGACAACCAGGATCACAATCGAGAAAAGGACAAACACCGGAAACTCGTTGAACCAGCGGAACCACACGTGGCTGCGCGTGTTGCGGTCATGCCTGAAATCGACCAGCAGCTTGCCGCACCACGCGTGATAGGCGACCAGCACGGTTACGAGAGCCACTTTCGCGTGCAGCCAGCCGCCCGAGATTCCCCAGCCGAGCCACAACCACATCCCGAAAGCGATTGTGAGCGCCGCGCCGGGCGTCATGATGCCGAAGAAGAGCTTCCTCTCCATGACCTTGAAGCGCTCGATCGATACGCGGTCGCTGGCCTGCGCGTGGTACACGAACAGGCGCGGCAGGTAGAACAGCCCCGCGAACCAAGTCACCATGAATATGATGTGGAGCGCCTTTACCCAGAGCATGGGAGCCTCGCGCTCAACGCCCGCGCCAGTTGGACTGCACGATCGAGCGCAGGATGTTCAGCTTCTGGTGGAAAAAATGGTCCGCGCTTGGAACCACGATGACCGGCAGCTCCTGCGGGCGCGCCCAGTCGAGCACGTCGGCAAGGGGCACGGTCTCGTCGACTTCGCCGTGGATCACCATCGTTTCTTTTGGCACCGGGCGGGCATCGAAGCGCTTTACCGCCACGCCAACCAGGACCATGCGTTCCGGCGCGACCCGCTGCGCGAGGTGTGTCTGCACGAATGAACCGAAGGAAAATCCCGCAAGCACAGGCGGCGCATCCCCGAACTGTGCCTGCGCCCACGCGAGCACCGCGACCATGTCCTGCAGCTCGCCAACCCCCGCGTCATGCACCCCTTCGGTGGCGCCCACGCCGCGGAAATTGGGGCGCACCGCCGCGTAGCCCAGCTCGAGGAAACTCTTCGCCAGCGTCTGCACCACCTTGTTGTCCAGCGTGCCGCCGAAAAGCGGGTGGGGATGCGCGATCAGCGCAACGCCGCGGTGGTTTTCCGGCACGTCGACGGCGCACTCGATGCGCCCGATCGGCCCGTCGACCAGTTCGCGGCGCGTGGAAGCGCGCATCAGATCCTGAGGCGCTCGACGACCCGCCCGTGCCTGACGTGCTCTTCGATGATCTCGTCGATGTCGTCGCGGTCCACGTAGGTGTACCAGACGCCTTCGGGATAGACGACGATCACGGGGCCTTCCTCGCATCGATCGAGGCACCCTGCCTGGTTGATGCGGACCTTGCCGGCGCCAGCGAGGCCGAGTTCCTTGACCCGCTTCTTTGCGTAGTCGCGAAGCTCGGATGCGCCCTTGGCATTGCAGGACTCACGCGTTGCGTCGCGCTGGTTGCAGCAGAAAAAGACATGCCGCTCGTAGTAGGACATGGAGGCGCCGCTCAAAAGGAAGGCGCCATTCTACCCGCGGGTGCCGGCGTCGCTTTGCCGCGCGGCCAGCAGCATCAGGACGAGCAGCGCCGCGAACGGCCACAGCGCAGACAGCAGACGGGTGAGACCGTTGAAATTGAGGAAGTGGCCCTGCGACCAGACCGCGAGGGTGGAAGCGAAGTAGGGGTTCGCCGGCGCCAGGTTGACCAGCACCGTGGCGCCCATGAGGAGGACTGCGGCCAGGGCCAGCCGCACGACGCGCGGAAGCATGGTAGCGGCGAGCAGCACCGGCACTCCCACGGCCAGCCCGAGCAGCGCGCCGGGGGTGAGCCAGTGGAAGAAATCCTCCGCCTGCCTGAGGATCGCAAACGCGCCCGTCTTCACCACCAGTGCCAGGCCGATGAGGCCAAGCAGGACGCGCAGCAGCGGCGCG
Source organism: Burkholderiales bacterium (assembly GCA_038329645.1). GTDB lineage: Bacteria > Pseudomonadota > Gammaproteobacteria > Burkholderiales > SG8-39 > SZAS-79. The sequence goes on from JBBQNG010000001.1 coordinate 21,023, forward strand.
CCCGGCGCCAGGATTACGGACGCGGTCAGGCCGACGGCTATCAGGTTGCTCGCCGCGGTGAGCGCCTCGATGGAGACGAACACATCGGGCTCGTAGGCGATCCCGGCCGGCTGGCGGAATAGGTCGCGCAGGTCGCCAGCGCCGAACAACAGCGTGGCCGGATTGAGCTGGGTGGCCAGCCAAAGGGCCAGCAGCACGAGCCCGGCGTCGGCGCGCGAGCCGGGCATCACGTTACGCAGGCGCCAGCGCAGGAGGGGGCTGCGCCCGAACAGCCAGTCCGCGCTGCGCATCCCGAGCAGGGCCCCAAGCGCAGTCCCTGCAAGGTTGCAGGCCACGTCGACGTTGGAGGCAAAGCGCGCCGGCAGGAAGGTCTGGGCGGCTTCGAGCGTGGCGGCGAGGAGCGCTCCGGTGAGAAGCGCCGTTCCCAATGCGGATAATCCTTGCGTGCGCGGATACAGGGCGAGCACCGCAAGCCAGCCGTAAGGAACGTAGCCGAGCACGTTGACCGCGAGGTCGAAGGCCGTGATGTACGGCGGCTTGGAGGCGGTCAGGTAGGCGAATGCCGGGATTCCGGAATCGCGCCATCCCGATAATGGATAGAGCGTCGCGTAGACGACCAGCAGGACATACGCGAAAAAGAGGTACCGGGCCAGCGGCGATGCTTGCATCAGCTCATTCTAAAGGACCCTGAAGATTACCCATGCCTGAACCGCAACCCACACCGCCACCACTGCCAGCAGTGCACCCAGCAGGCGATTGCGGCGCGCGCCTTGCGCATGCATCGCATCGAAGGCGCGCTCGAGCTTGTCGATGCGCTCTTCGGCCAACAGCCGGTGCAGCAGCCGCGGCAGCTGTGGCACGGTTGCCGCCCAATATGGCGCTTCCCGCTTCACGTTGCGCAGCAGCGCCCGCCAGCCGACCTGGTCGACCATCCAGCGCTCCAGGTACGGCTTGGCCGTCTTCCAGAGATCAAGTTCGGGATCGAGCTGCCGGCCGAGACCCTCGATATTGAGAAGCGTTTTCTGAAGAAGCACGAGCTGCGGCTGGATCTCGACGTTGAAGCGGCGCGAGGTCTGGAATAAGCGCAACAACAGCCGGCCGAAGTAGATCTCCTTCAGCGGCCGCGCGAAGATCGGCTCGCACACCGCGCGGATCGCGGCTTCGAACTCGTCCAGGCGCGTTTCGGGCGGCACCCATCCCGCATCGAGGTGGGCCTGCGCGACGCGCGTGTAGTCGCGGTTGAAGAACGCGAGGAAATTCTGTGCGAGGTAGTTCTTGTCGACGTCGGTCAGCGTGCCCACGATGCCGAAATCCAGGGCGATGTAGCGGCCGAGCATCGGGCCCTCGGTGACCACGAAGATGTTGCCCGGATGCATGTCGGCGTGGAAAAACCCGTCGCGGAATACCTGCGTGAAGAAGATCTCCACGCCCGAGCGCGCAAGCCGCGGGATGTCGACGCCTTTGGCGCGCATGAGCTCGATCTGCGACACCGGCATGCCTCGCATGCGCTCCATCACCATCACGCGCTGCGAGCAGTAGTCCCAGTGGATCTGCGGCACCAGCAGCAGATTCGAATCGGCAAAATTGCGACGCAGCTGGCTGGCGTTGGACGCCTCGCGCATGAGGTCGAGCTCGTTTTCGAGGTGCTTGGCGAATTCGGCCACCACCTCGCGCGGCTTGAGACGCCGCCCGTCCACCCAGAGCTTTTCGACCAGGCCCGCGGCGGTCTCCAGCAGGGCCACATCACGTGCGATGATCGCCTCGACATTCGGACGCAGCACCTTTACTGCGACCTCGGTGCCGTCGATCAGCGTCGCGAGGTGGACTTGGGCGATGGATGCGCTCGCCACCGGATCGCGCTCGAAGGTCGCGAACGCGGTGCTGATCGGCCGCCCGAGCGAGCGCTCTATTTCGGCCGCTGCGAGATCGGAGGCAAACGGCGGCACCTGGTCCTGCAGCCGGGCCAGCTCGTCGGCGATGTCGTGCGGCAACAGGTCGCGGCGGGTCGACAGCACCTGGCCGAACTTGACGAAGATCGGCCCGAGCGCCTCGAGAGCTTCGCGCAGCCGGACTGCGCGCGGCTCGCTGCTGCGTCCGCCCGCCATCGCCATCAGGCGGTGGGTGCGGCCGCGCGGAATGAATTCGTACAGACCGAACCTGAGGCCGACCGAGAGGATCCGCAGCAATCGCAGGAGGCGGTTCAAAGTCGCCCGATCAGGAATCTTGCTGCGGCGTATGCCGTGCGATGCGCTGGTCGAGCCGCGCCAGGTCGTCGCGCAGCTTTGCCACCGCCGCCGCGAAGTCGTCGAATTCGGCGCGCGCGATGATCATCCTGCGCTCCTCGATCGCGTACTCCATGAGGTTTTCCGCCAGGCGGCGGCCCGCCTCCGCCTGCCACGCAGCAATGCCGCGCGCGGTGCCGACCACTCGGTGGGCGAGCACGTCGCCTAAGACGCGGGAAAGATCTTCCTCCACATCCCAGCGAAGGTAACGCAACAGGGCGAGGATTTCGGTCGCGAGGCGCGCGTTGCCCGAGATGTCGACGGCACGCATGAGGTGCTCCTCATCTTTCGACATCGCGGCGAGGATCCCGGGCCTGGCCGTGATGGTCAGCGTCGGAGGGGCGCCGGCTTCGGCCGGCAACGCCTGCCCGCCTTCTGCGATTGCGAGCCGCAGGGGGGGGAAGGGCGCCATGTGGAGCTCGACCACCTCGCCCGCGAAGGGCGCGAGCTTGTCCCGCGCCCACGCCTCGCGGCGAAGAAGATGGTTCAGCGCACTGGCTGCGCCTGTGTCGAAGAGGCTCAAGGCATGAATCGGTCGCGGAAATGACAAGGCCACCTTGCGGTGGCCTTGGGGATTATCGCAGAGGACGCTTCAGTGCATCTGCTGGATGCCGGCGAGCAGCCATCCGGTCGAGCCGTCCGCGGGCTTGGTGAGGTTCCAGACTTCCTCGAAGGGCGCGGGGGCCTGGCCGGGCATTTCGCGCACCAGGCCAGAGAACCGTACGCTCGCCCAATGCTTGTCGCCCTCGGTCACCACCTCGAGCAGGTCGGAATTGAGGGTGACGACATCCGTGAACTGGCGTGCACCGCCGCGCGCGTCAATGTCGGCCTTGAGCGGCCCGAACATTTCGGGCGTGGTGAATTCGCGCAGGTCGGCGAGGTTGCCCGTGTCATTGGCGGTTTGCATGCGGATGTACGAAAGCTTCGCCTGGCGCAGGAACCCTTCGGCATCGAAGCCGGCGGGAATGTTGGCTGCGCGGAGGGCGGGCTGGGCTTCGAACCCGGCCGCCTGCGAAGGCGGCGGCGCCGCAACCGTTTCGTTGCCGAGGCCTGAATATTGCATCGGCCCGCCGGCAGGCGCGGCTTGCGGACTCGCGCGTCCGCGCATCAGCAGCCGGATGACGAAGAAGACCGCGAACGCGACCAGCGCCATCATGAGCATGCTGCCGATCGCGCCGCCGAACCCACCGCCGCCGAACATGGAGCCGAGCAGTCCGCCGATCGCAAGGCCGCCCAGCATCGGGGCCCAACGGCTCAGCGCGGATTGCGGCTGGGGTGCCGCTGCAGGCGGTGTGGCAGGTGCGGCCTGCTGCGCCTGGCGCGGCGGCGTCGCATTCGGGGTACTAGTTATGTTGCGCTGGGTGCCCACGCTGCGGCTGCCGCCGAGCTTCGCCGCATCGGCTTCGCCCACGGCAAGTCCCACGCCCACCAATACTGCGATCAAACTTGCAAGAATCCGTTTCATCGTGTCCTCATCCTTGGGTACATGAGTGATTTCTGTTTCTTCTTATCCGTCCATCCTACTCTGTCCGGATGCACTTTTGTAGCTATACGCGGTAGCCGCGGTGCAAAGCCACCACCCCGGCTGCCAAGTTGAAATATTCGACCCGTTCCAGGCCGGCGCGTTCCATCAAAGCCTTCAATTCTGCCTGGTCCGGATGCATCCGGATCGATTCGGCCAGATAGCGGTAGGCGTTGCCGTCTTTCGCGATCCTTTCTCCCAGCCAAGGCAGGATCCTGAACGAATACAGGTCGTAGGCTTTTTCCAGGGGCTTCCAGATCTTGGAGAATTCGAGCACCAGCAGCCGGCCGCCGGGCTTAAGCACGCGGGTCATTTCGGCAAGCGCCTGTTCCTTGCGCGTCATGTTGCGCAGGCCGAAGGCGACACTGACGCAATCGAAATACCCGTCGGCAAACGGCAGTTTCTCGGCATCGCACTGGACTGCCGGGCAGACCACGCCGTCGTCGAGCAGCCTGTCCCGTCCGAGCGCGAGCATGCTGCCGTTGATGTCGGTGACCCAGACCTCTCCCTGCCGTCCCACACGTTTGGCAAACGCGCGCGACAAGTCGCCGCTGCCGGCCGCCACATCGAGCACGCAATCGCCCGCGTGCACGCCGGAAAGCGTGACCGCGAAAGCCTTCCACAGGCGGTGCAGGCCCCCCGACATGAGGTCGTTCATGAGGTCGTAATTGCCTGCGACACGGTCAAAGACGTCGCGCACCCTGGCGGCCTTGGCCTCTTCGGGGACCTTCTCGAACCCGAAATGGGTGTCAGCGCTCAAGAGCCGTGACCTTTAGGCATTATATGCACATTACCGGATGTAAGTCCTTGCTCTTTATCCCTGCTGCCGCCTCCGGCGACGAGTTTGTCGAGATACTCCGCCCACAGCCGCTCCTGATCGGAGCCGAGCGAATAAAGGTAATCCCACGAGTAAATGCCGGTCGCGTGGCCGTCGGAAAACGTGGGCTGAACCGCGTACGAGCCGACTGGCTCCAGCGAGACGATGCCGACCTCGCGCTTGCCGGTCTGGAGCACCTCCTGGCCGGGACCGTGCCCGCGCACCTCGGCCGAGGGCGAGAGCACGCGCAGGAACTCGTAGGGCAAGCTAAAGCTGCGCCCGTCAGAAAACGCGATTTCCAGCACGCGCGACTTCTGGTGCAGCTTGATCTCGGTAGGCGTCGGCGTATCGCTCATAGGGGCGGGATCATACATGGGCGCAGTTTCCCGCGATTGCAACAAAACTGTCATGCAATCTTCATACAATCAGCGGTGATGCAAACCCCTCAAGCAGGTGCCTCATGGCCGTAAACATCCTCGTGGTCGAAGACGAGCCGGCCATCCAGGAGCTCATCGCGGTGAACCTGGAGCATGCCGGGCACCATGTGATCAGGGCACGCGATGCCGAAGGCGCGGCCGCCATCGTCCGCAATGCCTTGCCGGACCTGATGCTCATCGACTGGATGCTGCCGGGAATGTCCGGCGTCGCGCTCGCCAAGCAGATGCGGCTGGACGAGCGCACGCGCGGCATCCCGATCATCCTGCTCACTGCACGCTCCGACGAGCAGGACAAGGTCACCGGCCTCGAGGCCGGGGCGGACGACTACGTGACCAAGCCGTTTTCGCCGCGCGAGCTGATGGCACGCATCAAGGCCGTGCTGCGCCGGCGCGCGCCGCAGATGACCGACGACCCCGTCGAGATCCGCGGCTTGCGGCTGGATCCCTCCACGCGCCGGGTCTTCGGCAACCAGGCGCCGCTGGCCCTGGGGCCGACCGAGTTCCGCCTGCTCCACTTCCTCATGACGCATGCCGAGCGGGTCCATTCGCGCGCGCAGTTGCTCGACCAGGTCTGGGGCGACCACGTGTTCGTCGAGGAGCGCACCGTCGATGTCCATATCCGGCGCCTGAGGAAATCGCTCGAGCCCAGCGGCCATGATCGTTACGTGGAAACCGTGCGCGGCTCGGGCTACCGGTTCACGGCGGAGCCTGTGGAAATATAGGAACGTGGGAACCTGACGGTTCCCACGTGCCCCCTCCCTAACAGCCCGCTGTAATATGTCCGTCCGAAATTGGGGACGGTCCACTTGATGCGGAGGTGCCTGGATTGAATACCGCATGGGCCGGGTTCTGGAGCACGACGGCGGCCCTGGTCCTGGCCGCCTTGGTCGTGTGGCCACTTGCGGATGCGCAGTGGGCGCTTGCGTTGCTGGCTGCCGGATTTGCGGCTCTCGGCGCGTACCACGTGCGCAATTTGGCCGCTTTCCTGAGCTGGCTGAAAATTCCCCGGCGCGAATCCCTGCCGGTCGGCAAGGGCGCGTGGGAGCAGGCTTTCACCGGCTTGCACCAGCATTTCAGGGCGCGTGACGAGTCCGAGCGGGCCGTCGCGGTTGCGCTCGCGCGTTTTCGCGCGGCGGGCCAGGCCCTGCCCGACGGCGTCGTAATCCTCAACAACCAGAGCGAGATCGAGTGGGCCAACCCGACGGCCGAGCGTCACCTCGACATCGGCACGCAAAGGGATGCAGGCCAGGCGATCACCAACCTGCTGCGCAATCCGGATTTCGTCGCCTACCTCGAAGCGGGCAATTTCGGCGAACCGCTGGTCCTGCGCCGCGCGCGCGGCGATGCGTCCGTACTGACGTTGCACGTGATCGAGTTCGGCGACGACCAGAAGCTGCTCCTCACGCGCGACATTACCGCGCAGGAAAAATCCGACACCATGCGCCGCGACTTTGTGGCCAACGTTTCGCACGAGCTGAAAACCCCGGTCACGGTGCTGTCCGGATTCGTGGAGACGCTTTCGAACGACGAGATCCCGCTGTCGGACGCGCAGCGCAGGAAGTTCCTCGGGCTCATGTCCGACCAGGCCCACCGCATGGAGAGCCTCATCGAGGACCTGCTCACACTTTCTGCACTGGAATCCTCGACCCTGCCCACGGACGAGCGGTCGATCGACATCCGTGCGTTTGTCGAAAATCTGGCCGAGGAGGCGCGCATCCTTTCAGGCGGGCGGCACAAGGTGGCTTTCTCGGTCGAGGCGGACTCGCGCCTGACCGGCGGGGTGCAGGAGCTTGCCAGCGCGTTCTCGAACCTCGTCTCGAATGCGGTGCGCTATACGGCCGAAGGCGGGACGATCCGGCTCACCTGGCGGCTGCGCGACGGGCAGGGCGTCTTCAGTGTTGAAGACTCCGGCATCGGGATTGAGCGGCGCCATATCGCCCGGCTCACCGAGCGGTTCTACCGGGTGGACAACAGCCGCTCGCGCGAGACCGGCGGGACGGGCCTGGGCCTGGCGATCGTCAAGCATGTATTGACCCGCCACCAGGCAGGGCTGGAGATCCGCAGCGAGTTCGGCCGGGGCTCGATCTTCAGCGCGGTTTTCCCCGCGCACCGCGTGGAGAAAGCCGGCGCCGCCCGGGCAGCCTAGTCGGCAAGCACCTCGTAGGACATGCGCTCGAAATCCGGGCCGCGCTCGATCAGGTCGACGAGCCTTACGCGCAAAGCCTGCTGGACGAAGACCTCGATCACGCGCTTGGGCTTGTACCAGCCGGCAGGCAGGATCAGGGTCGGCGGCGATTTGAGCGCGGCGACTTCGGTGAGAGTCAGCGCAGCGATGTATTTTTCGTTCGCCGCATTGAGGCCGTAGGGGCGGACTGCAATCGCCGCGGGAAGGCCCGGCAGCAGGCGCAGGCCCGCGTTGAGCGCACCGTCGGTCCCCTGCATCAGCCAGCGCGCCTGGGCGAGCATGAAATTCTTCGCGTCGCCGGGACGCACCGCGATCAACTGGCCGTGCGCGAAACGCTTGCCGGGACTGCCTGCCGGACGCACCATGCGCAGGCCGGACACGCTCTCGTCCTCGACCTGCCAGTGCTCGAGGAGAAAGCCGTGCACCGCGCTGTAGTCGTCCTCGTCCTTGGTGCTGACGCGGCCGAACGTTGCGATCTGGTCGCGCTCCTTCTGGGTCAACTCCTTCTGGCCGCCCGGCTGGCGAAAAACCTTGCCGGAGATGTAGTAGTGGACCGCGGCCATGTCGTTGCACACCATCGCCGCCTGCGAAACGGGCTTGCGCTCGGCGCGCGGCGGGCGTGGCTGGCACCACTGGCGGTAGAGGAAGATCAGCAGCTGCTCGCACGACGGCTGCACGCAGTCCTCGCCGAGCGCGAGCTTGGCGGGCGACTCGCCCTTGCGCAGGAGGCCAATCCGGTTCTTGAGGCTCTTGGCCAGGCGGCTCACATCGAGAAAGCGCGGATCGTTGATTTCGTTGTCGCCCGAGCCGGTAAGCCTTTCCGGCGGCTTGTCGCCTGCCACATCGACCACGAGCGGGAGCATTCCCTCCTCGGCCAGCGGCTGGGCGGACACGTCGACCTTTTCGGCCCAGCGCTCGAGCAGGAACCCGACGAAAGACAGCTGCCGGCGGGCAAGCTCGTTGGGGTTGGCCATTCCCATGAGCAGCGCGCGCATGTATTGGATGCGCGGCGTGGCATCGTGGACGTCGCGGTTGAGGTAGTCCTTCACCTCCTCGTCGGCCACGCCGAGCGCCTCGGCGAATTTGTACGCGCGATGCAGCGCCTGCCAGTCGGACCCCGGCACCTCGCGATAAGCCCGGTAGTGGTGGAACATCTTCAGGCCGCCGTAGGCAAGCACCCTTTGCGCGAGCAGTGCCGCGTGGGTGCGCATGCCTGTCTCGTCCGCACCGCTCGCGGCCATGCAATGCAGATACCCCACGCGCATCTGTTCCCACAGCTCGGTCGTCCCGGCGAAGATGGCCGATTCGGTTTCCGCCATGGGCAGGGCGCGGTTGGTGAACCGCTTTGCCTGCTCGATCTGCACGAAGGCGACCGCCTCGCGCAGCGCTTCGAGCACCTGCAGGCGCATTGCCGCCTTGCAGGGAAACCGGTTGAACTCGGTCACCTGGGCGAGCAGCTGGCGTTGCGCTTCGGCGACGTTTGCCAGCGGCACATGCTCGAGCCAGGCCTTGCAGGCAAGCACGTCGCTGAATTCGGGCGCGGCTTCGGCGGAAATTTCCGGCAGTTCGAGTTCGGCGTCGGTCATCTTGTCGGGAACAGATTCAGTTGAGCAGCTCGGCAAGCTTGGCTGCGATCGCGGCATCGCTCACCTCGGGCCGGCCGGCCGGCGCAGCACGGCGCGGCGGGCCCCAGGAAGGTTCGGGAAAATGCGGGTCGTCCGCGGCGCGCGGGATCACGTGCCAATGCAGATGGGGCACCTGGTTGCCGAAGCTGGCCAGGTTCATCTTGTCGGGCTGGAACAGGCCGCGCAGGGTGGATTCGGTGGCGAACACCGCCTGCATCAGGCGGGAGCGCTCGTCCACGGCGAGATCGGTCATCTCGCGCGCGTGGCGGTTAAGCACCACCCGGCACAGGCCCGGATAGTCGGCGCCCGGGATGCGCACGATCCGGCAGAAGTCGTCGCGCCAGAGCACGGTTCCGCCCTCCTCTTCGCACAGCAAGCAATGCATCCCCCGGTTTCCTTTAGAGCAGGACGCGCTCTATCCCGCCGTTGTTGGCTTTCTTGACAAAGCCCGGCAGCCATTCGGGGCCGAGCAGGTGGCGGGCCAACTCGACCACAATATAGTCGGACTGCACGCCGGTGTCATCCGCAAATCGTGTCAATCCTTGCAAGCACGAAGGGCACGAAGTGAGCATTTTCACCTCCCCCTTGTGGCCTGAGGATTCGATCGCCGCCACCCCTTTCCTGAATTCCTCCTCCTTGCGAAAGCGCACCTGGGTCGACACGTCCGGCCGGGTCACTGCGAGCGTGCCGGACTCGCCGCAGCAGCGATCCGACAGCGCGACGTCCCCGCCCAGCAGCGCATTCACGACCTTCATCGGCTGCTGGGTCTTGATCGGCGTGTGGCAGGGGTCGTGGTACATGTAGCGGACCCCGTCGACGCCTTCGAGCTTGACGCCTTTTTCGAGCAGGTACTCGTGGATGTCCAGCAGGCGGCAGCCGGGGAAGATCTTCTCGAATTCGTATTTCTCCAGCTGGTCCATGCATGTGCCGCACGACACGATCACGGTCTTGATGTCGAGATAGTTAAGCGTCGTCGCCAGCCGGTGGAAGAGCACGCGGTTCTGGGTGATGATGCGCTCGCCCTTTTCCGCCTCGCCGGCCGAGGTCTGCGGGTAGCCGCAGCAAAGGTAGCCCGGCGGCAGCACGCACTGCGTGCCGATCTCGTAGAGCATCGCCTGCGTCGCCAGCCCCACCTGCGAGAACAGGCGCTCCGACCCGCAGCCCGGAAAATAGAACACCGCGTCCGAGTCCTCGGTCACCTTGGCCGGGTCGCGGATGATCGGCACGATGCGCGCATCTTCCACATCTAGCAGCGCGCGTGCGGTTCGTATCGGCACGTTCGCCGGCATCGGCTTGTTGATGAAATGCACCACTTGCGCGACCAGCGCCGGGCGCCCGCCGGTGGTTGCCGGCGGATGCGCGGTCTGCCGGCCTGCGAGGCCGACGCGCTTGGCGAGGCGGTAGGCCAGGCGCTGCAGCTTGTAGCCCCATTCGATCATCACCGTGCGCACCACCTTGATCTTGCGCGGGTCGGTCGCGTTGAGGAACAGCATCGATGCCGCGGTGCCCGGATTGAAGCGGCGCTTGCCCTGGCGGCGCAGAAGGTTGCGCATTGCAATCGACACGTCGCCAAAGTCGATGTCCACCGGACAGGGACTCGCGCACTTGTGGCACACCGTGCAGTGGTCGGCCACGTCGCTGAATTCGTCGTAGTGCGCGAAAGACACGCCGCGCCGCGTCTGCTCCTCGTACAGGAAGGCTTCGGTAAGCAGCGACGTGGCGAGGATCTTATTGCGCGGCGAATACAGGATGTTGGCGCGCGGGACGTGCGTCGCGCACACCGGTTTGCACTTGCCGCAGCGCAGGCAATCCTTGATCGACTCGTTGATCGCACCCAGGTCGGACTGCTCGAGGATCAGCGATTCGGCGCCAAGGAGCGAGAAGCTCGGCGTGTACGCATTGGCGAGGTCGCCGCCGGCGAGCAGCTTGCCCGCATTGAACCGGCCTTCCGGGTCGATCTTCTGCTTGTAGGCGCGGAACGCCTCGATCTCCTCCGGCTCGAGGTAATCCATCTTGGTGATGCCGATGCCGTGCTCGCCGGAGATGACGCCGCCCAGCGACTTGGCCAGCTTCATGATGCGCGCAACGGACTGGTTGGCCCGCTGCAGCATCAGGTAGTCATCCGAGTTGACCGGGATGTTGGTGTGCACGTTGCCGTCGCCAGCATGCATGTGAAGCGCGACGAACACGCGCCCGCGCAGCACCTTCTTGTGGACGGCCTGGGCCCCTTCCACCACCTTGCCGAACGCGAGGCCGTTGAAGATTCGCAGGAGCTCCCCGCGCAGCTCGGCTTTCCACGAGACTCGCAACGCGTGGGACTGGATCGCCGCAAAGACCGTCGCATATTGCTGCGACAGCTCGTTGTGCAGGGCGCCCCAGCCCGACACCTCGGAGGTGAGGTCGGATGCCGGCGAGTCGAGATGGTCGAGCAGCCACTGCCAGCGCGCGCGCACCTTCTGGATCGCCTCGAGCGCCTGCAGCGGACGGTCGCCGAGCAGTTCCGCCGGCGCGACTTTCACGTCTTGCTGCACGAGCGGCAGTTCGGCGGAGAAATAGGCCGACAGCGCATCGAGCAGCTCAAGCTTATTCGCGATTGACAGCTCGATATTGATGCGCTCGATGCCGTCGGAGTAGTCGGCCAGGCGCGGCAGCGGGATGACCACGTCCTCGTTGATCTTGAACGCGTTGGTGTGCTTGGCGATCGCCGCGGTGCGCGCGCGGTCGAGCCAGAAGCGCTTGCGGGTTTCCGCGGTGACCGCCACGAACCCTTCGCCGCCCCGCGCGTTGGCGATGCGCACGACCGCCGAGGCGGCGCTCGCGACGTCATCGACGTTGTCGCCCACGATGTCGCCGAAGAGGGCCATCTTGGGGCGCTGATTGCGGCGCGCCTTGGTGGCGTACCCCACCGCCTTGAGATAGCGCTCGTCCAGGTGCTCGAGACCCGCGAGCTGTGCAGTGGGGTGCGCGTCGAGGTAATCCTTGATCTCGACGATCGCCGGCACCGCGTCGTGCGTATTACCGAAGAATTCGAGGCACACGGTGCGCACATGCGCGGGCATCCGGTGCAGGATGAAACGCGCCGAGGTGATGATCCCGTCGGTGCCCTCCTTCTGCACGCCGGGCAGGCCGGAGAGGAACTTGTCGGTGACATCCTTTCCGAGACCCGCTTTCCTGAACGCGCCGCCCGCGATCTCTATGTGGCTTTCCTCGATCAGCTTGCGCCCGTCGGCCGCATAGCGGCAGACCCGGAAAGTAGCCTTTTTCGCGTCGTGGATCTTGCCCAGGTTATGGTCGACGCGCTCGACTTCGAGCCATTCGGCATCCGGGGTCACCATGCGCCAGGACGCGAGGTTGTCTATCGCCGTGCCCCACAGGACGGCCTTCTTGCCCCCGGCGTTCATTGCAACGTTGCCGCCGATGCACGAGGCATCGGCGGAGGTGGGATCCACCGCGAAAACGAGTCCCGCCGACTCGGCCGCGTCCATCACGCGCCGCGTGACTACGCCTGCGCCGCAACGAATGGTCGTGGTGCTGCGCGCGAGGCCCGGCAGGACGATGTCCTCGACCGCGCCGAGCGTCTCGAGCTTCTCGGTATTGATCACCGCGGAGCGGCGCTTGAGCGGGACGGCACCGCCCGTGTAGCCGGTGCCGCCGCCGCGGGGAATGATCGTCAGGCCGAGGCGGATCAGCTCGCGCACGATCGGCTGAACCTCCTCCTCGGTATCGGGAGACACGACCACGAACGGGTATTCGACCCGCCAGTCGGTCGCGTCGGTGACGTGCGACACGCGGGCGAACCCGTCGAACGCGATGTTGTCCTTGCGCGTCACGCGCGCCAGCCGGCGCAGCGCCTTGCGCCGCAGGGCACGCGTGCGATCGAATGCGATATCGAACTTGGCGACCGCTTCGCGCGCCGCGTTGAGGAGCGCCTGCACCTTGTCGCTGTCGCCGCGCCTGAGCTCGATCTCCTCGAGCCGTTTGCGCATTCCGGCCAGCACCTGGGCGCGGCGCCTGGGATGCTCGATGAGGTCGTCTTCCAGGTAGGGGTTGCGCTGCACGACCCAGATCTCGCCGAGCACTTCGTAGAGCATGCGCGCGGAGCGGCCCGTGCGGCGCTCGGCGCGCAACTCGCTGATCAGCTCCCAGGCGTCGGCGCCGAGCAGGCGCAGCACGATCTCCCGGTCCGAGAACGAGGTGTAGTTATAGGGGATTTCGCGCAGGCGCTGCATGGCGTCGGTGATGCGGGAGGGTGATCGATTCTATCCCACGTCCCGAGGGACCTACGTTACGCAGCACACATAGCTGCAGCACCGCTACTCGGGCTGCGGCAGATCTTCGTGCGTGAAGATATCGCGGTAACTTGCGTAGAAACTCGCAAACAATGCCGGCGTCACGAATACCCCTACAATGAACATTATGGTGTCGAGACCCAACTTGCCACCGGATATGAGCGCCAATACCAGCGCGGAAATATTGGTTAGTACGATCAGCAAAAACGCGGTGGCGATTCCGTATATCGTGAACGCGCGCCAATTCGTCAGGCAGGCCAAGAAAGAGAAGAAGAATGCTTTTGGCACGGGCATCGAATGCCATGCGACCAGTGTAGGCGCGAACCAAAACAGCATGGCCAAAGGCGCATACAACGCCGCGGCCAATGACAGCGAGCCCAGAAGGCCACCAGATTTAAGGATTTCCTTTGAAGGCATTTCCCCAAGAAGAACCATTCGGGCGAGGACTCCGTCGTCAACAAGGGTAGTAGCGCCCAGCAAAAGGACTATTGCGATCAGATACACGCCACCTAGTATTAGCTGCGCCCGGATTCTCTCGCGAAATCCCGACAAAAGAACATTCAGTTCGATGCTTTGACCGCGCTCCGCAATTCGGCTCGCTGCCATAAAGCCAACCGACACTCCGGGAATAAGGATAGTGACGAATCCGGCGCCCACAAAAAATGGAATGACACCTATAACTTTCATTGCGAGGAAGTAAGTCGCAACAAGGGTAAGCCACCTACCCGGGCTCGCACGGAATATTTTCCAGCCATCGGTGAGCCACCGGCGGCCATAGTTCGCAGGAACGATCTGCGCCCGCATCGCTCAGTCCACCCAGGGGGCGACGAAGCCCGGGCCGGCATGCAGCTCGAGGATCGCGCGGAAATGTTCGGGATCGTGCGCGTGCACGAGCTCGCCCGGGCGCGGCAGGTGGAAATCGAACAGGCGCGAGAGCCAGAAGCGCAGCGCTGCGGCGCGCAGAAGCGTCGGCCAGGCCTCCTTTTCGGCCGGGGTAAACGGCCGCACGGCGGCGTATTCGGCAAGCAAGGCCGTCACCAGGCCGGAATCGAATCGGCGGTCGCGTTCGGGGTCGACCAGGCACCAGTCGTTCGCGCACACCGCGACATCGAATAGCAGAACGTCGACGCCCGCGAAGTAGTAGTCGAAAACCGCGGACAGGCGCCCCGCGTCGAAGAAGGCGTTGTCGCGGAACAAGTCGCCGTGCACGGGCCCACGCGGCAGGTCGGGAAAGCGGTGCTGCGACTGGAAGACCATTTCCACATCGAGCAGGGCCTGCCGCGGCGCGTCGAGGAACGGCCGCACCTGCGGCGCCGTTTCGCGCCACCAGCGCGGCCCGCGCGGGTTCTCCAGGAAGCCCGGATAGGAGCGGCCCGCCAGGTGCATGCGGGCGAGCAGCGCGCCGAGCTGCGCGCACTGGTCGCGCCCGGGCCGCGGCATCGACTTGCCCGGCAGGCGCGTGACCAGGGCGGCAGGCTTGCCGTTCAGCTCGCCGAGGAATTGGTCGGCGAGGTCGGCGATCGGCGCCGGGCAAGGGATGCCGTGCCGCGCCAGGTGTGCCATCAGGTTGAGGTAGAAGGGCAGCTCTTTGGCGCCGAGCTTTTCGAAAAGCGTGAGGACATAACGGCCCTGAGAGGTAGTGACGAAGTAGTTGGTGTTCTCGATGCCCGCGGCAATCGGCTCGAGCCCGGCAAGCGAGCCGACCGAATAGCGCTTCAGCCAGCCGGCAAGCTGAAGTGCGGTGACCGGCGTGAAGACCGACAAGCGATCAGTCGAAGGTGCGGATGGTCCACATCGGCACGCGCACGCCGTCGTCGAGCGAGTCGCGGCGGATCCAGTTGCCGTTGCCGGTGTTGTCCATCAGGAAATACGGGACGCCGTTGGGCGGCGTGACTTTCATCATCACCACTCGTCCGCCTTCGCGGACTTCCTCGACCTTGTCCTCGCGCTGCACCGGGATGTTCACACGCGGCCCGCTGTCGTCGTCCGACAGGCCGGGCGCCATGGGCGGCGGCGCGGGCAGCGGCTCGAGCTTGAGCGCCGTGCCGGTCTGCGCGCAAACCGGCATCGCGAAGGCCAAAAGCAGGGGGACGAGGAGTTTGCGCATGACGCCGGGAATTCTAGCAGAACCGATATCGCCTACAGGTTCAGCATCACTTCGCGTTCCGCGGGCAGCAGTTGGAAGCCGCGCTTTTCGTAGTGGGCAAAAATCGCGGTCACGACCTCCCTTGGGTCGTCGATCACCTGGATGAGCTGCGGGTCCACGGCATCGATCATCCCCTCGGCGACAAGGCGGTCGCGCATCCACTCCACCAGTCCCGCCCAGAACGGGGCGTACATGAGGATGATCGGCATGGGCCGGGTCTTTTTCGTCTGCACCAGGACGAGGGCCTCGAAGAGCTCGTCGAGCGTGCCGAACCCGCCGGGCATCACCACGTAGGCGCATGCGAACTTCACGAACATGACCTTGCGCGCAAAGAAATGCTTGAAGCGCAGGCTGATGTCCTGGAACTCGTTGCCGTGCTGCTCGTGCTTGAGCTCGATGTTCAGGCCCACCGAGGGCGAGCGACCGAAAAAGGCACCCTTGTTGGCGGCCTCCATCACGCCGGGCCCGCCCCCGGAGATGACCGCGAAGCCTGCGTCCGAAAGGAGCCGGGCGGTCTCCTCGGCCAGTTTGTAGGCCGCCGAATCGCGGGCCACACGCGCGCTGCCGAAGATGGAAACCGCCGGGCGGATGCGCGAAAGCCGCTCGGTCGCCTCGACGAACTCTGACATAATTCCGAACACGCGCCAGGCCTCGCGCGAGGTTTCCGCCCCGGGATCGGCCGGTATCGGCAGCTTGTCAACGTCGCTCATCTGTCTCGTGAATCCTCAGGAAGAAACTGCAAAAACGCTGCTGCTGGTCGACGGCTCTTCGTACCTGTATCGCGCTTTCCACGCGATGCCGGAGCTGAAGAACGCCGCCGGCGAGCACACTGGCGCGATCTATGGCGTGGTGAACATGCTACGGCGGCTGGCAAGCGACTACAAGGCTGAAGCGCGCGCCTGCGTCTTCGACACCAAAGCCAGGACTTTTCGTGACGACGCGTATGCGCAGTACAAGGCCAACCGCTCGCCGATGCCGGAAGAGCTCGTCTCGCAGGTCGAGCCGATCCGCGAGATCGTCGCAGCACTGGGCTGGCCCGTGATCGCGGTAGACGGGGTCGAAGCCGACGACGTGATCGCCACGTTGGCCGAACGCGCCAAGAAGGCCGGCATGAACGTCGTGATTTCGACCGGCGACAAGGACCTCGCTCAGCTGGTCGACGCGCGCGTGACGCTGGTCAACACGATGACCAACGAGAAGCTCGATATCGAGGGCGTCAAGGCCAAGTTCGGCGTGCCCCCAGAGCTGATCGTCGACTACTACTCGCTGGTCGGCGACGCGGTCGACAACGTGCCCGGCGTGGCCAAGGTGGGGCCGAAGACCGCGGCCAAGTGGATCGCGCAGTACGGCTCGCTCGATGCCGTTGTCGCGCACGCCAACGAGATAGGCGGTGCGGTAGGCGAGAACCTGCGCAAGGCCCTCGACTGGCTGCCGAAGGCGCGCTGGCTGCTCACCATGAAGCGCGACTGCGAGCTGCCGGTCACGCTGGAGGACCTGCACAAGGACGGCTACGACACTGCGAAGCTGCGCGACCTGTTCTCGCGCTACGGCCTCAAGACCTGGCTCAAGGAAATCGACGGCACTGCGCCGCCGTCGAATGAGTCCCTGCGCACCCGCGACGCTGGCGCGCCTTTAGTGGCGCCGCCGCCGGCTCCGGCGTGCGAGAGCGCGCCACGCCGGAAGTACGCGATGATCATTTCGGAGCCTGAGCTGCACGACCTGGTGCCGCGCCTGGGTTCCGCCGCGCTCGTGGGCTTCGATACAGAGACCGACGGGCTGGAGCCGATGGTGGCGAACCTGGTGGGCCTCTCGTTCGCGTTCGATGACGTCGCGTACTACGTTCCCGTCGCGCACCGCTATGCGGGCGCGCCCGACCAGATGGGTGTGGAGAAGGCGCTCGAAATCCTGCGACCCTGGCTCGAGGACGAAACGCCGACCAAGGTCGGCCAGAACCTCAAGTTCGACGCGCACATCCTCGCCAACCACGGCGTAGCGCTGAAAGGGATAGCCCACGACACGCTGCTCGAGTCGTACGTGCTCGAAGTCCACGAGCGCCACGACCTCGAGACGCTTGCACGGCGGCACCGCGGCTGGGACACCATCAGCTACGACGCGGTGACCGGCAAAGGCGCCTCGCGAATCTCGTTCGCCGAGGTCGACGTTGAGCGCGCAACGCACTATTCCGCGGAAGACGCCGATTGCACGCTGTCGGTCCACGACGCGATGTACGCAAAGATAGCGGCGGATGAAAAGCTCAAGCTCGTCTACGAAACGATCGAGATGCCCGTGATGCCCGTGCTCCTGCGCATGGAGCGGAACGGCGTGCTCCTCGACGCCGCGAAGCTCAATGCACAGAGCCACGAGCTGGGCAGGGAGATGCTCGAACTGGAACAGAAGGCGCACCAGGCCGCGGGGCAGCCGTTCAACCTGAACTCCCCCAAGCAGATCCAGGAGATCCTGTTCGACAAGCAGGGCCTGCCGGTGAAGAAGAAGACGCCCGGTGGCCAGCCTTCCACCGACGAGGACGTGCTGCAGGAGCTGGCCGCCGACTTCCCGCTGCCCAGGCTGCTGCTCGAGTACCGCAGCATCTCCAAGCTCAAGTCCACCTATACCGACAAGCTGCCGCGCATGGTGGACGCGAAGACCGGCCGCGTGCACACCACCTATTCGCAGGCGGTCGCGGTGACCGGGCGCCTCGCCTCCAACGACCCGAACCTGCAGAACATCCCGATCCGAACGCCGCAGGGCCGCCGCATCCGCGAGGCTTTCATCGCCCCGCCGGGGTGGAAGATCCTGAGCGCCGACTACTCGCAGATCGAGCTGCGCATCATGGCCCACCTTTCGGGTGACGCCGGGCTGAGGCACGCCTTCGAGCACGGCCACGACGTCCACCGCGCCACCGCGGCGGAGGTCTTCGGGCGCAAGCTCGTGGAAGTGTCCAACGACGAGCGCCGTGCTGCGAAGGCGATCAACTTCGGATTGATCTACGGCATGTCCGCCTTCGGCCTCGCCCAGAACCTCGGTATCGAGCGCGCCACGGCGCAGGCGTACATCGACAGCTATTTCTCCCGCTATCCCGGCGTCGCGCGCTACATGCAGGAAACGCGCGAGCTGGCGCGGAGCCGGGGCTATGTCGAGACGGTTTTCGGGCGGCGGCTGTGGCTGCCAGAGATCAGGAGCGGCGGGCCGCAAAGGCGCCAGGCCGCCGAGCGTGCGGCGATCAACGCGCCGATGCAGGGAACTGCCGCGGACCTCATCAAGCTGGCGATGGTGCGCGTGCAAAACTGGCTGGACGCCCGGAAAGCCGCGACGCTGCTCGTCATGCAGGTGCACGACGAGCTCGTGCTCCAAGTGCCCGAAAGCGAGCTGGAGGCCGTCAAGAGCGAGCTACCCGGACTGATGCAGAACGTCGCCAAGCTCGACGTGCAGCTGATCGTCGACGTCGGCGTCGGCGACAACTGGGACCAGGCGCACTAGGAACAGAAGGAGTTCGCACTTCCCCCCGTTACCCCCCGGGCTGGAACAGGGCGAGCTCGCGCTACCCCCACTCAACCCCGTCCTGTTTAGTGCTTCAGGGCGCCGAAGACTTTTTGCAGGATCCCGGTCGCCGCCTGGGCGGGGTTCTGGCGGATCTTCGCCTCCTGCTCGGCCACCATAATGAACAGGCCGTCGAGGGCTTTCTGGGTGACGTAGTTGTCGAGGTTGGCGTCTTCCTTTTTCACCAGCCCGAACTGCGCGGCCTTGCCGGCGTATTCGTCGTACTTGTGCGCGAGCTGCACCTTGGCCGTCGCCCGTTTCACGATAGGCAGGAATTTCGTGCGCAGCTGGTCGCTGGTGCTGCGCTTGAAGAACTGGGTGGCCGAATCCTGCCCGCCGGTAAGGATCGCCTTGGCATCCTGCACGTTCATCTTGCGCACCGCATCGACCAGAAGCGTCTTGGCTTCCGGCACGGCGGCCTCCGCCGCACGATTCATGGTGAGGATCAGTTCGTCGGCCTGCTTGCCCATGCCGAACTGGCGCAGAACCTTTTCAATCTTGTGTGCGGACTCGGGCAGCGGGATTTTCACCTTGCCGTTGCCAAAGAAGCCGTCCTGCTTGCCGAGCGAGTCGACCGCGTACTGAGTGCCTTTGACCAGCGCTTCGCGCAGGCCCGCAACGGCATCCTGGTTGGTGATCGATTCCAGGCCGGCAGAGCAGGGAAACGAAAGGGCAAGGCCGGTAACAAAGGCAAGGAAGGGAGTTTTCATTGGAGCCTTTCGGACATGAGCCTGGATTCAGCCAGTGCTGCAAATTCGCCACAATCAATTCAGGAGATCGGCTACAGGAGCCGATCTCCCGTCAATTCCTGTATCGGTACCGGTACATTTCCCTTGCCTACGCCGGCTTCGTGCGCCTGCTGGTCGGCGTGGTACGACGAGCGCACCATCGCACCGATCGCCGCGTGCCTGAAGCCCATGCCATTTGCTTCCCGCTCGAACATCGCGAATACATCTGGATGCACATAGCGCTCGACTGGCAGGTGGTGCGGGCCCGGCTGCAGGTACTGGCCGACGGTGACCATGTCGACACCGTGAGCGCGCAGGTCGCGCATGACCGCGAGGATCTCGTCGTCAGTCTCGCCCAACCCGACCATCAGGCCCGACTTGGTCGGCACGTCCGGGTAGCGGTGCTTGAATTCCTGCAGGAGGGTGAGCGAATGCTTGTAGTCGCCCCCGGGGCGTGCCTGCCGATAGAGCCGCGGTACGGTCTCGAGGTTATGGTTCATCACGTCGGGGGGCGCGTTGACCAGGATCCCGAGGGCCCGGTCGAGCCGCCCGCGGAAGTCCGGGACCAGTACTTCTATCGTGGTCGACGGCGACATTTCCCGCACCGCGCGGATGCAATTGACGAAATGCTGCGCGCCGCCGTCCTTGAGGTCGTCGCGGTCCACGCTGGTGATCACGACATAGCGTAATTTGAGCTTCGCGATGGATTGCGCCAGGTGGCGAGGCTCGTCGGCATCCGGCGCGAGCGGGCGGCCGTGGCCGACGTCGCAGAACGGGCAACGACGCGTGCAGATGTCGCCGAGGATCATGAACGTCGCGGTGCCCTTGCCGAAACATTCGCCGATGTTGGGGCAGGAGGCTTCCTCGCACACGGTGTGCAGGTTCTGCTCGCGCAGGATCTGCTTGATCTCGGCGAAGCGCGAATTCTGGCTTGCCGCCCTGACGCGGATCCAGGCGGGCTTCTTGAGCGCCTCTTTCGGGATGATCTTGATCGGGATCCGGGAGGTCTTGGCCTGGCCTTTTTCCTTGACGCCGGCCTCACGCATGGTGCGCCTCCAGGTGTCCGGCGATGCGGCGGGCGAGCTCGTTACCAAGCGCATCGATGCCGGCGGCGATGCCGAGGTCGCGCGTCTGGGTCACGGCCAATCCCGGGTAACCGCAAGGATCGATCGCCGCAAACGGGGCAAGGTCCATGTCGACGTTGAGCGCAAGCCCGTGCAGCGCGCGCCCGCGCGAAACGCGGATGCCGAGCGCCGCCACTTTCGCCCCTCCGACATAAACGCCGGGCGCGCCGGGTTTCCTCGCCGCCGCAACGCCGTGGGCGGCAAGCAGGTCGATGATGCTTTGCTCGAGCAACTTCACGTATTCGCGCACCTTGATGCCGCGGCGGGCGATGTCCACAAGCGTATACACCACCAGCTGCCCCGGCCCGTGATAGGTGACTTCGCCGCCGCGCTCGACGCGCAGCACTTCGATGCCGCTGCCGGCCTTCGGGCCATGCGCGTCATCGGCGCCCTGTCCGAGCGTGTAGACCGGCGGGTGCTCGAGGAGCCAGAGCTCGTCGGGCGTGTCCTCCGAGCGCTGCGCTGTGAACTGGCGCATCGCGGAAAGAATCTGGGCATAGTCGGCGCCTCCGAGCTTGCGCACTACCGGCGCGGTCTCGACCGGAGCCGCCAAGGCCAGCATCAGAGCACCATCACCACGGCCGGGTGGTCGCAGAGCTCCCGGTAGAGTGCATCTAGCTGGTCGCGCGATGTGGCCTGGATAGTCACCGTAATACCGAGGTACTTGCCTTTGCGGCTGGGGCGCATCTCCATCGTCTTCGGATCGAAGTCCGGCGAGTGGCGCAGGACGATCTCCATCACGCCCTGCGCGAAGTTGCCCTCGCGGCGGCCCATGACCTTGATCGGGAACTCGGTCGGGAACGCGAGCAGGGACTCGCGCTTGATGAAGTCCGCTTCGCCGTCCACGGCGTTCAGGCCGCCCTCGCCTGCTGCTTCGCGCGCATGACCTCGCTCTTGAAATCCTGGTAGAGCTGCCAGGCCTTGCGGAACACCGGGCCCGGCTTGCCGTTGCCGATCGTCCTGCCGTCGAGGTCGACCACCGCGACGATTTCCTTGGACGACGAGGTCACCCACACTTCGTCGGCGCCGAACACCTCGGCCTCGCCGATCTCGCGCACTTCCATAGGCAGGTTGCCGCGTTTGACGATGTCGAACACCACGTCGAGCGTAATGCCCGGCAGGATCAGATTGTCCTTGGGCGGCGTGGCGATCACGCCGTTCTTGACGATGTAGGCGTTCGAGGCCGACGCCTCGGTGAGCCTGCCGTCGCGGAACAGCAGGGTTTCGATCGCGCCTTCCTCGGCCGAGAGCTGGCGCAACATGCAGTTGCCGATGAGCGAGATGGTCTTCAGGTCGCAGCGGTGCCAGCGGAAATCCGGGGCGGTGACCGCCTTGGCGCCGTTTTCCACGATCTCCTTCGACGGGTTCACGAGCGGATTGGACATCATGAACACCGTGGGCGTGACGCCCTTCGGGAAGGCATGGTCGCGCTTGGCCACGCCGCGCGTGATCTGCCAGTAGACGCCCTGGTCGTCGAACGGCTGTTTCTCGATCACCTGCTCGATGATCCTGGTCCACTCCGCGCGCGTATACGGATTGGTTATCTTCACCTCGGACAAGCTGCGCTCCATGCGCGCGAGGTGCCCTTCTAGCCGGAACGGCGCGCGCGAATATACGGGGACCAGCTCGTAGATGCCGTCACCGAAAATGAAGCCGCGGTCGAGCACCGGGACGGTGGCCTCTTCCATCGGCATGAACTTGCCGTTCAGGAAAACTGTCATGGGGGTCTCGCCTACTTTATCCATAGCCTGAGTGTATCCCAGGCGCGCCCGAAAACGCCCGCGACGCCCACCGACTCAAGAGCCAGCACGGGGTACTCGCCCACCGCCTTGCCGTCGAGCGTCACCCGCATGATCCCGATCTTCTGGCCCTGGCTGACCGGCGCCACGAGCGGCTGCTGGGCGAGCAGGTCGGCCTTGAGCTTGTCCGCCTGTCCCTTGGGTACGGTGACGTACATGTCGTCCGCAAAGCCGGCCTTGACCTCGCGGGCCGTGCCCTTCCAGACCTCGATCGATTTCACCGGCTGGGACTTGTCGTACAGCTTCACGCCGTCGAAGAACTGAAATCCCCAGTTGAGCAGCTTTTGCGACTCCTGGATGCGCGTGCTCTCCGACGTCGACCCCAGCAGGACGGACATCACACGGCGCGGCCCGCGCTTGGACGAAGCGACCAGGCAGTAACCCGCAGCTTCCGTGTAGCCCGTTTTCATTCCGTCGACCGTGGGGTCGAGCCAGAGCAGGCGGTTGCGGTTCATCTGCGTGATGTTGTTGTAGCGGAATTCCTTCATCGAATAGTAAGTCGAGTACTCGGCGGGAAAGTCACGGATCAGCGCCGAGGCCAGCAGGTACATGTCGCGCGCGGAGCTGTAGTGCTGCGGATGAGGCAAGCCGTTGGAATTCATGAAATTGGAATTCGTCATGCCCAGGCGCTGCGCCTCACGGTTCATCATCTGCGCGAACACGTCCTCCGATCCGCCGATCGCTTCGGCCAGCGCGATGCACGCGTCGTTGCCCGACTGGACGATCATCCCGCGGATGAGCTCGTCCACGGTCACAGGCTGCTTGAGGTCGATGAACATGCGCGACCCCGTGGCCCGCCACGCTTTCTCCGACACCGGGACGGTCCTGTCCAGCGTCAGCTTCTTGTCCTTGAGCGCCTGGAACACGAGGTAGGCGGTCATGATCTTGGTCAGCGACGCCGGCTCGAACCGGTCGTCGGGCTTCTCGCTGGCGAGGATCTGACCGCTCGTTATGTCGGCCACGATGTAGGCCTTGCCGATCACCGCCGGCGGCGACTGGGCGGGCGCAAGAGAAATCCATGAAGCGAGAAACAGGGTTGCAACGGCGCGCAGCATTGGGACCTTGGATTGGGAAGAGAAAGGATCGCGGGCAACCGGGGCGGCGCGGCCGCCCCGACGAATCATCTGACCAGGACTACAGGCTGCAGGTTCAACTCGGCACGGATGCGCTCCGCCATCTGGCGCGCGTCCTCCGGGTTGCGGTAGGGGCCCAGCTGCAGGCGGAAAATCCCGCCCAGCGCGTTCACCTGCATCGGATCGGTGAGCCAGGCAAGTTCCTTGTAGATCTTTGCCCGGAACAGCTCTGCGTTGTCGCGCACGGAAAAAGCACCGAGCTGGAGGTAAACCCCCCCGGCATCCGCGCTCACCGGAAGGGGTGCCGCCTGCTGCGCCGGCGCAGGCAGCGGCGCGGCTGGCGTCCGCTGCGCGCGAGCCGACACAACCTGGACGCTCTCGGCCGTCACGCTCTCCACGTCGACCAGCGCGCTGCCGGCCTGCACGTAACCCAGCTTGTATGCGGCAACGTACGACAGGTCGATCACCCGGTCGGAATGGAAGGGCCCGCGATCGTTGACGCGCACCACGACAGTCCTGCCGTTGGCCACGTTGGTTACGCGCACATAGCTTGGGATGGGCAGGATCGGATGGGCCGCGGTCATCGCATACATGTCGTAGGTCTCGCCGCTCGAGGTCTTTTGCCCGTGATAACGCCGGCCGTACCAGCTGGCGACGCCGCGCTCCCTGAAGTCGCTGCCTGCCCGTACCGGCACATAGTCCTTCCCGAAGACCTGGTACGGATTGTTGGCGAAACGGTGCAGGCGCTCGGCCCTGGGCTGGGCGTCGGGAATCCGGTCCAGGTCAGGCGGGTTTTCGCCGGGGCCGTCGTCCTTGTAATAGCCCCCGCCCTTGATCGGCGTGCGCGCCGTGGCCTGCGAAGGTTCGGAAGCGCTGCGCGGCGGGGCCGACGAGCACGCCGCCAGCATCACGGAAACGCAAACCGAAAACAGGACGGGGAGTACGCGCGACATCGCTACTTTGGCAAATTGCTATAGACAACGTTCCCGTCCACCAGCGTATAACGTACGCGCCCGGTGAGCTCGTAGCCCATGAACGGCGTGTTCTTCCCCTGGCTCTTCAACGCAGCCGGGACGATGTGGAAGGGCGCGGCGGCGTCGAACAACGCGAGGTCGGCGGGCGCCCCCACCTCAATGCGGCCGGATTTGACCCCGAGCACGCGCGCCGCATCGCTGGTGACCTTGGCAAGAGCTTTCGCCAGCGGTATCTTCGCCTCCGCCGCCCACTTAAGGGTCAGCGGCAACAGCAGCTCGAGCCCGGTGGCGCCGACTTCGGATTCGCTGAACGGCATCTGCTTCGCGTCCTCGTCCACGGGCGTATGGTCCGAGCAGATCAGGTCGATGGTGCCGTCAGCCAGGCCCGCACGCAGCGCATCGCGATCGCGCAGGCTGCGAAGCGGCGGCACCAGGTGGCAGTGCGCATCGAAATAGCCCAAATCCATTTCCGACAGGTGCACGTGGTGGATACCTACGTCGCAAGTGACCGGCAGCTTCTCGGCCTTGGCCCTGCGGATCATCTCCACTGCGCCTGCGGTCGAAATGCGGCACACATGCAGGCGCGTGCCGGTTGCGCGCACGAGCTCCAACAACCTGCCCAGCGCGATCGTCTCGGCCATCGCGGGGATCCCGGGCAGGCCCAGGCGGGTGGCGACTTCGCCGTCGTGCGCCACGCCGTCCCTGGCAAGGGAAAGATCCTCGGCGCGCAGCCATACGGCGAACCCGAAGGTACCGGCGTACTGCAGGGCGCGCCAAAGGACCTGCGTATCGTCGAGAGGGACATTCGCCTGCGAAAAGGCCACGCAGCCGGATTCGGCGAGCTCCGCCATCTCGGTCAGGCGCTCGCCGGCCAGCTTTACCGTCAGCGCCCCGATCGGGTAAAGGCGAGCGTGCGAGAGCGAGCGTGCGCGCCGGCGCAGCATGTCGACCAGGCCCGGCTCATCCAGTGGCGGGTCGGTGTCCGGCGGGCAGGCCACGCTCGTGACCCCGCCGGCGATGGCTGCCTCCATCTCCGATTCCAACGTAGCTTTGTACTCGAACCCCGGCTCGCGAAGGCGTGCACAGATATCCACCAGGCCCGGTGCGACGACGAGCCCTTTCGCGTCGATGACCTTGTCGGCCTTGGCGTCCTTCGCGGCAGCATCGAGCGATGCGATGCGCTCGCCGTCGATGAGCACGTCGCCGATCGCGTCCCTTCCGCTCGCCGGGTCGATCACGCGACCTCCTTTGATGAGCACGCGCATCAGTTCCCCGCGATGATGCTCATGACCGCCATGCGCACGGCTATCCCGAAGGTGACCTGCGGCAGGATCACGGAGTGCGGGCCGTCGGCGACCGAGGAGTCGATCTCCACGCCGCGGTTCATCGGCCCGGGATGCATGACGATCGCATCGGGCCTGGCGAGGGCCAGCTTTTCGGCGCTCAGACCGTAGTGCTTGTTGAATTCCTGCGCGCTCGGCAGCAAGGCACCGCGCATGCGCTCGTTCTGCAGGCGCAGCATGACGACGACATCCGCGCCGGCGAGGCCCTTCTTCATGTCGTGGAAGACCTTCACGCCGAGACTTTCCACACCCATGGGCAACAGCGTCTGCGGCGCTATCACCCTCACTTCCGGCGCGCCCAGGGTCGTCAGGCCATGGATGAGCGAGCGCGCGACGCGCGAGTGGAGGATGTCGCCGACGATCGCCACCGTGAGCTGGGTGAAATCCTTCTTGTAGTGGCGGATCGTGTAAAGGTCGAGCAGGCCCTGCGTCGGATGCGCGTGCCTGCCGTCGCCTGCGTTTACCACGTGCTCGTGCGGCTTCACGTTGCGCGCAATCAGGTAGGGCGCCCCCGAGGCCACATGGCGGACGATGAAAATGTCGGCCTGCATCGCCGAAAGGTTGGCCACCGTGTCGAGGAGCGACTCCCCCTTGGTCTGCGAGGAGGCCGCGATGTTGAGGTTGATGACGTCCGCGGAGAGCCGCTTGGCGGCGATCTCGAATGTCGTCCGCGTCCGGGTCGACGCTTCGAAGAACAGGTTGAAAACGCTCTTGCCGCGCAGGATCGGGACTTTCTTCACTTCGCGCTCGGTTACGCCGACGAACGAATCGGCGGTGTCGAGGATCTGGTCGAGCACGGCGCGCGGCAGTCCCTCGATGGAAAGCAGGTGCTGCAGCTCGCCCGCGGCATTGAGCTGAGGGTTATGCATCCTCGATCTCCAGCCTGAGGCGGCCGCCGTCATCGCGCTTCATGCGCAGGCGGCGGCCTTCGGGCACTTCGACCTTGGTGCCGCAGAACTGCGCACTGATCGGCAGCTGCCGGCCGCCGCGGTCGGCGAGCACTACCAGCGAGATGCTCGCCGGGCGTCCATAGTCGAACAGCTCGTTCATTGCGGCGCGCACGGTGCGGCCGGTGTAGAGGATGTCATCCACCAGCAGCAGGTCGCGCCCTTCGACCTCGAACCCGATGCGCGTGCGCTTGGGATCGTGGTGCAGGCCCTGCTTGTGGTAGTCGTCGCGGTAGAACGCGATATCCATGAGGCCCAGCGGCGTGGACAACCCGAGACGCGGATGCAGCTTCTCGGCCAGCCACGCCCCGCCCGTGTAAAGCCCGATCATGGCCGTAGTGGGTTTCACGAG
This sequence comes from Burkholderiales bacterium, assembly GCA_038329645.1. Lineage (GTDB taxonomy): Bacteria > Pseudomonadota > Gammaproteobacteria > Burkholderiales > SG8-39 > SZAS-79. Next base: position 48,203 of record JBBQNG010000001.1, read on the forward strand.
CGGCTTGAGCTCAGCGACCAGCTTTGCGCAGAGGGCTTCGGCGTCAGGCAGCATGGTCGTGGAAGTATTGCTGCAGGATCAGCTGCGCGGCGGCCGAGTCGTTGTGCTTTTCCCGCGCTGCCCGGCTTGCGCCCGCATCGCGCAATCCCGCATCGGCATCGACGGACGTGTAGCGCTCATCGACGAGCGTGACCGGCAGGCCGAAACGGCCCTCGAGTTGCCGCGCGAACCGTTGCGCGCGACGGGTGAGGTCGTGGGGCGTGCCGTCGGTCGACAGCGGCAGCCCGACGACGAGCTGCTGCGGCTGCCATTCGCCGATCACTTTGGCGATCGCGGCAAAGCGCGGTTCGGTTTCCTCGGCCGCGATTTCCCCCAGCGGATGGGCCAGGCCGATGAGGGACTCTCCCACGGCCACGCCGATGCGCTTGGTGCCGAAATCGAATGCGAGTACGGTGCCTGCGCCTGCCATTACCGCCTCAGGCATGACCCGCGTCTTCCGAGAGGCTGGCAAGGTCGATGCCCAGCAGGCCGAGCGCGGCCGGCAGGCGCTCGTCGGCCGGGGTGTCGAAAAGGATCCTGTCGCCTTCGGCCTCGACCGAGAGCCAGGCGTTCTGCCCGAGCTCGTGCTCGAGCTGGCCCGCCGACCAGCCCGCATACCCCAGCGTAACGAGCAGGCGCTTGGGCCCTTCGCCACGGCCGACCGCCTCGAGGATGTCCTTCGAGGTGGTGAGGCCGACCGCGTCGCGCACCTTGAGCGTGGCCTGCCAGCTCCCGGTGGGCTCGTGCAGCACGAACCCGCGGTCGGTCTGCACCGGGCCGCCGAAATAGATCGGCGCATCGCCGATGCCGTTGTCGCCGATCGGCAAGGAGAGCCGGTCGAACAGCGAACGCAGGGTCATGTCGATCGGGCGGTTCACCACCACGCCCAGAGCCCCCTGGTCGTTGTGCTCGCAGATATAGGTCAGGGTCCGGGTGAAATACGGATCGGCCATGGCCGGCATGGCGATCAGGAAGTGATGGGTCAGATTGATCGAGGACATGTGATCGGTTTCATGCGGCGGGTATTTTACCCGCTCCGGCAGCCGCGTGGCTGGCGCCCCGAAATGTCAGCTGCCGGCGATGAATCCCGCGATATGGCGCAGCAGCTCGTCCTCTTGGTAGGGCTTGCCGAGGAACACGTTGACGCCCAGGCTCAGGGCGTAGTTGCGGTGCTTCTCCGCTGTGCGCGAGGTGATCATGATGATCGGCACGTTCTTGAACCGGGCATCGGCGCGCACGTTCCGGGTCAGGTCGAACCCGTCCATGCGCGGCATCTCGACGTCAACGAGCATCACATCGGGTACCGCCTCGGCCAGAAGCTCCAGAGCCTCCACACCGTCGCGCGCGGTAAACACGCGATAGCCTTCCCGGGCCAGCAGACGGCCGGTGATCTTGCGCACGGTGAGCGAATCGTCGACCACCATGATGCGCGGCTGCGCCGGTACCGCTGGCACCTGCACGTGCGGGCTGGTGACCACCTCTCGCGCGGAGACCGGACGTGCCGCCAGCGGCACCGGGTTGAGGATCATCACGATCTCGCCCGTGCCGAGGACGGTGGCCCCTGCAATGCCCGGCACCCGCGCCAGCTGCGGGCCGATGTGCTTCACGACCACTTCCTGATTGCCCAGCATGTCGTCGACTTCGATCGCGACCGCTTCGACGCCGCTGCGTACGAGCAGCACCGGGGTGAAGCGGCGCGGTTCGAGAGGCAACGCCGTGCCGGGTTCATCGAGCAGGGTGGGCAGGTGATAGAGCGGGTAACGCCGCCCGGCCCACTCGATGGCGCCCGCCTGCTTGGCGCGCACCAGCAGCTCCTGGCGCATTTGCTGCACCTGCTCAACCATTACGGAGGGTAGAGCGTACGTGCGGCTGCCGACTTTCACGAGCACGGCCTGGATGACGGCTGTCGTCAGCGGCAGGCGAATGGTGAAGCGTGTGCCGAGCGCCGGCGTGAACGCGAGCTCGATCCGCCCGCCCAACCCGCTCACTTCGCTCATTACAACGTCCAGGCCCACTCCTCGCCCCGCAAGCTCCGTCACCGATTCCGCAGTCGACAGGCCAGGGGCGAAGACCAGCTCGGCAAGCTGCTGGTCCGAGCGCGTCTCGTCCGCGCCGAGCAAGCCCTGAGCGATGGCCTTGGCACGGATGCGCGCGAGGTCGAGGCCGGCACCGTCGTCGGCGAGGACCAGCGTGACCTCGTTGCCCTCCTGGCGCACTTCGAGCGAAATCTCGCCCATCGCCGGCTTGCCTTGCGCCACCCGCATCTCAGGATTCTCGATGCCATGGGCGATCGAATTACGCAGCAAATGTTCCAGCGGCCCCGTGATGCGCTCGAGCGCCGAACGGTCGAGCTCTACGTTGACGCCACGGATATCCAGGTTCGCGCGCTTGCCGAGCTCCTTGGAGGCCTGCCGCACGATGCGGTGAAGGCGTTCGACGATCGAGCCGATCGGGACCATGCGGATGCGCATCAGGTCCTGCTGCAGCTCCCGGTTGAGGCGTGCCTGGGCAGCTAGCGCGGAATCGGTGTCGTCGGCCACCTTGTTGAGCGTCTGCTGCACCGTCGAGACGTCGTTGACGCTCTCGGCCATCATGCGCGTGAGTTCCTGGAAGCGCGTGAAGCGGTCGAATTCGAGCGGATCGAACTGGCGGTCCTTTTCCTGTGTCGCGTGCATGCGGGAGGCGAGCTGCGACTCGGCGGCGATCTCGATTTCGCGCAGCTCCCGCCGCAGCCGCGCCACGTTCTCGGTGAGCTCCACCAGCGCCGTTTTCAGGCCATGCATTTCCGTTTCGACCCGCGAGCGCGCGATGGCGATTTCGCCGGCTTCGTTGACCAGCTTTTCCAGCACATCGGCGCGCACGCGCATCATCGCGTGGACTTTCGCCTCCTCGCGCGGAAGGACCGGTTCGACCGGCGGCGCGGCGGCGGAGGCGACCGGCGTTGCGGGCCGCACGGAAGGGGCGGTTTCCTCCTGCGGCTGCTGCACCCTTTCGAGCAGCAATCCCATGCGATCGTACGAAGTCTCGAGGTCGTCGAAAAACTGGCCCGGCGTGAGGTTAAGGGCGATCGCGTTTTCGACGCGGGTCTCCATGTTGTGGGTGAGCTCGCCCAATCCCATGACGCCGGCCATCCGCGCGCTGCCTTTGAGCGTGTGGAGGGCGCGCTGGAGCGCGCGTGCCGCTTCGAACCCGGTGGGTTCGGCGCGCCAGGTGCGCAGCAGCTCCCCGATATGTGGAACCAGCTCGCCGGCCTCCTCGAGGAATATCGGCAGGAGCTGGTGATCGATCTCGTCCTCGAGCCGCCGCTGGCGGCGCTCTTCCGGCTCGTCGCCGGCCAGCGCTTCCTCCAACGAGCTCGCGGCTCTGGGCTCAGCTGCCGTTGGCGTGGCTTCCTCGTCGTCCGGAGCCGCGAGCCTGGCGGCTTCTCCCGTGATCGCACCCAGACGCGCGATCAGCTTGGTCGCCGCGCCGGGCACGGCTCGCTCGAGGACCCCTTCGTACATCATCTTCAGCGCCTGCACGCTGTCGTGCGCGAGCGAGAGTTCCTCGGGTGCGATGCCGGTGGCGCGGTTCTTGAGGCGCAACAGGGCGCCCTCGAAAGCCCCGCCCAGGTCGTGCATCGCGTTCACTTGCACCGTGCCGCAGATGCCGGCAAGCGTGTGCGCCGCTCGCACCAGCTCCTCGCGAACGCCGACCGTCCGGCCTGCGGCCGCCTGCGCGATCTCCCTTTCGAGAGTCTCGAGATGCTGGCGGGCTTCGTTCGCGAACACGGTGAAAAGCGAAGCTGAAATGACCAGCCCACCGATCCTTACCGTGTCCTCGGCAGCGATGCTTTCCGCGGGCAACACGTCCTGCAGGGGCGCCTTTGGCGCGGGGACCGGTGGTGTCACGGGTACGGGCGCCAACAGCGGCGCCTCGCTGCGGCGTACCGCGTCGGCCCGGTCGATGATCGGCTGGGGATCCGGCTGCGGCTCTCCCGCCTGCAGGCGGGAGACCCATTGCGCGAACGCGCCGTGCGCAAATTCGACGAGCTCGTGCAGGCTCGCGTTCGCCGCGCGTTCTTCCTGCTGCCAAAGATTCATTACCTGCTCGACCGCCCATGCCGCCTCTCCCAGGCGCATCAGGCCGACCATCCGGCCGCTTCCCTTCAGGGTGTGAAATCCTCGCCTGATCAGGGTGAGTTCGGCGAGGTTGGAAGGCTGGGCGCGGCAGATCCGGAGGCTTTGCGCGATCGTCTCGAGCACGCCAACGGCTTCCTCCAGGAAGATCGCGAGCAGTTCCTGGTCGATGACCTCGTCGCTCTCGCCGCTCAGGCGCTCGGCCTCGGCCGAGGGCGCTTCGATAGGGGGGGTTATGTCGACGCCCGGCTCTTCGGCGAGCTCGGGTTCCGCCTTGACCGGCGCGGACGCGGTCGGCGCTGCGGCGAGAATGGGCTGCATAGCCACCGCGAAATCGGCTTTGCCCAGTCGCAGGGCATCGAGGTAAAAGCCCAGTCCCGACAGGATCTGGGCGACCTCCTCGAACTCACGCAACTCGGGCCGCGTCGCCGCATTCGCGAACGCGTGGATCTTTTCCTGGCAACGTGCCATCGCAGCGGCCGCATCTTCCTCGCCGAGCAGGGCTAGCGCGCCGGCCACCTGGTGGCTCGCCGGCTCTAGCGCGGACAGCTCCGCAACTTTTGAGGGATCGCGGAAGTAGGTATCGAGGGCCTGCTCGATCCGGTGCAGGTTGGCCTGCATCTCTGCGACGGTGCTGTCAATCGCAAGCTTTTCCTGTGCGCGCCGCGTCATGGCGTCGATCAGCGGCAGGCTCAGCGTAACGTCCGGGTCCTGCTTGCCGAACGCTGCCGCCCCCAGGCGTGCCAGCATCACCCGCGCCTGTGCATTGAACTCGGGTGTGAGCTGCGCATAATTTTCCACCGCGTTCTCGACCACGAGGAGCGCGGTGGCCACTTCCATGCCGACCGACTCGCTCATCTTGGCCGGGTTGGTGACCAGGTAGGCCGCGATCACTGCAAGCTCGCGCGCAAGCTCGGCGAGCTCCGCGCTGCCAAGCGAGCCGCTCTCGTCCTTGATGACGTCGGCGTGGCGCGCGAAGACCGCCAGCGAGGCCTCCGCGCCCGATGCAAACCGGTTCCACGCATCTTTGGCATTGACGATTTCGTCGCGCAGCGCAATCGCTGTCGGGGCCCGCTGGGCCTGGTCGGTCTCGGGCCCGCTTGAGGGCAGCGAGCCCTGCAGCCCGAAGGCCTGCTGGGCCTCGCGAACCCTCTCGCCGGAAGACTGGCCCGAGGGGGTGACCTTGGCGATCCAGTAGAGCACTTCGCGCAGCAGCCGTTCCGGCACTGCGGGCGACCCCTCGGTCATGCGGCGCATCTGTTGCTCGACCTTTGAGCCGAGCAGTTTCACACCCGCCTCGAGGGGCAGGCTGCCCTCGGCCAGGGCCTGATAAAAGGCCCCGGCGGCCCACCAGAAGGCGCGCTGCGCCGGCACGAGCTGGACCGCCTCGATGCCGTCCACGGCGGTGAGCATGTCCTGGATGCTGGCCCCATCGGCCGGGTCCTTGAACCATTTCAGGAATCCGCGTTGGAACCGGCTGCGCTGGCCGCGCAGGTAGGTCTCGGTCTCGGCCGGGGAAAGCCGCACCGGATGATCCTCGCGCGGCGGCGGCTGCAGGGTCAGGTCGGGAAAATAGAGGTCGGCTTCGGACACGTCCTTAATGCCGCGCAGCGTGGCCAGTTCCTTGTGCAGGGGATACAGGCGCAGCGGCTGGTCGGGCATGCCGTCAAGCAGTTCCGCGAGGTACTTGCCGATTGCCTGCGTGGCGCGATCGAGCGCGTCAAACGCGCCGCTGCCAGGCTCGACCTTGCCCGCCTCGAGCTCGGCGACCAGCCTTTCGGTCTCCTCGAAAAAACGCGAAACGCCGGCGAGGCCGACGATCTGCACCGCCCCGTAGGCCTGGTGCAGGTGGGTCTGCGCCGCCTTGAGCGCCTTGCGGTCGGTCGGGTCCGCCGCAAATGCGCGCAGACTGCCGCGGGCGCGCTCCAGCGACGAGTCGATCTCGTTCTTTACCCAGCTGAGCGGCCCGATATCTATGGCGCTAATCCTTCGGCGGGGGTTGGACGGTCACGTGCTTCGCGCGGATCAGAGTTTGAAATTCGCCACCGAGCTCTTCAGGTCGCGGGCCAGCGTCGCGAGCTGACCGACCGACTGCGCGGTGCGCTTGGTGCCCTCGGTGGCCTGCTCGGTGATCCCCAGGATGTTGCGCATGCTCACAGCCACTGCGCCCGCCGCTTTGGCCTGCGTCTGGGTGGTCTGCGAAATCGTCTCGATCAGCTGGGCAAGCTTTTTGGACACTTCGCCGATTTCGGCCAGCGCCTGGCCCGCGTTGTCCGAGAGCTTCGCGCCCTCGACCACGCCCTGGGTACTCTTCTCCATCGCCGATACCGCGTCCTGCGTGTCGGTCTGAATCGTTTTCACGATGGCGCCGATCTGCTTCGTCGCTTCGCCGGAGCGCTCGGCGAGGCGCTGCACTTCCTCGGCCACCACCGTGAAGCCGCGGCCCGCCTCGCCAGCCGAGGCCGCCTGGATCGCCGCGTTCAGGGCCAGCACGTTGGTCTGCTCGGTGATGTCGGAGATCAGCTCGACGATCTCGCCGATCTCCTGGGACGACTCGCCCAGCCGCTTGATCCGTTTCGCGGTTTCCTGGATCTGGTCGCGAATGTCGTTCATGCCCGAGATGGCGTCCTGCACCGCCTGCTGGCCCTTTTCGGCCGCGGCGAGCGATGCCCTCGCGACGCCAGCGGACTGCGTCGCGCTGCTCGACACGTCGTTGATGGTGCGGGCCATGCCGAGCACCTGCGCGCTGGTGTTCTTGATCTCCTGGGACTGCTTGTCGTTATCGGAGAGCATCTGCACCGTGGTCTGCTGGGCGGAATCCGAGGCCACCGTCACCTGGTCGGCCGCCGCGGTGATGCGGCTCACCAGGCTGCGCAACTCCTCGATGGCGAAATTGACGGAGTCGGCAACCGCGCCGGTGATGTCCTCGCTGACCGTTGCGCGCACGGTAAGGTCGCCCTCGGCGAAGTTCTGCATTTCGTTCATCAGGCGCAGGATCGCGGCCTGGTTCTGCTCGTTCTGCTGCCTGACCGCGGCCTGCTGTTTCTCCGCCTCCTCGCGCCTGCGCTGCTCGTCGCGCACGAAGGCCACCGCGATCAGGGCGGCGACATCGAGCGCCGCAAGTCCCAGCAGCAACACCAGGTAGATTGTCTTGCTCCCCACCAGGTCGGCGTCGTATTCGGTGGCGACTTTCTCCGTCTCCTGCAGAAGCTTTTCGGAATCGGCAAAGATTGCCGCGGCCGCATTTTTGGCGGCGATCAGGCGCTGCATGTTGCCCAGGATCGCAGAAGCCGAATCCTGGTACGTCTTGAACGCAGTCGCCAGCTCCTCCAGCCGGGCGGAGGTTTCCGGATCCTTGGCGGGCGCGACACGCATCTGCGCGTTGCCGTCACGCAGAGCGGCAAGCAGCGTGCGGAATTCGTTGGTGTCCTTGCCGAGGAGGAAAGCCACCTCGGAGTCGACCGTTTCCCCGGCAAGCAGCGCGTTGGCGTTTTTCGCCAGGCGCTGGGTAAGCATCACCAGCTGGCCTGCGGTGGAGATTTCTCGCGTGGAAGCGGCGCTCTGCAGCTTGAGCGCCTGCACCCGTTCCGCGAGATCCAGGAGCTGTGGGTTGGAGCCGTTTATCTGGGCAACCGCGGCGCCCAGTCCGACCAGGTTCTTTTGCTCCTTGAGGAGCGTCGAAGCGTTCTGCTCGGTCTTCTGCCACTCTTTCGCCAGCGCCTCGAGGGCCGGCTGGATCCTGTCGGGCGAGGGTGGGACGGTCACACCGCCCGACTCGCCGCCCTTTATCAAGCGATCGAGGATCGCCGTGAACGCGTCGCGGCTTGCAGCCACCTGCTTGAACGCTTCCGGGTTGCCGAGCAGGCTTTGCTGCGCGGCTTTCGCAAGCCGCTGCGAAAGCATCCGGAGCTGGCCAGCGTCTGCGATGTAGACGGTGCCGTACTTCGACTCGCGCGCGTTGAGGAACACCAGGACCCCAGCTAAGACCAGCAGGACCAGCAGCAGTGGGACCAAGACGAGACGCAGGTTCTTGCCCGCCAGGGCGGAGCGGAAGCCGGCGGGCCGCCGTGCGGCGGGATTGGGGTCCGGCGCCTTGGGGGCCGCCCTGGGTCCGAGTTTGAAAGGCAGTTTTAACGCCATGAATCCTCCGTTGATGCTGCTGTACGGCTAGTGGACCGCTATTTCCAGAAATTCGCGCTGCGCAAGCAGCTGTTGGGCATCGAGCTCGCGCCAGAGCCGTCCTTCCTTATCGTGCCAGGCGGCCGCGCACCATGCCGCGCGGTATTCGGTGGCGGTCTCCGGCGCGTATTCGACTACGCTGCGCAGTCCGGCCAGGCGGGTGACGAGCAGGGCACAATTCACCCCCATCGGCTGGCCGACCAGCAACAGGCGGTTCTCCGGCCCCCTGACAGTGGGCGCCTGGCCCAGGAAGGCGCCGAAATCGGTGATGCCGTAAAGCGATCCGCGGATATTGGCCACGCCCATGAACCATTCCCGCGTCAGCGGCACATGCTGAATTTCGGGGACCTGCAGCACTTCGCCGGAGCTGTCGAGCCGCGCGAGCCAGTAGGTGCCGCCCGCCTCGAAACCCAGGCGCGCGGACGGCGCAGCCTCACTCGCTGCTGCCTTGAGCCGGCTTGCGAGCCCTTCCTGGAATTCCTTCAGGCTTACGCGTCGTGACATCGCGTCATCCGAGAGCGGCTATCTTGGCTGCCAGTTCTTCCACGTTGACTGGCTTGACGATGTAGTCGCGGGCGCCCTGCCGCATGCCCCAGATCCGGTCGGTCTCCTGCGATTTGGTGGTGCAGATGATTACCGGGATGTGCTTGGTCGCCTCGTCCTTGGCGATCTGGCGGGTGGCCTGGAATCCGTTCGATCCCGGCATCACCACATCCATGAGCACGAGCTCGGGCAGCTCGGTGCGAGCTTTCGCAACGCCTTCCTCCCCGCTCTCGGCCAGCACGACCTGGTAGCCGAGCTTCGACAAGGCCTCGAGCATGAACTGGCGCTCGGTAGGTGAATCGTCTACGACAAGGATTTTCTTTATCGGCATGGGTGTCTCGGTGAATCCTGGAATCAGCCGCCCTCGGCGGCGCCGCGCACATGCGCGCTTACGGTCTTAAGCAAGCTGTCCTTGGTGAACGGCTTCGTTAGGTATTCGTCGGAGCCCACCATCCGGCCGCGCGCGCGGTCGAAGAGGCCGTCTTTCGAGGACAGCATGATGACCGGCGTGGCGGCGAACTTTGGATTTTTCTTGATCAGCGCGCAGGTCTGGTAGCCGTCCAGGCGCGGCATCATGATGTCCACGAACACGACTCCAGGCAGGTGGTCGGCGATCTTCGCCAGCGCGTCGAACCCGTCCTCGGCGAGGATTACGGTGGCGCCGGCCTGCAGGAGGAAAATCTCCGCGCTGCGGCGGATGGTGTTCGAGTCGTCGATCACCATTACCTTCACGCCGGCAAGACTGCCCTTCGTTTCGGCAGTCATGTCTGCCATGCCAGCCCCCTATCGTCCTCGATCTGTCGCGCGTCCACCCGGCGCCAAGCCGTTTGAATACTAGGCGCCAATATGAATTCAAAGCAAGGGCGCATGATCCCCGATGCGACAAGCTTTTTGCGGCGCCGCCTCGCGGGTCGCCACTAGCGCGCGAAAAAGCCCTGCGGCCGGTGCTAGATCTCCACCATCTCGAAGTCGTCCTTGCGCGCGCCGCATTCCGGGCAGGTCCAGTTGATTGGCACGTCTTCCCAGCGGGTGCCGGGCGCGATCCCTTCTTCCGGCAGGCCCGCAGCTTCGTCGTAGATCCAGCCGCAAATGAGGCACATCCAGCTGCGGAACTCCTTGTTTTCGGACATGAGAAAGGCACGGGTGAGTTAAAATGGCCCGGCATATTAACTTATCCGCGAGTCTCCCGCGCCGCTGCGCCATACCGAGCACGGCTCGCATCGGTTCCGCCTCTCCATGCCCTCCCTGCCGCCCATCGTGCTTACATTTGCGGCCTCCGATCCGACCGGGGGCGCCGGGCTGCAGGCGGACCTCCTTACGCTTGCGAGCATGGGGTGCCATCCGCTCTCCGTGGTGACCGCGCTGACCGTGCAGGACACCCGCGGTGTCGACGACGTGCTCGCTATCGACAGCGACTGGGTGGCCGACCAGGCAAGGAAGCTCCTCGAGGACATGCCGATAGCCGCCTTCAAGCTCGGCGTCCTTGGTTCAATCGAAAACATCACGGCAATCGCGGAAATCATTTCCGACTACCCGGAAGTGCCCGTTATCCTCGACCCGGTGCTCGCCTCGGGACGCGGCGATACCCTGGCCGGCGAAGACATGATCCTCGCGATGCGCGAGCTGATCGTGCCGCAGACCACCGTGCTCACGCCCAACAGCATGGAGGCGCGGCGCCTTGCCGAAGAGGACGAGGAGGGCGAGGACCCGCCGCTTGCGGAATGCGCGTCGCGCCTGGTCCTGCTGGGATGCGAATTCGTCCTGATCACGGGAACGCACGAAAACACGCCCGAGGTCATCAATACGCTTTACGGCGAGGAAGGAGTGGTGCGCAGCGACCGCTGGAAGAGGCTGCCGGGCAGCTTCCATGGCTCGGGTTGCACGCTTGCCTCGGCGATTGCCGCGACCATGGCCAACGGGCTGGATGTCCCCGAGGCGGTGCGCGAAGCCCAGGAGTACACCTGGCAGGCGCTCGCGCACGGGTTTCGTCCGGGCATGGGGCAGCACCTGCCGGACCGCTTCTTTTGGGCGCGCGAAGTCGATGGCGAAGGTACGCAGTCGGATAAGGACGGCGAGGACCGATGAAGGGCCTCTACGCCATCACTCCCGATACCGCTTCCACGGCGGACCTCGCCCGGATGGTCCGCGATGCGCTGCGCGGCGGTATCGATGTTCTGCAGTATCGCAACAAGTCGGCCGACCCGGCGTTACGCAGGGAGCAGGCGCAAATGCTTCTGCGCTTGACGCGCCCGGTGCGTGTGCCGCTCATAGTCAACGACGATGTCGCCCTCGCTGCCGATATCGATGCCGACGGCGCCCACGTCGGCCGTGACGACGGCGAAGTCGCGGCAGCGCGCCGCGCGCTGCCGGGAAAACTGCTGGGCGCCTCGTGCTATGCCAGCCTCGAGTCTGCCCGGGCCGCTATCGCCGACGGGGCCGATCACGTCGCGTTCGGCAGCGTTTTCGCCTCGGGCACCAAGCCCGACGCGCGACGCGCCCCGCTCTCGCTATTTGCCCGGGCCCGCAGCCTTGGCGTGCCGCTGGTGGCCATAGGCGGCATAACCGCCGACAACGCGCTATCCGCCGTCACCGCGGGGGCCGATTGCGTCGCAGTCATCTCCGACCTCTTCGGCGCGCCCGACATCGCGGGCCGCGCTGCCCTCTACCGCGGTATTTTCGAGAAGCACTACGCATGAGCGATCGCAACACGGAGCTTTTCCTGCGCGCACAGAAGCATATTCCCGCCGGCGTAAATTCGCCGGTGCGCGCGTTTCGCGCGGTCGGCGGGACGCCGCTTTTTTTCGAGCGCGCCTCAGGCCCCTACCTGTGGGATGCCAACGGCAAGCGCTATATAGATTACGTCGGCTCCTGGGGCCCGATGGTCGCAGGCCATACGCACCCCGCCGTAGTCGAAGCCGTGCAGGCGGCCGCAAGCCGCGCGCTTTCCTTCGGCGCCCCGACCGAGTCGGAAGTCGAGCTGGCGGAACTCATTTGCGCGCTGGTGCCCTCCATCGAAATGGTCCGCCTCGTTTCATCCGGCACCGAAGCAACCATGACTGCGATCCGCCTGGCGCGCGGGCACACCGGGCGTGCGACGGTAGTCAAGTTCGAAGGCTGCTACCACGGGCACGCCGACAGCCTGCTCGTGAAGGCCGGGTCGGGCGCCCTCACGTTCGGCAATCCCAGCTCGGCCGGCGTGCCGGAGGACATCGCCAAGCACACCCTGGTCCTCGACTACAACGACTCCGCGCAGGTGAAAGCGCTGTTCGATGCGCGCGGCAAGGAGATCGCCTGTGTCATCGTCGAGCCCGTGGCAGGCAACATGAACCTGATCCTGCCCGCAGCGGGCTTTCTCGAGACGCTGCGCGAGCAGTGCACGGCCCATGGTGCCGTGCTCGTCTTCGACGAGGTCATGACCGGGTTCCGGGTCGCGCTTGGCGGCGCGCAGGAACGCTACGGCATCCGGCCTGACCTGACCACATTGGGCAAGGTCATCGGCGGGGGCATGCCGGTAGGCGCATTCGGCGGGCGGCGCGACATCATGGAAAAAATCGCGCCGCTCGGCCCGGTCTACCAGGCAGGCACCTTGTCGGGAAACCCGGTGGCGGTCGCGGCGGGTCTTGCAACGCTGAAGCTCGTATCGCAGCCCGGTTTCATCCCTGGGATCGAGCAGGCAACGCGCATGCTCGTCGATGGCCTGCGGGAAGAAGGCCGGCGCGCGAAGATCGCCGTCTCGTCACAATGCGTGGGCAGCATGTTCGGTATTTATTTTTGCGAGCATCCGCCCGCCAGCTTCGCCCAGGTCATGGCTTGCGATCGCGACCGGTTCAACAGGTTCTTCCATGCCATGCTGGAAAAAGGCGTTTACCTCGCACCCTCCGCTTTCGAGGCAGGCTTCGTATCGGCTTCGCACGGTCCCGCCGAAATCGAGGCGACCCTTGCCGCTGTGAGGTCGGCGTTGCAGGGCCTGTCGCGCTGACTGGAACGAACCGTGCTTCGGATAGTCCATAGCCAATGGGCTCCACAATCGTGAACCCGCCGTAAAACGCCTCGCCGCGGCGTGGGCCGGGTCAAAGCAGGAATAGCGTAGCCAGCCCGAGGAAGATGAAGAAGCCGCCCGAATCGGTACACGCGGTGATCAGCACGCTCGAGCCTACCGCCGGGTCCCTTCCGAATCTTTGGCGCGCGTAGGGGATCGCCACGCCCATGAACGCGGCCAGCACCAGGTTCAGGGTCATCGCCAGCGTCATGACCGCACCCAGGGCCTTGCTGTCGTAGAGGAACCAGGCAAGCAGCCCGAGCAGGCCACCCCAGACCAAGCCGTTCAGCAGGGCCACACTGAGTTCCTTGTTGAGCAGCTTGCGCCAGTAATGGGTCTGCAGCTGGCCGAGCGCGAGCGCGCGGACGATCATGGTGGTGGTCTGGTTGCCAGAATTGCCGCCGATCCCCGCGACGATGGGCATGAGCGCAGCCAGGGCCACGAGTTTCTCTATCGAGCCCTCGAATGCGCCGATCACGCGCGAGGCGATGAACGCGGTCACGAGGTTTACGGCCAGCCACGCCCAGCGGTTCTTGAAGCTGTCCCAGACCGGCGCGAAAATATCCTCTTCCTCGCTCAGGCCGGCCTCGGCCAGCACCTGCTCGGCGCTCGACTCGCGGATGTAGTCGACCACCGCGTCGACGGTGAGGCGGGCAATCAGCCTGCCACCGTCTTCCACTACCGGCGCGGACACCAGGTCATAGCGCTCGAACGCCTGCGCCGCGTCGTCGGACTTGTCCTCGGGGTTGAAAGTGATGAGCTCCGGGATCATGACCTTGCCGACTTCCAGTTCCAGATCGGACACGATCAGGCGCGCCAGGGGCAGCGAACCTTTCAGCTTCTGGTCGCGGTCGACGACGAACAGCTGGTCGGTGTGCCCGGGGAGCTCGTCGAGCCGCCGCAGGTAACGCGTCACCGCTTCGAGGGTCACGTCTTCACGTACCGTGACCATGTCGAAATCCATCAGCGCGCCCACCGAGCCTTCAGCGTAGGACATCGCCGCGCGCAGTTGCTCCCTCTCCTCGACGGGGAGGGACCGGATCACATCCTGGATGACGTCTTCGGGGAGGTCCGGGGCAAGGTCGGCGAGCTCGTCGGCCTCGAGCGTCTCGGCTGCGGCGACAAGCTCCTCCGAGTCCATGCTGGCGATCAGCGATTCGCGCACCGCGTAGGAGACCTCCAGCAGGATCTCGCCGTCGCGATCCGCCTTCACCAGGTCCCAGACCACCAGCCTTTCCTCGAGCGGCAACGACTCGAGGATGAAGGCGATGTCGCCGGGATGGAGCCTTTCGATCTTGCCGCGCAATTCGGCGAGGTGCTGCCGGTGCACCAACCGCTCGACCAGCTCGTGTTTCGGGTTGTGCTGCCGTGCGACCAGGTCTTCGACCAGCTTGTGGCGATGCAGGAGTTCCTGCACTGCGCGCAGGTTTTCCTTCAGGTCTTCGATCTCGAGCCGGTTGGCAAGGTCGGCCATGGCGTTGGTGCCCGGGGCCGTTGCGGGCCGATTAGGAGAGTGTCGGCATTGTAGAGAAAGGACGCGGGCGGCGAAACAAAAAGACCATCCCTCCAGGCCCCGACGCGATCAGGGCGCCGAGGCAGATCCACGACGACGACCAAAATTCAGGGGATCTGGGCCGCCGGCATGCGCGCCATGATTGTTTCGGATTTACGTGCGATCCATTGCGAGCCGCGATTGCGGTCATAGCGCTGCGGAGAGGGCAAGATGGCAGCCAGCCACGCTGCCTGCGGCACCGACAGCTGCGCCGCGGGAACATCGAAATAGTGTCTGGCCGCCGCTTCGGCGCCGAATACGCCTTCGCCCCATTCGGCGAGGTTGAGATAGAGCTCGAGGATGCGCCTCTTTGACATTGCCGATTCGAGCATCCACGTTATGACCGCCTCCTGGCCTTTCCTGATCCATGAGCGGCTGCCGGAGAGGAACAGGTTTTTCGCCAGCTGCTGGCTGATGGTGGACCCGCCGGCTACGACCTTGCCACGCTTCTCGTTCTTCTCAAGGGCCTTCTGGATCCCCTCCCAGTCGAAGCCTTCGTGATCGACGAATTTGCCGTCCTCGGCCGCCACCACGGCGCGCCTCAGGTTGGCGGAGACCCTGTCGTAGCCCACCCACTGTTGCCTGATTACTGCTTTGGGGTTGTTTTGCTGCAGCGTCGCGAGGCGTGCCCGCATGAATGAGGTTGATGATGGGTTGTGATTGGACCACCACCACACCTGGGCGAAGAACCATCCCTGCACCATGAGCACCGCCAGGACCAGCGCGCCCAGCATGTAGAAGGCCGCCTTCCACGCCCGTTTTAAAAGACGCATGCGGCCCTAGGCGGCGCGCATTTCGGCCAGGACGGGCGCGGTGAGCGGGCGGACGCCGCGCCACAGGAAGAACGATTCGGCGGCCTGCTCCACCAGCATGCCCAGGCCGTCCGAGACCCGAGCGGCGCCCTGCTCGAGGGCCTGGCGCATGAATGGCGTCTGCCGCCCGTACAGCATCTCGTAGGCGATCGAGCCCGGGGCGAAGAGGTGGGTGGGCAATGGCAGCGCCGCATCGGTCAGGCCGGTCGACGTGGCGTTGATGACGAGGTCGAAGCTCTGCCCGGCAAGACCTTCATAGTCGCATGCCGTCACGGGTCGCGTATCGCCGGTTGCGATGCGGCCCACCATCTGATGCGCTTTCCCGATTGTGCGATTTGCGACAACCAGGAGTGCCGGCTGTTCTTCGAGCAAGGGCAACAGCACTCCGCGTGCGGCGCCGCCGGCCCCAAGGAGCAGCACACGCCGGCCCCTCACGCCGAACCCGAGGTTTCCGGCCAGGTCGCGCGTGAGGCCGCATCCGTCCGTGTTGTCGCCGACGATTGCGCTCGCCGAAAAGATGAGCGTGTTGACCGCGCCGGCGGCCCGCGCGCGCGCGCTCACCTCGCCGGCCAGCGCAAACGCGTCTTCCTTGAAGGGAAGGGTGATGTTCGCCCCTTTGCCGCCCTCTGCCCGAAACGCGGCAACAGCCGCGGCCAAGCCTCCCGGCGCCACGAGGAGCGCACGGTACTCTATCGCCTCTGCGGTTTGTGCGGCGAACCGCGCGTGAATTGACGGAGATCGGGAGTGGCCGACGGGATTGCCCATCACCACGTAGCGGTCGGGCACCGTCAGTCCCGTTTGGTCCAGACCTCGTCGCCCTTGCCGAAAAACCACGTGCGGGTAATGACGAGGAGGTCGGTGTCCTTTCGGATGTCCGGCGGGAATTCGCCGTAGGGGGCGGCCATGCGAACAATCCGGAATGCGGCATCGTCCAGCACCTTGAGCCCCGACGAGCGATCGAGCCGGACCGACTCCACGCTGCCGTCGGGCTTGATGGTGACTTCGAGGCGCAGACTGCCGTACATCTTGCCGCGGGCTTCGGCCGGGTAGTTGAGGGTTCCGACCCGCTCCACCTTGTTGCGCCAGTCGTCCTCGTATTGCGCGAAGCGGTACTCCGAGGCGTTTGCGCCGATGAACTGCTTGCGCGGGCGTTTCTGGTATTCCTCGTGGCGCTTGTCGATCTGCGCCTGCAGCTTCATGGCGGCCAGTGCGAGCTCGCGCAGGTCGCGCCCCGCCACTTGCGGCGCGGCCTCCTCGGCAAGCGGCTGACGCGGCGCTTCCCTGGTCGCGATCGGCGGCGTCGCCTTGGCGACAGCAAGCAGCTGCCGCTGCTGGGCCTCGAGCTCCATCACCCGGCGCTGCGCCTGGGCAAGGTCGGCGCCGTTTTCGGCTGACTTGGTTACCGGCATCGGCGTTTTTGCGCGGTGCTCCAGGTCGGTGTTGCCGCCACCATCGAGGTTGGATTGGGCGAGGGCGCGGGCCTTGGACGGTTTCTGCTTGGTCTTGGCGTTGACCAGGATGACCTCGAGGGGCTGGGCCGCGGAGAAATTGAGCGCCTCGGGAAACTTGAAGTGAATCGAAAGTAGGACCGCGTGGAGGAGGATCGACAATCCGACGCACCAGCTCAGGAGACGCGACTGGCGGTCCATAGCGGCCCAGGAATAGGCGATTTGCGCGTGTAGGTACGCGGACATTCGCGCTGGCAGGCGCATGAGGGTGGTCGCGCTAGCGGCCGACAAAGCTGCCTCTTGAAATTGGGTCGGGATATTGTAGGCCCATTACAGGGCTTCCTGAGCATCCTCCACCGCCTGGCCGGAATCGGGCCCGTCCAGCGTGGCGCGCCAGGTGCATTCCAGGGTCTTGTCGAGCAGGTCGATCGAATCCACGCCAAGGCTGACCCGCGCGCCGGGCGGAAGTTCCGGCAGCGAAGGCACGCGCACGATCAGCGGCAGGTTGTCCAGGCGTACTGTCGCCTCGCGAAGCACGACCGCCCCGCACTGCGCAATGTTTTCCTGCAGCAGCCAGCGCAGGCACCAATAGCGCTCCATGTCGCGCTGGTGCTCGTCGTACCGCGCATAGACGACCTCGAAGGCCCGCAATGCCGAAAGGAGCGTGTCCGAATTGCGCGCGAAGGGGGCGCGCTTTCCGGAAATGCTGGCGACCAGTTGCCATTGATTGACCAGGTCGACGTAACGGCGCAGCGGCGAGCTCAGCCATGCGTAGCAGGAAACGCCGAGCCCGTCATGGGCTTCGCCGTGCACGCTCATCCTGACCTTGCCCGAGGACTGCACGCGGTACAAGGCGGCAACGTCGCGCTCGGCGAGCAAGCCGCCCCACGTCGAGTTGGCGAGGATCATCAGTTCGGCGACCAGCTTGTCGAGGGGGGCGCCGCGCTTGCGCGCGATGATATCGACGTGTTCGCCCGCGACCGTGAAGTTGAAGTCCAGGAGGTTGGCATTCACACTCGGCTTGCCGCGCTTGGCCTCCAGCGCGTTGGCGAAGTGCCAGAGCGTTTCGATCTCGTCTTCGTACTCCAGGCCGGCCTTGCCGCCCAGCGGCAGCAGGGCGTTGAGCGTGTCATAGGCCCCGTGCCGCAGGTTCCCCGCCACCTTCACTCGCTCGAGTCGGGAGTGATGCCCGCGGATGGAAAAATCGCTTGCGGCCACATTGAAGTAAATCGAGATCGCCGGCCGCTCCGTGCCCGCGTCGAGCGAAAAGGCCTCGATAATGTCGGGGGGCAGCATGGTGATCTTCTGTCCCGGCATGTAAACGGTGGACAGCCGTTCGCGCGCGATCGCATCGAGCGATGAGCCGGGTGAAAAGCCCAGCGCCGGAGCCGCGATGTGCACGCCGATGCGCCACTCGTCGTCGGACACGCGGCGCACCGAGAATGCGTCGTCGATCTCGGAAGTTCCCGCGTCGTCCAGGGAATATACAGGCGCCTCGGCGAGAGGAAGGCCTTCCGGCACGGCCGGCAGAGCATGGGGCGCGAAGCCGGTGCCTGCGGGGAAGTACTCGAACAGAAACCGGTTGATGTGGAAATCCTTGCTGGAGGGCAGGGCGCCGGCGCGCTCGAACAGTCTGGCAACCGACAGGCCGGTCTCCCTGCACGCGGCCTCCACGGCTTTCGCCTCGATCCTGTTCCGGTCAGGCTTGTACAGCAGATCGTCGTGCATCGGTCGCAGCTCTTCTGGAAACTTCCCCGCAACCAGCTGCGCGGTGTATTCGGCGCCCTTTTCGGCCTGGAGCCGTTTTTTTTCGATCCCCGCCAGCGCCGCCTTCAGCGTCGCCTCGGGCGCGGCCTGGAACCGTCCTTTGCCGCGCCGATAGAAGTACATCGGCGCCGAATGCAGCTTGAGTAGCACGCCGGAAGACTCCACCGCATCGGGCTCGCGGCCGACATATTCGCGCGCCAGGTCCCTGAATCCGAATTCGGCGGGTCCCGCGCACTGCCACAGGAAATCGGCGTCCAGCTTGCCGGCGTAGGTGTTCGCGCTTGCAAGGAGCTCTGCGGCACCGGGTGCTTCAAACGACAGGAGCACGTTCGAGGCTTTCACTTTCGTCCGGCGGCCATGCGGAGACTCGATCTGAAACGAGGCCGTGCCCGGCGACAGTACCGTGCCAACTTTTATGTCGCCGTCTTCCTCGTATAGGAGTTGCATTGCGGGCAATCGAAAAGGCGCCAATGATACGCGGGTGCAGGCCCGCTTGCGTTATCCTTTTCGGCCTCGCGTATCCCGACTTCCGGAGAAGGCCCGCCATGCCCAGGATCGCTTCAATTTCCGTTTGTACCGCGCGCATTCCGCTCGATCACGTGACCGCATTCGCCACGCGGAGCGTAAGTGCCCGCGACTACGGCCTGGTCAAGGTGCGTTCCGACAGCGGGGTCGAGGGTATCGGATTCTGCTACGCCGGATCGTCCGCGGGATCGCTGGTGGCGCACGCCGTCGAGGAACTGCTCGCACCCAAGCTCATCGGCCAGGAATCGACCCGCACCGAAGGGTTGTGGGAGGAGATGTTCCAGGAGTCGCTTCTGCAGGGTAGGGCGGGCGCCGTGATGCGCGCAATCAGCATTCTCGATACCGCGATGTGGGACCTCAATGCACGCAGCGCCAAGCTCCCCCTGCATCGTTATCTCGGCGGGTGCGCCGAGAAGGCAGTGCCCGCATATGCTTCCGGCGGGTACTACCTGGCCGGCAAGACGCCGAAGAAGCTGGGCGCGGAGATGGCGGGTTACGTGAAGTTGGGGTTCAAGGCCGTAAAGATGAAAGTCGGGCGGCTGTCGGCGGCCGACGAGGAAGCCCGCGTCAGGGCGGCGAGGGAAGCGATCGGACCGGATGTGCTGCTTGCGCTGGACGCAAACAATGCGTGGCAGGACCTGCCGACCGCGCTCGAGCATGTAAAGCGTTATGAAAAGTACGATCCTTACTGGATCGAGGAGCCCTTTGGCCCCGACGACATCGACAGCCATGCGCGCCTGGCGCGCGCAACCCCGATCACGGTGGCCACCGGCGAAATTGGCGTGGGTCGCTGGTATTTCAAGGCGTTGATGGACAAGGGCGGCGCCGCGATCCTGCAGCACGATGCGGCGGTCTGTGGCGGCATCACCGAGTGGCGCCGCATCGCGGCTACCGCGGCCAGTTACGGCGTGACGGTCTGCCCCCACTGGTTCCACGACCTGCACGTGCACCTGGTGGCTTCGACGCCGAACGCCCGCATGGTGGAGTACTTCACCGACGACCAGGTGCTCAATTTCCGCCGCCTTGTCAATCGCCAGCTTGAATTCAGGGACGGGATGCTGCAGCTGCCGATGAAGCCGGGATTGGGATTCGATTTCGACCCCAAAGCAGTCGCGCGCTACTCGCTGGGCGGGAGAGCGAAACCCTGGAAGGTGGTCAGGAAGTAAGCCCGGCGAATTTCAGCATGCGGAGCAGATGCTCGGGGAAGCTCTGCAGCATATGGTCGCCGCCCTCGCGTATGACCATGCGGGCGCCTGCGTACTTCGTCACCGCCTCGCGATAGTCGAGCACCTCGTCACCGGTTTCGAGGACGAGCAGGTAGCGTTCCGGATCGACCTTTTCGACGAACAGGTCGCGCCAGCCCTGCAGGTGCGCGCGCGTGAGCTCGTATTGGGCGCCGGTATAGAGGTTCTTCTGCGGCCCGAGATACTTCTCCAGCCCGACATGCGGATACACCGCAGGTTGGATGAGGATCGCCCGGCAAGCGTATTTCTCCGCAAGCCAGGTCGCATAGAAGCCCCCGAGCGAACTCCCCACGAAAGTCACCTGGCTGGGCTCGCGCAGGGCCGGCAGCGCTTCGATCAGCGCGACAGCGTCCGCCGGCAGGTGTGGAAGCGCCGGGCATTCGAAGTGATCTCCAAGCCCCCGTTCCTCAAGGAAGCGCTGCATCGTCTGCGCCTTGTGGGACGCGGGCGCACTGTTAAAGCCGTGCAGGTAGACGATCAAGGCGCGATCAGCGCGCAGGTGCCTGCGCCAGCCGTTCGAGTAGTTTGGCGTGGATGCCGCCGAATCCACCGTTCGACATGACGAGGACCTGGTCGCCCGGGCGCGCTGCCGCGTTGATCGCTTCGACCAACGCGAAAATCTCATCCACGCAGTGGGCCCTGGCGCCCAATGGCGAAAACACCGCCTGTGCATCCCATCCCAGGTTCGCCGTGTAGACGAAGACCCGATCCGCGTCCGCAACGCTCCCGGGAAGCGCAGCTTTCATGACGCCTTGCTTCATCGTATTCGAGCGCGGCTCCAGAACCGCGAGAATCCGGGCGCTCCCAACCTTGTGGCGCAGGCCCTCGATCGTTGTGCGGATGGCGGTGGGATGGTGGGCAAAATCATCGTAGACCGCCACGCCGCGTTCGGTCCCGCGCAGCTCCATTCGCCGCTTGACCCCCTGAAAATCCGCCAGCGCCTCCGCCGCCGCCTCAGGAGGCACCCCGGCGTGCGAAGCGGCGGCGATTGCAGCCAAGGCGTTAAATCGATTGTGAGCGCCTTGCAGGTCCCACCGCACCCGCCCGATTGGCTCGCCACTGCGCAGCACTTCGAAACTGCCGTCGGCTTCAGGACTCATCGCCGACCATCCGGATTCGATGCCAAAGTATTCAACCGGTGTCCAGGTTCCTTTTTTGAGGACGCGCGCAAGGGCCTCGTCGGTCCCGTTGACGATCAGTCGTCCCGAGGAGGGAACAATGCGCACCAAATGCTGGAATTGCCGTTCGATGTCGGCAATATCGCCGAAGATGTCCGCGTGATCGAACTCAAGATTGTTAAGTATGGCGGTTTTCGGGCGGTAATGGACGAACTTGGAGCGCTTGTCGAAAAACGCCGTGTCGTATTCGTCCGCCTCGATCACGAACAATGAGGAATCGGTCAGCCGCGCGGAATATTCGAAATTGCGCGGCACCCCGCCGATCAGGAATCCCGGACTGCGCTGCTGCTTTTCAAGTATCCACGCCACCATTGCCGAAGTGGTCGTCTTGCCGTGCGTCCCCGCCACAGTGAACACCCACTTATCCCGGAGGATATGGTCCGAAAGCCATTGCGGACCCGAAACAAATGGATCGCCGTGATCGAGGATGACTTCCACCAGGGGGTTGCCGCGAGTCACTACATTGCCGATAACCCAGACGTCCGGCTTAAGGGCGCGCTGGTCGGCTGAATAGCCTTCGACCAGGTCGATCCCCAGCGAGCGCAGCTGGTCGCTCATCGGGGGATAGACGCCGCTGTCGCAACCCGTGACCCGGTACCCGGCGGATTTGGCGAGCACGGCCAGCCCCCCCATGAACGTGCCACAAATACCCAGGATGTGAAGATGATGCGCGGCCATCTGCCGTAGGGCGGGCGGAAAAAAGAGCGGCGATTGTAGTCCATTTGAAGTGCCGCTCCGGGGGTATTATTTGCGGGCCCATTTGGATCAACCTCCTCCTATGAGTCGCAATCGCCCCAGGCAAAACGGGATGCGCGCAGCCATTGCCGCGGCGGCCGCACGCATCATGGCCGAGGGCGGCATCGACAATTTCGCTCTCGCCAAGCGAAAAGCCGCCCGCCAGCTGGGCGCGAGCGAAAAGCAGTCGCTGCCTGCCAACGAAGAGATCGAATCCGAGCTGCGCACCTACCTCGAGCTCTACCAGGCGGAAGAGCATCCCGACCGCATTCGCGAACTGCGCCGGATCGCCCTGGAGGTGATGCAGGAGCTGCAGGAATTTTCGCCTTATCTCACCGGACCGGTGCTGAAGGGGATCGCGGGACCCTATTCAGGCATCGAACTGCAGTTGTTCCCCGACAGCGGGAAGGCGGTCGAAATCTTCCTGCTCAACCGCAACATCGCCTTCGACTCTTCGGAAGCCCGCCGCTACTCGGGCGACAGGGCCCGCTCGGTGACGGTGCTGGAATTCGAATGGGGCGGCGCGCCGGTCAAGCTGTCGCTATTCGATGCACGCGACGAGCGGGTCACCCTGAAGACCACGCAGGTCGGCCGCGTCATGGAGCGCGCGGGAATTCCTGAAGTTTCCGCGTTGGTCACGGCTAAAAGTGCCTAACCGGCGCCGGGTGATTGGAATGGTCGGGGTCGGCATCGCTGCGGCCGTTTCCGGTGCGTGGTTTGCGTCGCGGCGGGGGAGCACGCCAGAGGACGCGAGCATCCTGGCCGAAGCCCAAGTCACCGACCTAACGGGCAAAAGGCGCAGTCTGAAAGAATGGCAGGGACGCGTCCTGGTCCTCAACTTCTGGGCAACCTGGTGCGAACCGTGTCGCGAGGAGATCCCAGCGTTCATGAAAGTGCGCGAAAAAATGTTTCGATCTGGAGTCGAATTTGTCGGCATCGCCATCGATCAGGCAGCTAAAGTCGCCCATTTTGCGAAAACCGTCGGATTCAACTATCCGCTGCTCCTGGCCGGCGGGGACGGATTGGACCTGATGCGCAAACTCGGCAATCCAAGCGGAGGGTTGCCTTTCACGGTCGTCTTCGACCGGGCAGGGGGTGTGAGCTTTCGCAACCTCGGAGCCCTGAGCGGCCCGAAAATCGAAGCCCAACTGGTACGTATCGCCGCCCGCTGACAGAATCGGCTGGCAACAGGCGCGGGATCATGCTGTCTAAAAGCGGTAAAATGCGCCGATTTGCGGGGAAAGATTGATAAAAGCAGTTTCCGTCCGGGTCCGCTCAGTCTTATTTCTGCACGGACCCAACCTGAATCTCCTCGGGACGCGCGAGCCGGAGATCTACGGCACGGAGTCGCTTGAGGACATCAACGTACGCCTTACCGGCATCGCCGAACGCAGCGGCGTCACCGTGGCCTGTTTCCAGAGCAACCACGAGGGGGCATTGGTGGATCGAATCCAGCAGGCAGGCCGCGAAAGCGTGGATTTCGTCATCTTCAACCCGGCCGCCTACACCCATACGAGCGTAGCGATCCGCGACGCCCTCGCCGGGGTGGCTATACCGTTCGTCGAAGTGCATTTGTCCAATGTTCATGCCCGGGAAGGCTTCCGGCATCGATCCTTCGTGTCCGACATCGCCGTCGGAACCATTTGCGGACTCGGCAGCCGGGGCTACGAGCTCGCGCTTGCCTACGCGCTGTCGCGCGGCCAGGAGTAGACCCATGGACCTGAGAAAACTCAAAAAGCTGATCGACCTAGTCGAGGAATCGGGCATCGCCGAGCTCGAGATTACCGAGGGCGAGGAGAAGGTCAAGATTGTGAAAAGCGGGGTAGCTTCATCACCGCCCAGCATGCAAGTCCATTCTGCCGCGCCGGCCCCCGTGGCTGCGCCGACCGTTCTGGCCGCGGCGCCCGCAGAGCCCATCGCGGCGGCCCACGAGGGGCATCCGGTCAAGTCGCCCATGGTGGGCACCTTCTACCGGACGCCTTCACCCGACGCCAAGCCCTTCGTCGAGATCGGCCAGACGGTCAAGGAGGGCCAGATCATCTGCATCATCGAGGCGATGAAGCTTATGAACGAAATCGAGTGCGACAAGTCCGGCGTCGTGAGCGCCATCCTTGTCGAGAATGGCCAGCCGGTCGAGTACGGGCAACCGCTCTTCATCATCGCCTGATGTCCATGTTCGGCAAGATCCTGATCGCCAACCGCGGCGAGATCGCCTTGCGTATCCAGCGTGCGTGCCGCGAACTCGGGATTCGCACGGTGGTGGTCCATTCGGAGGCCGATACGGAGGCGAAATACGTGAAGCTCGCCGACGAGTCGGTATGCATCGGGCCGCCCGTCGCAAGCCTCAGCTACCTCAACATCCCCGCGATCATCAGCGCCGCCGAAGTCACCGACGCCGAAGCCATCCACCCGGGGTACGGCTTTCTTTCCGAGAACGCCGACTTCGCGGACAAGGTCGAGAAATCGGGGTTCGTGTTCATCGGGCCATATCCGGAGAACATCCGCCTGATGGGCGACAAGGTCAGCGCCAAGGCGGCCATGATCAAGGCGGGCGTCCCCTGCGTTCCGGGTTCGGAAGGCGCGCTGCCCGACACGCCCGCCGATATCGTCAAGATCGCGCGCAAGGTCGGCTACCCGGTCATCATCAAGGCGTCCGGCGGCGGCGGCGGGCGCGGAATGCGTGTTGTGCACACCGAGGCGGCGCTGCTCAATGCCGTCAGCCTTACGCGCCAGGAAGCCCAGGCGGCGTTCTCGAATCCGATGGTCTACATGGAGAAGTTTCTCGAGAACCCGCGCCATATCGAAATCCAGATCCTCGCCGACGAGCACAAGAACGTGGTTTATCTCGGCGAGCGCGACTGCTCGATGCAGCGACGCCACCAGAAGGTCATCGAGGAGGCGCCGGCCCCCGACCTTTCAACCCGGGTGCGCGACCGGGTCGGCGAGAGATGCGTGGAAGCCTGCAAGAAAATCGGCTATCGCGGCGCCGGCACGTTCGAATTCCTGTACGAGAACGGCGAGTTTTTCTTCATCGAGATGAACACCCGGGTGCAAGTGGAGCACCCGGTGACCGAAATGATTACCGGGATCGACATTGTCCAGGCGCAGATCCGCATCGCCGCCGGCGAGAAGCTTCCGTTCCGGCAGCGCGACATCCAGTTCCGCGGTCATGCCCTCGAATGCCGGATCAATGCAGAGGACCCCTACAAATTCACGCCCTCGCCCGGCAAGATTACGTCATATCACCCGCCTGGCGGTCCCGGGATCCGGGTCGACTCGCACGTGTACCAGGGCTACACGGTTCCGCCGAACTACGATTCGATGATCGGCAAGGTGATTTCGTACGGCGCCACGCGCGAGCAGGCGATCCGCCGTATGCGCATCGCGCTCTCCGAGATGGTGGTCGAGGGCATCCAAACCAATATCCCCCTGCACCAGGACCTGCTCAACGACAAGGGGTTCGTGAAAGGCGGGGCCTCTATTCACTACCTTGAGCAGAAGCTCGCGCAGGAATCGAAAAAGGTCGTGAAGTAAGGCGCTGCAGCATGGCGTGGCTTGCGATCAAACTGCACGCCGAAGCCGATGCCGTCGATGCGGTGGCCGACGCCCTGATCGAGGCCGGCGCCCTCTCTGTGGCCTGCGACGACGCCGAAGCCGGTACGGCGGCGGAGACCGCCCAGTTTGCCGAACCAGGCCAGGCTCCACCGCGCCCCTGGCGGCTCAATCTCCTCACCGCGCTGGTGCCCCAGGAGGCTGACCCGGCGCGCATCGTCGCTGCCGCAGCCGCTGCTTGCGGGATGGAAATGCCGCGCTTTTCCGTTTCGCCGGTCGATGACGACGATTGGGTGAGACGCACGCAAAGGCAGTTCGAGCCCATGCGAGTTGCGAACCGTTTGTGGATCGTGCCAACCTGGTGCGTCCCGCCCGAGCCCGACGCCACGAATATTTCGCTGGATCCAGGGCTCGCCTTCGGAACCGGCAGCCATCCGACGACACGCCTCATGCTGCGATGGCTGGAGCGCAACCTCAAAAGCGGGGAGTCGGTGCTGGACTATGGGTGCGGATCCGGTATATTGGCCATCGTCGCCGCACGCCTCGGCGCGCGAAACGTAGTCGGCGTCGATATCGATCCGCAGGCGATCCTCACCGCCAACGGCAATGCCGCGCAGAACGGCGTCGCAATAAGGTTCCTCACTCCCGATGAGGCTCCCCAACAGCCTGCCGACATAGTCTTGGCCAACATCCTTGCCAATCCCCTGATCGTCCTCGCCCCCCTGATAACGGCCAATTGCGCCGGCAGGGTCGCGCTGTCGGGCATCCTTGAAGACCAGGTCGGCGAGATCAAGGACGCCTACGCTCCGGGGTTCGACGTCGAAGTAGCCGATCGGGAGGATGGGTGGGTCCTGGTCGCGGGGACGCGCCGATGAGCCTGGTTACCCGCTGTTCGTCCTGCTCGACCACCTTCCGGGTCTCGCCGGCGCAACTTGCGGCGCGCGGTGGGCGCGTGCGCTGCGGCAAATGCTCTGCGATATTCGACGGCGTCGCCAACCTGCTCACCGACGAAGCGGTCGCCGCGCTGCCGGTCGAGCCGTCGCCCCAAATGGGCCTGTTCGAGCTGCGGGAACCGTCACGGCTTTCGGACGAAGGTGAGCGAACGGCAGCGCCCGATGCCGAGCCGACGGCGCCTGGACCAGCCGATCCCGCAGGCGTCGCGGACAGCCAGGCAACGCCACCAAAGATTTCTTCGGCGCCGATTGCGAATCGATCGCCGCTGTGGGCGCACAAGCCCGTGGTGCCCGCATTTCTCGCGTCGGAGCGACCGCGGGTGGCGTATACATTCGTCTGGGGGCTGCTGGCCGTCCTCGCGCTTGGCGCGCTCGCTCTGCAGGCCGCATTGCACTTCCGTACCGAACTCGGCGTCCTCCTGCCGCAGGCCCGGCCGCTTCTCGAGACGGCCTGCGAAATGCTCGCATGCGAGGTCAGGCTGCCGCGCAGGGCGGACCTCATGAGCATCGAATCGTCGGACTTGCAGGCCGACAGCCAGCGTCCCGGTGTGATCGTGCTCAACGCGCTCCTGCGCAACCGTGCGCCGTTCGCGCAGGAGTTTCCCGATCTCGAGCTCACCCTGACCGACCAGGGC
This sequence comes from Burkholderiales bacterium, assembly GCA_038329645.1. Taxonomy (GTDB): domain Bacteria; phylum Pseudomonadota; class Gammaproteobacteria; order Burkholderiales; family SG8-39; genus SZAS-79. Next base: position 75,522 of record JBBQNG010000001.1, read on the forward strand.
GAGCGGGCCGTGATCCGGCGCGTGCTGCGTCCCGCCGATTACCTGCAGGAAAAACGCGCGGCCATTGCGTTCGGCATGGGCGGCGGCGGTGAGGAATCGGTTCGCATCTATTTCGAGACCGGGGGCATCCCGGCCACCGGCTATCAGCTGTTTCTCTTCTATCCGTGCCCCGCCCTGCCGTCATCGCCCTATTGGCAATTAAGCTATCCTTCGCGCTGCCAGGATTCCCGCAACAAATAGAAACGAAAGCCGACCCACTTGCGCACACTCATCACCGGATCCGTCGCCTACGACACCATCATGGTGTTTCCCGACCGGTTCAAGAACCACTTGCTCGCCGACCAGCTGCACATTCTGAACGTATGCTTCCTGACCCCGGAAATGAGGCGCGAGTACGGGGGATGCGCGGCAAACATCGGCTACAACCTCAAGCTCCTGGGCGGCGACCCGCTGATCATGGCGACCGTGGGCGAGGACATCGACCCGTACCTGCAACGCTTTGCCGGCCTCGGGCTGCCGGATGCCAACCTGCGCAGGATCGCCGGCCAGTTCACCGCCCAGGCGTTCATCACCACCGACCTCGACAACAACCAGATCATCGCCTTCCATCCGGGCGCGATGAATTACGCGCACCAAAACCACATCGATGCGGCGCTTGGCGCGAAGCTCGCGATCATTGCGCCGGACGGCAAGGAGGGCATGCTCCAGCATGCGCATGAATGCCGCGCAGCCGGGATTCCTTTCATCTTCGATCCGGGACAGGGGCTGCCGATGTTCTCGGCGGACGAATTGTCCGAATTCGTGGCGCTGGCCGACTATGTCGCGGTCAACGACTACGAGGGCAAGCTCCTCGAGGACAAGACCGGCAACAGCCTCGAGAAGATTGCGCGCGGCGTGAAAGCCCTTGTGCTCACGCTGGGCGCAAAAGGCTCCCTGGTGCTGGCCGGCGGGCAGCGTCACGAGATACCCATCGTGAAAGCTGCCGAGATCCTCGATCCCACGGGCTGTGGTGACGCCTATCGTGCCGGTCTACTGTATGGCATCGCAAACGGCTGGGACTGGCCGAGCACCGGACGCCTGGGCGCATTGGTGGGCTCGATAAAGATTGAGCACCGCGGCGCGCAGAACCACCGGTTTACCGCGCAGGAGATCAAGGACAGGTTCAGGCGCGAGTTCGGTTATTCGCCGTGGTGACCTCCTGGGCGAGCGCATCGCGGATCGTCCCGCAATAGCCCTGAAGCGTTTCCCGGGGCGGGCTTTTGACCGGCCACGCGAGGCTCATCCCATCGTTCTCCCAGCGCGGAAGGATATGCAAGTGAAAGTGGAACACGGTCTGGCCGGCGACCTTGCCGTTCGCCTGGAAAAGCGTGGTCCCCGGCGCGTCGAACGCTGTGCGCACGGCGCGCGCGACTCGCGCGGTGGTACGGAACACTTCCCCGGCCAGCCTGTCATCGAGGCCGAAAATATTCTCGACGTGGGCTTTTGTCGCGACCAGCACGTGCCCCGGGTTGACTTGTCCCTGGTCCATGAATGCCAGCGTATGCCGGTCCTCAAAAACCAAGCTGGCCGGGATCTCCCCGGCTACGATCCTGCAGAATATGCAGCCTTCCATTGGCATCGGTCTCCTTGACGTTGCGCGCGGCCCGGTTTGGCCGGCTTGCATTCCACTTTGCCGGCGGCCTCCTGACGCTCGCCTTTCGGTTCCAGCGTTATACGGACCGGCGGCGGCTGGCCGAAATCCGCCGCTGGTCGCGAAAATTTCTCCGTCTGGCAGGCGTTCGGCTAGAGCGCGGCGGCCAATTACCTGCCGACGGCCTTGTCGTGATGAATCATATCTCCTGGCTGGACGTGTTCGTGCTGAATGCGCTGGCCCCGAGCAGGTTCGTCTCCAAAGCCGAAGTGGCGCGCTGGCCACTGGTCGGATACCTGTGCACCAAGAGCGGCACTTTGTATATCGAACGCACCCGGCAAACCGCGGCTCGCCGGACCAATAGGCTCATAACCGAAGCCCTCGCGCGGGGCGAGCGGGTGGCTGTGTTTCCGGAGGGGACCACGACGCCCGGCGACCGGCTCCTGCATTTCCACGCCGCATTGCTGCAGCCGGCAATCGCCAGCGCCGGTAAGGCCTATCCGGCGACGTTGAGATACCTGGACCCGGACGGCAAGCGTTCGCCTGCGGTGAGCTACGTCGGCGCGGAGACTTTGATCGGGTCGGTGTGGCAGTTGCTCGGCGCCCCGCGCGTAACAGCCCGGATCGATTTCGGCCCGGGTGAACCGGCCGCGGGTCGCAATCGACGCGAGCTCGCCGCTACCTTGCGCGCGACGATCAGTCGCCACCTGAACCTTGAAACCCTGCACAAGGAACCTGGAACACGCGACGATCTTCGATCCGGACCGCGCTGAGGGCGCCGCCCCAGATACAGCCGCTGTCGAGGGCGATCAGGCTGGGCTCCACCCTTAGCCCCAACGCCGACCAATGGCCGCATATCACGGTCCAGTCCGCGCTGCGACGGCCGGGGACGTCGAACCAGGCGCTGTATCCGGGCGGCGCCGCATCGAGGCCGCCTTTGGTCCGGA
>JBBQNG010000002.1:0-47413 GCA_038329645.1 Burkholderiales bacterium
CGCACGATCACCAGCCGCGGATTGGCTTCGAACAGGCGTTGCGGGGCAAGACCCATTTTCTCGAGCGTGCCAGGACGGAAACTCTCGACGAATATCGCCGCCGTCGGAACGAGCGCGAGCAGCAGCGCCTTCGCGTCGGGATGCCTGAGGTCCAGGCCGAGGCTCTTCTTGCTGCGCGCGAAGATCTTCCAGTTGGTCGCAACGCCTTCGGTTTTCCACGCGCGCAAGGTGTCGCCGGCAGGCGGCTCGACTTTGATCACTTCCGCGCCAAAATCGCCAAGCACCTGGGTGAGCATGTTGCCCGCGACAAGTCGCGAAAGATCGAGCACCCGCACGCCGTCGAGCGGTCCTTTTGCATCGGGCGTGTATTGTCTTTGGCGGGGTGAAGTGGCCATTACCGGGCGACTATTTATTTTTCATTTAACGCAATTGAATTGACAGGATAATCTCACCATAAGCCAATCTATACATTTATATGTTTAACATTCACACACTCAATGGCAGCGACTTGCGGGCGCGCGTGCGCTGCATGAACCAGATCAGCGCCACCAGCAGGCCCGCCGGTATGAATACCCAGTGGGGCGAGGGTCGCGCCGGATTGAGCACCTTCACTTCCACGATCTTGAACCCCTGCTCCACGCCGAGCTTCTTGGCGCGGCTGCCGAATTTCACGCTGGAGACTTCCAGGTCGCCGCCCAACGCGGCGAGGGTCACGCCGCCCGCGCGAAGCCGCTCGCGCCCATTTTCACCCTCGCCCAGCGGAAGCGCGACGGTTTTGCTGACGGCCTTGCCCTCGATCGACTGGCCCGCGATGCTTACCGCCAGCCACTCGTCTTTCGACAGCGTGTCGGCCACCCGGTAGATCTCGCTCGCCGGGAGGGACTGGTACTTGGCGTGGAACCGGTCGACCACCCAGTCGGGACGGAAGAACAGGAACGTCGCGACGCACAGCAGGCCGATCTCGAACCAGGTGCAGCGGGCGCGGAACCACCCCATGGTGGCGGCTGCAAACAGCAGGGACGCCACGGTGGCGCTGGCACTGACCATGGCGATCTCCCACCACGAGCCGACGCCGATCAGGAGGATCTGCGGATTGAAGACGAATACGAACGGCAGGATGGCCGTGCGAAAGCTGTACCAGGTGGCCTGCAGGCCGGTGGCGTTCGGGTCGTCTCCGGAAATGGCCGCCGCCGCATAGGACGCAAGTCCGACCGGCGGCGTGACATCGGCCATGATGCCGAAGTAAAAAACGAACAGGTGTACTGCGATGAGCGGGATGACGAGCTCGCTGCGCGCGCCGAGTTCGACGATTACGGGAGCCATGAGCGTAGCGACGAGAATGTAGTTCGCCGTGGTGGGCACGCCTGCGCCGATCAGGAGGCAGATCACCGCGGTCAGCACGAGCATGACGAGCACGTTGCCGGCGGAGATCTGTTCGACAAAATCGGTCATCATCAGGCCCATGCCCGTCAGCGTGATCACGCCGACGATAAGGCCCGCACTGGCACAGGCCACGCCGATGCCGATCATGCTGCGCGCACCGAGCACGAGTCCTTTCCACAGGTCCGCGAAACCTTTGCGCACTCCGGCTGCGGCCCGGCCGGTGCGCCTGAACAGCGCAAGCAACGCCGGCTGCACGACGACAAGAACGGCAGCGGTCGCGGTCGCCCAGAAGGCCGAGGTGCCAGGCGAGAGCTCCTCGACCATGAGGCACCAGAGCAGCACTACGATTGGAATCAAGAAATGCATCCCGGCGCGGATCGTCGGCCAGGGTTTGGGCAGGTGCAATACCGGCGCCAGGGGATCGTCCTGCGGAACGTCCGGATAGCGCGCCGAATAGGCCAGCAGGAGGACATACGTGACGAGCGTAAGGCAGCCCAGCGCCCAGGTCGCTTCGCCCCCGAAGACCCAGCGCACGAGGGTGATGCCGTAGTAGATGAGCGCACACGCAGCAAGCGTCCCGCTCACGCCCAGCGCCCAGCCCAGCAGGCGCTGTCCGGCGGTGAGGGAATAGCCGCGCGGGATGACCTTGAGGTCGTACTTGAGCGCCTCAAGATGAACAATGTAGAAGAGCGCGATGTACGAAATGATCGCCGGCAGCGCGGCATGCTTGCAGATCTCGGAATACGGGATGCCGACGTACTCGACCATGAGGAAAGCCGCGGCGCCCATCACGGGGGGCATCAACTGGCCGTTGATCGACGACGCCGCTTCGATCGCCCCGGCCTTCACGCCCGAGTAGCCGGTGCGCTTCATGAGCGGAATGGTGAAGATGCCGCCCGAGACGACGTTCGACACGGACGATCCCGACACCACACCATTGAGGGCCGAGGACACCACGGCGACCTTCGCGGGGCCGCCACGCAGGTGCCCCAGCAGGGCGATCGAGACCTGCATCATGTAGTTCCCCGCGCCGGCAATGTCGAGGAGCGTGCCGAACAGCACGAACAGGAAGATGAACTGCACCGATACCCCGAGCGCCACCCCGTAGACACCCTCGGTGGTGAGCCACATGTGCGACACGAAGCGCTGCACCGTCGCACCCTTGTGCTGGATGACCTCCGGCATAAGGGGCCCGGCAAAGATGTAGACGAGGAACAGGCCGGTTGTAATCAGCATCCCCATGCCCATGGCGCGGCGCGTGGCCTCGAGCATGATGGCCACGCCAGCCAGGCCGACAACCATGTCCGTGGTCGTCGGCTGGCCCGGCCGGGTCGCAAGCTCGTTGTAATAGAGAAAGAGGTAGGCGGCGCAGAACGCGCCTACCGCGGCAAGGAGCCAATCGGACCAGGGCACGACCTGGCGCGAAGAGGTCCGGAACGCTGGAAACGCCGCGAACGCGAGGAACACCGAAAAGGCCAGGTGAATCGCACGGGCCTCGGTATCGTTGAATATTCCCACGCCCACCACAAAGGGCAGCGGGGAGGCATACCAGACCTGGAACAGGGACCACGCCCCAGCCACCACGGCAAGGAAGACACCGACTTTCCCGACCGGCTCGCGGCCGCCAAGGTCCGCTTCCTTCACGAGCCGCTCAAGATCGGGGGCGGGAAGCCTGCCACGCTCGGTCATCTATGTCCTTTTGCAAACAAAAAGGGCGGAATTCGCATTCCGCCCCTTGCTCCGCCCCGAAATCGCCGGGCTACTTGAGCCAGCCCTTTTCCTTGTAGTACCTGATCGCGCCCTCGTGGAGAGGGGCTGACAGGCCATCCTTGATCATGTGCTCGGGCGCGAGGATCGCCAGTGCTGGATGGAGCTTCTTGAATTCGTCGAAATTGTCGAACACGCCTTTGACCACCGCATACACGGTATCGGCCGGGACCTTGCTCGAAGACACCATGGTGGCAAGCACGCCATACGTTTTGGTGTCGGCGGTATTGTTCGGGTACAGCCCGCCGGGAATCGTCGCATAGGCGTAATACGGCTTCTCCTTGACCAGCTTGTCCACCGCCGGGCCGGTCAGCGACACGAGCTTTGCGCCGCAGGAGGTGGTGGGATCCTGGATGTTGGCCGAGGGATGGCCGACCCCGTAGAAGAAACCGTCGATCTTGCCGTCGCACAGCGCCGCGCCATGCTCATCGGCCTTGAGCTCGGAGGCGAGCGAGAAATCGCCCAGCTTCCATCCCATGGACGCGAGCAACTCTTCCATCGACGCGCGCGTGCCCGAGCCCGGGTTGCCGACGTTGAACTTTTTACCTTTGAAATCGGCAAAGGCTTTGATGCCGCCTTCCTTCCGCGCGAGCACGGTGAACGGCTCCGGGTGCAGGGAAAAAACCGACCGCAGGTCGGAGTGCGCGCCATCCTTGAACTGCGCGAGGCCTTTGACCGCGTTGTACTGGACGTCGGACTGCGTCGCCCCCAGGTCGAGCTCGCCGGCCTTGATGGTGTTGACGTTGAATACCGACCCGCCGGTGGATTCCACCGAGCAGCGGATGTTGTGTACCTTGCGGTCCTTGTTGACCAGCCGGCAGATTGCGCCTCCCGCCGCGTAATAAACGCCGGTTACTCCCCCGGTGCCGATCGTGACGTACTTCTGCTGCGCTTGGGCAGGCGAGAACGCGAGGACGAGAATCGCCGCGGCGAGGACCGCGGAACTGTTGGCTTTCTGCATGGCTGCCCCTTGGAGTGCGAGCTGGAAGCTTATCGAAGCACTTGCTAGGCGGCAAGCGCGGCGGGCACCCCGAGCGTGGCCGACAGCGCAGTCGAAAATTTCGCCACCAGTTCGTCGAGCTGCGCTTCCTCAACGATGAAGGGCGGCGCGAACAGAACGTGGTCGCCCTGCACGCCGTCCAGCGTCCCCCCCATGGGGTAGCACATCAGGCCGGCGTCGAGCGCCGCTTTTTTGAGGCGGATGTTGACCCTGCGCGCCGCGTCGAACGGCTTTTTGGTCGCGCGGTCCTCCACCAGCTCGAGCGCCCGGAACAGGCCGCGTCCGCGAATGTCCCCGACATTGGGGTGACGGCCGAATGCCGCGCGCAGTTTCCGCTCAAGCATCTCGCCAAGCGGCCCGACCCGCGCTAGCAGCCCGTCTTCGTTGAGCCGCCTTTGCACTGCCAGCGCACCCGCGCACGCCGCCGCATGGCCAAGGTAGGTGTGCCCGTGCTGGAAAAACCCGCTGCCGGACACGATCGCGTCATATATTCTTTTGGTGGCTATCACGGCCCCGATTGGCTGGTAGCCCGCGCCGAGTCCCTTCGCAATGCAGACCAGGTCCGGCACGATCCCCTCCTGCTCGAAGGTAAACAGCGCGCCGCAGCGTCCCATGCCGCACATCACCTCGTCGAGGATAAGCAGGACGCCGTACTTGTCGCAAACTTCGCGGATCCGCCGGAAGTATCCGGGCACTGCCGTCACCGCACCGAGGGTCGCACCGACCACGGTTTCGGCGACGAACGCGATCACCCTGTCGTCCCCGAGCCTGACAATTTCGGTTTCGAGTTCCGCGGCCAGGCGTGCGGCGTAAGCCTCGTCGGATTCCTGCGCCGCCTGGTCGCGATACGCAAAGCACGGGGAGACGTGGGAAACGTCGATCAGCAACGGCTCGAACTGTTTGCGCCGCCACGCGTTGCCGCCTACCGCGAGCGCCCCCAAAGTGTTGCCGTGATAGCTGCCCCGGCGCGCAATGATGTGCTTGCGGTGCGGTTCGCCCTTCTCGACAAAATATTGGCGCGCCAGCTTGAGCGCAGCCTCCATTGCTTCCGATCCACCGGACACGAAGTAAACCCGGTCGAATTCCTTCGGCGCGCGCCGGATCAGCTCGTCGGCGAGGGCTTCCATCGGCTCATTGGTGAAAAAGGAGGTGTGAGCGAACGGGAGCAGCTCGAGCTGCGCCTTGATGGCCTCCACCACCGCCCGGTCCGAATGGCCCAGGCAGGACACCGCTGCGCCTCCCGAGGCGTCCAGGTAACGCTTGCCCTCGTTGTCCACCAGGTACGCGCCGTCGCCCCGAACCGCGACCGGATATTCGCTCTTCGGATTGCGATGGAACACGTGGCTCATGCGGCTCCCGGGCGTCTAGGCGGCGAGCTTCTCGTGCAACAGCGTGCGCCGGACCTCGAGCTCGACAGGCAGGTGGCTGCCAAGCTTGCCTAGGAGCTCGTCGTGCGAATGCAGTTCCTCCGCCCAGGCCGCGTGCTCGACCTCGCTCAGTTCGGCATACCGGTCCGGGGTGAATTTCTCCAGGCCCGTCCAGGAAAGGTCCTCGTAGCGCGGCATGATCCCCAGCGCCGTGGCGCTGCCTTTCGCGCTGCCTTCGCAGCGTTCCACGATCCACTGCAGGACGCGCATATTCTCGCCGAAACCGGGCCACAGGAATTTTCCGGCCGCGTCGCGGCGGAACCAGTTGACCCGGAAGACCTTCGGCGGCCGGGTTACGGCCTTGCCCATCTTGAGCCAATGGGCGAAATAGTCGCCGATGTTATAGCCGCAGAACGCCAGCATCGCCATCGGGTCGCGCCGCACTACGCCCACCTTCCCCGTGATCGCGGCAGTGGTCTCGGAACCCAGAGTGGCCGCCATGTAAACGCCGTCTTCCCAGCTCGGCGCCTCGACGACAAGGGGCACCGTCGACGAACGGCGCCCGCCGAACAGGAACGCGGAGATCGGCACGCCGGCCGGATCCTCCCAGTGCTCGTCCATCGAGGGGCATTGCGAGGCCGGGACGGTGAATCGCGCGTTGGCATGCGCGGCCAGCCGGCCGCACCCAGGCGTCCACTCCTGGCCCTGCCAGTCGATGAGCTTCGCCGGGGGCGTCTCAGTCATTCCTTCCCACCACACGTCCCCGTCGTGCGTCAGCGCCACGTTGGTGAAGATGACGTTCGCGCGCAGGGTTTTCATGGCGTTGGGATTAGTCGCCTCCGATGTCCCTGGCGCCACTCCGAAGAACCCGGCTTCGGGGTTGATCGCATAGAACTGCCCGTCCTCGCCCGGCTTGATCCAGGCGATGTCTTCCCCGACCGTGGTGATCTTCCAGCCCGCATGACTCCGGGGCGGGATCAGCATCGCGAAATTGGTCTTGCCGCAGGCCGAAGGGAATGCGGCGGACACATAGTGTTTCTTGCCCTGCGGCGACTCGACGCCGAGGATCAGCATGTGCTCCGCGAGCCAGCCCTCGTCGCGCGCCATAGTGGAAGCGATGCGCAGCGCGAGGCACTTCTTGCCGAGCAGCGCGTTGCCGCCGTACCCCGACCCGAAGGACCAGATCTCGCGCGTCTCGGGAAAGTGGACGATCCACTTGTCCTTGTCGTTGCAGGGCCACGCCACGTCCTTCTGGCCCGCCGCCAGCGGCGCACCGACCGAATGCACGCAGGGAATGAATGCGCCGTCGTCGCCCAGGTGGTCCACCACTGCGCGCCCCATGCGGGTCATCATGCGCATGTTGACGACGACGTAGGCCGAATCGGAGATCTCGACACCGACCTGCGCGATGTGCGAGCCGATCGGACCCATCGAGAAAGGCATCACGTACATTGTGCGACTCCGCATGCACCCGTCGAACAGGCGCGAAAGCGTCGCGCGCATGGCGGCGGGATCCTCCCAGTTATTGGTAGGGCCGGCGTCCTCTTTTTTCGCGCTGCAAATGAAAGTCCGGTCTTCCATGCGCGCAACGTCGGTGGGATGCGAGCGCGCGAGAAAGCTGTGCGGGCGCAGCTTTTCATCCAGCTTGAGGAAAGTCCCCGCGTCGACCAGCTCCGCGCACAGGCGCTCGTTCTCCTCCGCCGATCCGTCGCACCAGACAACGCGCGCCGGTTTGGCGAGTTGCGCAATTTGCCGCACCCACTCACGCAGGCGACGGTGTCGAACGTAGGCGGGTGCGTCGGCGACACCGGTCCCTGGCTCATTCATAAAGTGCGCTCCAAAATGAAAACGGCCCTGGGCTGGCCGGGCCGAAATTTTTGATCCCTAATGCGCCGAATTGTAGCAGCCGGGCCGCCTCGCGGCACGGCCGGAGCGCTCTCCAAGGACGCGCCGATTGCTGCGCAGCAACCACACGGGCGCATATTCGCAACAACATGAAAACCTATGTCTTTTTAAGCTTTGCCGCGACGGCACGTGCGAGCTTGTAGAGGGTTCCGGTAGCGGTGACGAGGACGATGACACGCGTCACGTGTGCTGCAGTCACCAGCGGGACACCGAGCTGCAGTACTTTCGCGGTAATGCACATTTCGGCGATCCCGCCGGGCGCGGTGGCCAGTACGACACTGGGGACCGGCAAGCCATAACCCCAGGCGAGCGCCGCGCCAAGCGTCGCGGCAAGCGCAATCGCAAGCAGGATGCTCGCGAGGGTAGCGGCCACGAACCCGGGGATGCGGTCGAGGAACTTGCGCTCGAAGCGGCCGCCCAAGGCGCAGCCAATCAGCAGCTGGCCTGCGTTCGACACCTGCGCAGGGATCGTCGACAGCTGGATCTCGCTTACCGTAAGCCCGATCACGCTGAAAAGCGCGCCCAGCATGAATGCGTTGGGCGCTCCGGCGAGGGCCAGCGCCCCTCCGCCAGCCGCGGCAATTGCAAGCAGGAGGAGCAGCCTGCCCCAATCGAGCGTCACGCTAGCCGGCACATAAACGTCTGCGCCGTGGACCCCCGAGTAGGTCAGCCCGAACGGCACCACGATCACCACCGCAAGGATGCGCATCGACTGGGCGATCGCCACGCGGTCGACGCGCGCGCCGAACCGTTCGGCCAGCACCGACATCTCCGTCGCGCCTCCCGGCACGCTCGAGAAAAAAGCGGTCTTGCCATCGATGCCGGTGATGGCGCTGATGAACCACGCGCACGCGCAGGCGATGACGATGGCCAAGAGCGCCGCAAGAAGCAGGAAATGCCAATAGGAAGCCACTTGCTGCGCGACCACGGGGGTGAAATACAGTCCCAGCGCCGCGCCTATGATCACCTGGCCCGCCTGGCGGCCGCCCGGAGGGACGCGCAGCCGGGCGCCGCTGAAATTGAATACAGCCATCAGCACCAGCGGCCCGATCATCCACGGCAACGGCGTCCTGAGCCACGTAAATAACGCCCCGCCAAGCGCGCACAGCGACAGGCTGGCCACAGGGTTGATGAAGGTGTCGCGGGCTGCGTTCACTTGCCTATGCAAAAGCGCGCAAAGATTTCCCCCAGCAGGTCGTCGGCGGTGAATTCGCCGGTGATCGTGGCCAACGCTTGCTGCGCAAGGCGCAGCTCCTCTGCGAAAAGTTCGAGGCGTTCCTGGTGTCCGGCAGCCGCTGCGAGGCGCTCGTCGGCTTCCGATAGCGCACGCAGGTGACGCTCGCGGGCGACAAAGAGCGTTTCACCCCCCTTGTCCCAGCCGGCGGCATCGAGCAGCGTTGCGCGCAGTAAATCGACCCCGGCCCCCGATTTCGCTGAAACCATGACCTCACGGGGTGCGCCTTCGCGGACTGCAGGCTCGATACCCGCAAGGTCGATCTTGTTGTAGACGTGAATCTGGGTGAGGTCTTGCGGCAGGCGCGCGACAATCTCGCGGTCCTCAGGCGCAAGGCCTCCCTTCGCGTCGGTCACCAGGATCGCAATATCCGCGCGCGCAAGTTCGCGCCACGTGCGCTCGATGCCCAGTTTCTCCACCTCGTCGCCCGCGTCGCGCAATCCTGCCGTGTCCACGATGTTGATCGGTACACCCTCGATTGCGATGGCCTCGCGCACTGCGTCCCGGGTCGTGCCCGGTACTGGCGTGACGATTGCGCGCTCTTCGCCGGCCAGCCGGTTGAGAAGGCTCGACTTGCCGACGTTGGGTCGCCCCGCGAGCACGACATTGATTCCGGACCGGAGCAGGCTGCCCTGCCGGCTGCGCGCAAAAACCTGCACCAGAGACTGCCTGATGGCAGCGAGCCGCTTGCGGACGTCCTCGCGATGGACCGCGTCAACTTCTTCGTCGGGAAAATCGAGCACCGCCTCAATCAGCGCGCGCAGCTCGGTAAGTTGGGCGACAAGCAATCCGATTGCGGCGGAAAATTCCCCGCTGAGGGAGCGCATGGCGCTGCGCGCCGCCTGGGCGGTGGCTGCTTCGATCAGGTCGGCGACCGCTTCGGCCTGCGCAAGGTCCAGCTTGCCGTTGAGGAATGCACGCCGCGTGAATTCACCCGGCTCGGCAAGGCGTGCGCCGGCTTCAAGGCAGGCCGCCAGCACGAGGCCGAGAGCGACGGGGCTGCCGTGACCGTGGAGCTCCAGGACTTCCTCGCCGGTGTAGGACCCCGGGCCCGGAAAATACAGCGCAATGCCCTGATCCAGGCGTGCGCCGAACGCGTCGCGCATTGCCGTCAGAGTTGCGACCCGTGGGTCAGGAAGCCGGCCAATCAGCGCGTTCGCTATCGCCGGCACCTTCGCTCCCGATGCCCGGACGATCCCTATTCCGCCCCGGCCGGGCGGGGTGGCGATCGCTGCGATCGTGTCGCGGACCGGGTCAGCGTTTGGCATGGGCAGGTTTGTCGCGCTCGAACATGCGCTGGATCTGCCATTGCTGTGCTATTGAAAGGATATTGTTGACGAGCCAGTAGAGCACCAGCCCCGCCGGGAAAAAGAAAAAGAAGATGCTGAACACGAACGGCATGAACATCATGACCTTCGCCTGCACCGGATCGGGCGGGACCGGGTTCAGCTTGGTCTGCACCACCATCGTGATCGTCATCAGGATCGGCAGCACGTAATAGGGATCGAGCGCCGAAAGGTCGTGGATCCAGAGCATGAACGGCGCGTGGCGCAGCTCGATCGCGGCGAGCAGCACCCAGTACAGCGCAATGAAGACCGGGATCTGCACGAGGATTGGGAAACAGCCGCCGAGAGGGTTGATCTTCTCGGTCTTGTAGAGCTCCATCATCGCCTGGTTCTGTCGCGCCCGGTCGTTGGCGTACATCTCGCGGATCTTGGTGAGCCGCGGGGTGACCAGCTTCATCTTCGCCATCGATTTGTAGCTCGCCGCCGACAGCGGGAAGAAGACGATTTTGATCGTTACGGTCAGCAGGATGATTGCGACGCCCCAGTTGCCGGCGAGGCTGTGGTATTTCTCGAGCAGCCAGAACAGCGGCCACGCGATGATCGTGAGCCATCCGTAATCGACGACCAGGTCGAAACCGGGGGCGACTTCCTTAAGCCTGCGCTGCTCCTGCGGCCCGGCGTACAGCGGCGCGACGACCCTGGCGCTCGCGCCCGGCGCAATCGCCGGAACCGGCAGCACCACGCGGCCGCTGTAGACGCCATCCGGGCGCTTCTCGACTACGTAGTCGCGCGGGCCTGCAACGGTCGGCACCCACGCGGCGACAAAATAGTGCTGGACGAACGCGATCCACCCGTCGACCGCCTGTTTCGCGTGGTCGGCCTTGCCCTTGTCGATGTCCGAGTACTGGATCTTTTCGAACTTCTTGTCGCCGGTGTACTCGGCAAAACCATTGAAACTCTGCGCGCCGAACGACTGGGCAAGCGAACTGCCCCCGGCGGCCTGTTTGCCGTCGTGGGTGAGCTGGAAGTAGGCGTGCGGCGCCGCCGGCGCGCTGCCCGCGTTGCGGATCTCCAAGGCGACATCGATGATGTAGCTGTCGCGCTTGAACGTGTAAACCTTTTCGATCGACAGCCCGTCCTTGCCTTCGGCCGCGAGCCTGACCTCGACGCTGTCCTTGCCATCGGCGAGCGACCGTTCGCCCGGCAGAACGCGCCACAAGGTGCGGTGGTTCGGACCGCCGTCGCCGGTAAGGCCGCTTTGCGCGAAATACTGGTGCTCAGGCCCGAGCAGCACCAGGCTCTGGGTCTGGTCGTCGGTCGCCTTGTGCTTGAGGAGTTCGAGGCGCGTCAATCCGCCGCCGAGCGTATCGATCTCCGCCACCAGAAGGTCGGTGCGGATCTGGACAACCTCGCCCTTGGCCGCGGCCGGCGCCGGCGCGGGAACCGTGGCGGCGGGCGCCGCGGGCACCGCCGTGGTTGCAGGCGTGGGCACTACGGCGCCCGGAACAACCTTGGTGTTTGCCGCCTGCGGAGCGGCGGCAGTGGACGGGGAGGGTTTGGGCCGCTGCTCCTTTTCCCACTCGGTCCACAGCAGGAGGAGGGAGAAGCTGAAAACGAAGAACAGGATCAGTCTTTGGGTATCCATGGATTTCACGATTCGTTGCGCCTTGGCACTGGGTCAGTTCCGCCCGCATGCCAGGGATGGCAGCACGCGATGCGTTTTGCGGCAAGCATGGACCCGCGCAGCGCGCCGTGGAGGCCTATCGCCTCGTCGGCGTATTCCGAGCAGGTGGGATAGAAGCGGCAGCTCGGGCCGAACATCGGGCTCACGAAGTAGCGGTACGCCCGGATCAGGGCGCGCAATATTGTCTTCACTGCAGCTTGTTCACTTGGCCAGTCTTGCAAGACAGGTTCTCAATCGCTCTACGGTGCCCGACGAGGCCTTCAGGCCGTACGGCGGCCGCACGAGCAGATCCAGCGCGCCAAGCTCGCCCTGCGCCTGCCTGAACGCCTCCCTGATGCACCGCTTTATGCGGTTTCGGTCCGATGCGAGGGGCGCGTGCTTGCGCGAGATCAGGATGCCGAGGCGGGCGACGCCCGCTTCGCGCACGCAAAAGAAGAAGGTGAATCCGTTCAGGCTGCGCCGGGTGCCCCCGCGCATCAGCGCTTCGAATTCCGCGCTGGTGCGAATGCGCTTGTCCCTGCCGAACCCCGCTTTGCGCGTTGCGCCGGTAGCGGGCACGCGTGGAAAACGGGCCCTGCGTCCTCAGACCGCCAGGCGCACGCGGCCACGCGCGCGACGAGCGTTGATCACGGCACGGCCACCCGGAGTTTTCATCCGCGCGCGAAACCCATGGGTGCGGGTGCGACGCGTTTTGGAAGGTTGATAAGTTCGCTTCATGACTGCCTCGGGCGCAAAAAGGCGCGTATTACACGCTCTACCTAACCCCTTGTCAACTTTCCGGGAATTTTGGCAGTGACTCGGTTTGAGCCAGCAGTTATCCACAGCTTCGCCACGGGCCAGGTCTACGCTGGATTTTGCAAATTGCCTGACTTTTCGGGTGCTCCGGGTTGCCCTGCATACACCCAATTTGACGCCCTGTGGAAACTTCGCGTAACGCACTGAATATACATACGGAGACACCCGCGTTTTTTTGTCCCGGCGCCTGTGGATAAGTGCCTTCGAAAGGAGTAGAATCAGGGCCACGAAAAGCGGCCGTTCCCTGGCGGCGCAAGTGCCTACAAAACCGCGCGGCGAAACACCGAAAATCAATTCAATGCAGAACCTCTGGGACGCCTGTTTGCGCCGCCTTGAACGCGAACTCCCGGCACAACAATTCAACACTTGGATCCGCCCGCTTACGGTCGACGGAAACGCTTCCGACGCGGGAAGCCTTACGCTTGCGGCCCCGAACCGGTTCGTGCTGGAACTCGTTCGCGAGCGCTTTTCTGGACGGATCGAGAGGCTGTTCTCCGAAGAAGGGGTAAAGGCCGTCTCGTTGAAGCTGGTGCTCGCCCGCGGGGCCGATGGCAATGTCCGCGCCACGCCGGTTCAGGTCCCGAGCGCGGCGGTACCCGCAAAGGTTCCCGCGTCGCTCGAGCGGGCCCGCCTCAACCCCGGCTTTACGTTCGACAGCTTCGTGACTGGCAAGGCGAACCAGCTTGCGCGCGCGGCCGCCATCCAGGTGTCCGAGAACCCCGGCATTTCCTATAACCCCCTTTTCGTTTATGGCGGGGTAGGCCTGGGCAAAACCCACCTCGTACAGGCGATCGGCAATTTTGTCGCCGCGCAGCGCCCCGACGCGAAGATCCGCTATATCCACGCGGAGCAATACGTTACCGATGTGGTCCGTGCATACCAGCAAAAATCGTTCGACGAATTCAAACGCTATTACCACTCGCTCGACCTCCTCTTGATCGACGACATCCAGTTCTTCTCCAACAAGGGCCGGACGCAGGAGGAGTTCTTCTACGCATTCAATGCCCTGGTTGAGGCGCACAAGCAGATCGTCATTACTTGCGACACGTATCCCAAGGAAATCTCGGGTATGGAGGAGCGCCTGATCTCGCGGTTCGGCTGGGGACTCACTGTGGCGATCGAGCCCCCCGAGCTCGAAATGAGGGTCGCGATAGTGCTCAAGAAGGCCGAAGCCGAGTCCGTCGTGCTTTCCGAGGACATCGCGTTCTTCATCGCCAAGCACATCCGCTCGAACGTCCGCGAGCTGGAGGGCGCGCTCAAGAAAGTGCTCGCCTACTCCCGCTTTAATGCGAGAGAGCTGTCGCTCGACCTCGCCAAGGATGCATTGCGCGACATCCTCAATGTCGCCAACCGCCAGATCACCGTTGAGAACATCCAGAAAACGGTCACGGAGTTCTTCAAGCTGAAGATCTCGGACATGCATTCCAAAAAGCGCAGCCGCAACGTCGCGCGCCCGCGCCAGGTGGCGATGGCGCTTGCCAAGGAGCTTACTCAGATGAGCCTGCCGGAGATCGGCGAGGCTTTTGGCAACCGGGATCACACCACCGTGCTGCATGCGTGCCGGACGATTGCGACCCTGCGCAAGCAGGACTCGGTGATGAACCGCGATTACCTTGTTCTTGAACAGGTGCTGAAGGGATGAGCGCGAAAATTGTGACGCGCAAATGCGGTAAAAGCTGTGCAGCGACTGCGTACAGATTGTGGATAACCCGGCATTTGCGCGCTTCGGCGAAAGTTATCCCAAACGATGCACAGGCAGTGCACAGGCGGGTTGCGTGCTTTTCCTACGTGCAAGCTGCTGTGTCGAGAGGGCTTTCTATTTTATACATGGAAGTTATGCCCTCTATTAATTATTACCAAGGATATATAAGATGATTCTGGTAAAAGCAAAACGCGACGAACTCCTTGCCCCGCTCTCCGCGGTCAGCGGCATCATCGAGCGCCGCCATACGCTCCCGATCCTGTCGAACGTCCTGATCGAGAAATCAGGCGAAACGCTTTCGTTTCTCGCAACCGACATCGAGATCCAGATCGTGTCGCGCTCGGCCCTCGAGCAGACAGGCGACACCAAGGGCATCACCGTAGGGGCGCGCAAGCTGGTCGAGATCCTGCGCGCATTGCCCGAGGGCGAGGTCACTCTTTCCACGCAGGACAAGCGCCTGCAGGTGAAATCGGGACGCAGCCGGTTCACGCTGCAGACGCTTCCCGCGGAGGATTTTCCGCGCCTGTCGCGGCCAGCCGGGGACGTTTCGAATTTCTCCCTGCCGCAGAAGGCCCTGCGCAAGCTGCTCGCGCTCGTGCAGTACGCGATGGCGCAGCAGGATATCCGCTATTACCTGAACGGACTGCTGCTCGTCGTCGAGGACAAGCAGCTCAAGCTGGTGGCCACCGATGGTCACCGCCTCGCGTACTGCTCGATGCAGCTCGACGCCGTGCTGCCCAGGCAGGAAGTGATCGTGCCGAGAAAAACGATCCTCGAGCTGTCCAAGCTCCTGGCCGACAGCGACGATCCGGTCAACATCGAAATCAGCGCGACCCAGGCTGCGTTCTCGTTCGGCACCATCGAGCTCGTGTCCAAGCTGGTCGACGGAAAGTTTCCGGACTACACGCGCGTGATCCCGAAGGACCACAAGAACACCACCACCATCGACCGCGAATTGCTGAGGCAGGCGCTGTCGCGCGCGGCCATCCTCTCCAACGAGAAATTCCGCGGCGTGCGCTGGGTCCTCGCCGACGGCGTGCTCAAGATCGTCTCGTCCAACGCGGAGCAGGAAGAGGCCAACGAGGAGCTGGAGGTCAAGTACAGCGGCGTGGCCCTCGACATCGGATTCAACGTGACCTACCTGCTCGACGTGCTCAACAATGTCGCCGGAAGCGAAATCGAAGTGAGCTTCGGCGATGCCGCCTCGAGCGCTCTGATCCACTTCCCCGCGGAGAAGAATTTCAAGTACGTCGTCATGCCGATGAGAATCTGACAAAGGAAACACCAGAGTGGCAGAAGAAGCAGCAGCAGCGATTCAGCAGCGCCCCGAAGCAAGCGACTACGGCACCGACAGCATCAAGATCCTCAAAGGCCTAGATGCGGTGCGCAAGCGCCCGGGCATGTACATCGGCGATACTTCAGACGGCACCGGCCTGCACCACATGATGTTCGAGGTCGTCGACAACGCGGTCGACGAGGCCCTCGCCGGGTGGTGCGACGAGATCGTGGTGACGATCCATACCGACAATTCGGTGTCCGTGATCGACAACGGCCGCGGCATCCCCACCGGGGTCAAGGAGGACGACGAATTCAAGCGCTCGGCGGCCGAGATCGTCATGACCGAGCTGCATGCGGGTGGCAAGTTCGACAACAACACCTACAAGGTTTCGGGCGGCCTGCATGGCGTCGGCGTTTCGGTCGTAAATGCGTTGTCCGAATGGCTGCGGCTCACCGTCTGGCGCGACGGGAGCATCCACCAAATGGAGTTCCGCGACGGGGTCGCCGTGGCCCCGCTCGCGATCACCGGCCCGTCGGAGCGGCGCGGGACGGAGGTCCATTTCCTGGCCAGCAAGGCGATCTTCGGCAACATCGACTATCACTACGACATCTTTGCCCGCCGCCTGCGCGAGCTGTCGTTCCTCAACAACGGCGTGCGCATTCTGCTGATCGACCAGCGCACCGGCAAGGAGGAGAATTTCGCCTTCTCGGGCGGCGTGAAGGGTTTCGTCGAGTACATCAACCGAGCCAAAACCGTGCTGCACCCAAACGTGTTCTACGCAACCGGCGAGCGCGACGGCATCAGCGTGGAAGTTGCGATGCAGTGGAACGATTCCTATCAGGAATCGACGCTCCTGTTCACCAACAACATCCCGCAAAAGGACGGCGGCACCCATATGACCGGCTTGCGGGCCGCGATGACTCGGGTGCTCAACAAGTACATCGAGGAGCTCGAGCTGGCGAAGAAAGCCAAGGTCGAGACCATGGGCGACGACATGCGCGAGGGCTTGTCCTGCGTGCTGTCGGTGAAGGTCCCCGAGCCGAAATTCTCCTCGCAGACCAAGGAGAAGCTGGTTTCCTCCGAGGTCCGCCCGGCGGTGGAGGAGATCGTCGCCGAGAAACTTCGCGACTACCTCGGCGAACGTCCGGCCGATGCACGCGTGATTACGGCCAAGATCATCGATGCGGCGCGCGCGCGGGAAGCAGCGCGGAAGGCGCGCGAGATGACCCGCCGCAAGGGGGTGCTCGACGGCATGGGCCTGCCGGGCAAGCTTGCGGATTGCCAGGAAAAGGATCCCGCGCTTTGCGAGCTCTACCTCGTCGAGGGCGATTCGGCCGGCGGCTCCGCCAAGCAGGGGCGCGACCGCAAGTTCCAGGCGATCCTTCCGCTCAAGGGCAAGATCCTGAACGTCGAAAAGGCGCGCTTCGACAAGTTGATCTCCTCGCAGGAGATCGCCACCCTGATTACCGCTTTGGGCACCGGCATCAAAGAAGACTACGACATCGCCAAGCTGCGCTACCACCGCATCATCCTGATGACCGATGCGGACGTGGACGGCTCTCACATCCGCACGCTGCTGTTGACGTTCTTCTTCCGCCAGATGCCCGAGCTGGTCGAAAGGGGCCACATCTACATCGCCCAGCCGCCTTTGTACAAGGCCAAGCAGGGCAAGGAAGAGCGCTACCTCAAGGACGAGCATGAGCTCAACGAATTCATGCTGCGCCAGGCGCTCGTCGACGCGTCGCTGAACGTGTCTCCCGACGCGGAGCCGATTCGCGGCGAGGCTCTGGGCCTGCTGGCGAAATCCTACCTGCTGGCCGAGGCTGTGATCGAAAGGGTGTCGCGCTGGATCGACCGCGATGTCCTCCAGGCGATGCTGCGCGGGGCGCAGATCGACCTTTCCAGCCCCGAGGCGGCCGAAGTGTCGGCGAAGGTGCTGCTTGCGGCTATTCCCGACAACGGCATCCGGATCAGCGCGCACCTGGACGCCAAGACCGAGCGCCCGCAGATCCGCATCGAGCGCATCCGGCACGGCAACCTGCGCTTCACCGACATCGACCAGGAATTCGTCGTGTCGGGGGACTACGCCCAGATCCGCCGCACCGCCGAGATGCTGCGCGATCTGGTGTCGGCGGGCGCTACAATCCAGCGCGGCGACAAGAAGCACGCCGTGAAGGATTTCCCCGAAGCGATGAAGTGGATGTTCGCCGAAGTGCAGAAATCCATGAGCATGCAGCGCTACAAGGGCCTGGGCGAGATGAATCCCGGGCAGCTGTGGGAAACGACCATGGACCCGTCCAAGCGGCGGCTGCTGAAGGTGCAAATCGAGGACGTCATCGCCGCCAACGAGATCTTCACCACGCTCATGGGCGACGAAGTCGAGCCGCGGCGGGCTTTCATCGAATCGAACGCGCTCGGCGTGCGCAACCTGGACGTCTAGGCGGCGCGCTTTTTCGCTTTGGCCTTCGGCTTGGCTTTGGTCTTTGCCGCGGGCTTGGCTTTTGAGGTCGCGCGCGCCGGCTTGGTCTTGGCCGCCGCTTTCCTCACCGGAACCGCGACAGGCTCGTTGGCCGCCGGCTTCCTGGCGACTGCGCCGGGCTTGGCGACACGCGCCTGGAATTCGAAGCCGATCTTGCCGCCCTGGGTCTTGACCAGGAACGCCTTGAACGGCCGCCCCTTCTTCGAGATGAAGCGGTTCAGCAGGTCGGTCTTCCCCGTGGAGAGGAGCTTTTCCATCTGCTCGCGCTCGATCGGCTGCTGCAGGATGATTTTGCCGGAGCGGAAATCGCAGGTGCGCGGCGAGCCCACGGCCTTCTCGCACACGTAGGCCATGCCGGAATCGTAGACCCGAGAGCCGCACTTCGGGCAGGCCCCCAGCGGTCGCTGGGCGCTGAAGTCGGGCGCCTCGCCGCCTTCGTCCTCGGGCCGCGCCTGGCCGAAATCGAAGTCGATGCGCTGCTCGTCATTGAGCTTGAGCACGGCGGCGAACGGTCGTCCCATGCGGCTGCGAAAACCCGTCAGCGGGCCGATGGTGCGATTCCTGATCAGCTCGGCGACTTCCTCGGGCGCCCATTCGCGCCCCGAGATCACCTTCCAGAGGTTGAAGTCGCACGATTGGCACTGGAATTTGCGGTAGTTTTCCTGGATCACCCCGCCGCACTTCGGGCAGGGTGCATCGACGGTGGCGAACGCGGTGTCGGGAATATCCCCGCCCTTGATGCGGGCGACCAGGTCGCGGGTGACCGACTCGATGTGCTCCATGAACTCGTCGCGCTTGAGCTTGCCGAGCTCCATTTGCTTGAGCTTGAATTCCCAGTCCCCGGTCAGCTCCGGGGAAGTGATCTCGGAAACCCCGAAATGCTTCAGCGCGAACAGGAGCGAGAAGGCCTTGGGCGTGGGCACCAGCTCGCGTGCCGCGCGGTGTATGTATTCCTCGCGGAGCAGGCCCTCGATGACCGCGGCGCGCGTGGCCGGCGTGCCTAGGCCTTTCTGGCCCATGGCCTCGCGCAGCTCATCGTCCTCCAGCAGCTTGCCCGCGCCTTCCATTGCGGACAGCAGCGTCGCCTCGCTGTAGCGCGCGGGCGGCTTGGTCTGGTTTGCGATGGCCTGGACCTCCAGCGCCTTGACCTTCTCGTCCCGCGCTACCGCGGGCAGGTTTTCATTTTCGTCCTGTGAGGTTTTGCCGTACACGGCAAGCCAGCCGGGGTTTTTCAGGATTCGACCCTCGGTCTTGAAGCGATGACCGACGACCTCGGTGATGCGCGTGGTCTGCAGATGCTCCGCGGGCGGATAGAACACCGCCAGGAACCGGCGCACGACCAGGTCGTACAGCTTCTGCTCGGGCTCCGAAAGGCTCTTTGGGGCCTGCAGGGTCGGGATGATCGCGAAGTGGTCCGAGATCTTGCTGTTGTCGAAGATGCGCTTGTTCGGCTTGACCCAGCCGCTCTTGAGGATCTGGCCCGCGTAGAGGACATACGAGCCCTCCTTGAGCATCTCGAGGGTCTTCTTCACCGTCGGCACATAATCCTCGGGCAGGGCGCGCGCGTCCGTCCGCGGATAGGTGAGGACCTTGTGCTTTTCGTAAAGCGCCTGGGCAAGACCCAGGGTGTTCTTGGCCGAGAACCCGAAACGGCCGTTGGCCTCGCGCTGCAAGCTGGTGAGGTCGAACAGCAGCGGCGAGAGTTGCGTGGAAGGCTTGGTTTCCTCGGTGACCGTCCCGGTCTTGCCTTCGCATTGCGCGCGAATGGCCTCAGCTTTCTGCGCATCCCAAAGCCGCTCGGCCTTCTTCTCGGCGTCTTCTGCTTTCTTCCATTCGGTGTCGAACCAGCGGCCGGAATATTCCCCCGCCGCTGCACCGAAGCGAGCGTGCACCTCCCAATAGTCGCGCGGCTTGAACGCGCGGATCTTTTCCTCGCGCTCGACCATGATCGCGAGGGTCGGTGTCTGTACGCGCCCGACCGTCGTCAGGTAGAAGCCGCCTTCCTTGGAATTGAACGCGGTCATGGCGCGCGTGCCGTTGATGCCCACCAGCCAGTCGGCCTCGGACCGGGACTTCGCCGCATCGGCCAGCGCAAGCATGTCGCGGTCGGCGCGCAGCTTCTCGAATCCCTCGCGGATCGCCGACTGGGTCATCGATTGCAGCCACAGCCGCTGGATCGGTTTTTTCGTCTTCGCGTGCTGGACGATGTAGCGGAAGATGAGCTCGCCTTCGCGGCCCGCGTCGCAGGCGTTGACGAGGGTGTCGATGTCCTTGCGCTTGATCAGGCGCAGCAGCGCGTTGAGCCGCGGCTCGCTGCGCTCGATCGGGCGCAGGTCGAAGTGCGGCGGGATCACCGGCAGATTGTTGAACGACCACTTGCCCTTCTTGACGTCGTGCTCTTCGGGCAGGGCGAGCTCGAGCAGATGGCCGACCGCCGAAGAAACGACGCAGTCGTCGCTTTCGAACCAGTCGCTCTGCTTCGTGAAGCCGCCGAGCGCCTTGGCGATATCGGAAGCGACCGAAGGTTTTTCGGCGATGATGAGCTTCTTGCCCACGGATTTTAGGTTTGCCTGCCTTGAAAGGGGGCAGATGATAAGCGCAATGGCGCCGGAATGACAACCGACCCCGTCACACGTCGTGCGCTAAAGCGGGGTCAGTTCGGCAAGCGGTCCTGCGTGGGCGAGAGCAATTCCTCGGCGATGAGGCTGCTTGCCGGCGTTTCGAGATTCCACAGCACCATCAACACGATAAGCTTGAGCTGGTCGAGCGACAGCCGGCGTCCCGCGGCGGCCATTGCGCGATCCATTACCAGCTCGCGCAGAACCGGGTCGAGCACGCCGATGTTTTCCAGGTGCATCACCAGCCCGCGACAGCTCGCATCGAGCTTGGCGCATTCCTTCGGCGCGTAAGTGCGAATTGCCCGCGCCTGGCCCGGCAGCGGCGCCAGGCTGCGGTGAGGCGCGTGCAGCACACCCGCGAGCCACGAAAGCGCCTCGCTGATGTCCGACTCGTCGAAACCCGCGGCGGTGAGCTTCCTGGCAATGAGCTCGTTGTCATCTTGTGCGAGATCCGCGCGGTGGCAGTTTTCGAACAGGTAAACAAAGATGTCGTACATGTTGTTTTTCTCAGGTGAGTCGTTGATAACGCCCGCCGGGTAACGGCGACACCAGCCCGTCGAGCTCCAGACGCAATAACTCTGCCGCGACTTCCTGCGCCGGCAGCCCAGCACGTGCGCATAGCGAATCGATGTCTACAGGGTCATACCCCATCTGCGCCAGCAATCCCTCGGCGGCCTCCCCTTCTTGCCGGGGCGCTTCGTCCCGAAGAACCGTGCCCAGCTCGACGAGGACGTCCTCGGCGGCGTCAACGAGCTTGGCGCCTTGCTTGATGAGCGAATGGCAGCCCTTCGAAAGCGGCGAATGGATCGAGCCTGGGATAGCGAATACGTCACGGCCCTGCTCCGCAGCCATGCGGGCTGTGATGAGCGAGCCGCTGCCAAGCGCAGCCTCGACCACCAGGCAGCCGCGCGCGAGCCCGCTTATGAGGCGATTGCGGCGCGGGAAATTGTGGCCGATCGAAGGCGTGCCGACCGGATATTCGCTCAGCAGCAAACCCCGCGCGACGATCTCGGCAAAAAGCGCAGCGTTGCTTTTCGGGTAGATGACGTCGATGCCGGTACCGAGGATGGCAATCGTCGAGCCCGCCCCGGCAAGCCCGCCGCGATGGGCGGCTGCGTCTATCCCCAGGGCAAGACCGCTCACTATTGTCAGGCCGCAAGCGCTGAACGCCTTGGCGAATGCTTCGGCATTGCGCAGTCCTTGCGCAGTACCGTTGCGACTGCCGACTACCGCAAGCGCAGGACGGCCAAGGAGCTCCAGGTTGCCGTGGGCATACAGGAGCACAGGCGGGTCGGGGATTTCCAGCAGCAGGCGCGGGTATTCGCTGTCGGCCAGCGTCACGACGTGGTGGCCGGGAATCGCAGCCCACGCTAAAGCCCGCTCGACCGCGGCGTCTGCGGATCCCGATTTGAGTGCCGCAGCGACGTCGGAATCTGCGGCGTGGGTGAGTTCCGCCGGGGTGGCGCGCAGGATGTGCTCAGGCGGTCCGAAGGCCTTGAGAAGGCGATGAGTCGTTGCGGCGCCGAGGCCCGGCGTGAGGCAGAGGGTCAACCATGCTGCGAGCCCCGGATCGCCTGTCATGCACGCCGCGGGCGGTGCAGCAGCGCCGGTCCGCGCCGCGGCCGGCCTGAGGAAGGGAGTCGTCTAGGGAGTCTGGACAACATCCAGCGCGTTGACCGGCCTGGAGACATCCATGACCAGCGCATACGATACGCGGTCGAATACCCGGAAGACGAATACCAGCCCGTACCGCTCGTCGGGGATCCTCATCGAGTTCGCGTCCGCCGCGTCGTAACCAGGCGAGGCGCGCGTCCGAGCGATCGGGGCGCCCAGGCGCAGGAGCGCCAGGACATGGCCGACTTCGATCCCGTCGGCCTGGCCGCGGTTGAGCGTGATCACCGAGTTGCGGCTGCCTTCGCCGACCGTGCCGACGCCCCCGTATATGCCCATGACCCTCCCGCGGATAGGCCCGTTCGGGGCATGCGGGGCGTAGTTCGGAATCTGCGGCTGCCCGGCGGCGACGAGCCGGTCGCCGGTGGTGATTTCTTGGTTGGCGGAAATTATTTCGATGGTCGAGGGCTCGCCGAGCCTGCGCACGCGCGCTGAACCGAGGAATGTCGCCTCGTAACCCACGGTCAGGTTGTTGTCGGGATCCACAAGCGGCTTGCCGCGCCGGTAGACGTGCCAGGTTTCTTCCTTGGCGTTCGACAGGCCGCGCACGTAAGCTGTGTTGCCTGCGCCCAGAACGACCCGGTTTTCCTGCGTCGCGACGATCATCGGCGCGTTGTCCAGGCCATTGGGCTCGATCACTAGGGGCCGGGTCAGGTAGGGCTCGATGATGGCCGAGGGAATGCTCGGGATGGCTTCGGTCGCGGTGCGCTCCTCGCGCACCCTCGGTGAGAGCTTCAGGGTATCCGAAGAGATGACCTGCAGCTGGCCCTTGGAGCGGTCCAGAACTAGGACGTCGCCCGGGTAGATGCGATTGGGGTTGCGGAGGGTGTCGCGGTTCATGTTCCACAACGCCGGCCAGCGTTGCGGTGCGCTCAGGTAGCGCTCCGAAATCGACCAGAGGGTGTCTCCCTGGATGACGGTGTAGCGGTCGGGGGCGGTCGGCTTCAGTTCGGCCGGCGCAACCTGTCCGAAGGCCTCGCCTCCGAGCCCTGAACATAGGACAAAAGCCAGCGTTGTGATAGACTTACGCAACTGTTCCCGCATGGAGCCCCCGCTGTCCGGCCAGCCGGTAAAACGCGCTTGATAAACCATTTTGCCGCCCAAATGTAGCATAACGCCCAGGCAATTTACATACCGCATTAGATTGTGTATGTAAATCGCTCAGTCAGCAAGCTTATTTCCACTTCAAATGTCGATTCTCAATATCCTGCGCTATCCCGACGCCCGCCTCCATAAGGCGGCCGCGCCCGTGACCGTTTTCGACGCCAGCCTCAAAAAGCTGGCGTCCGATCTTGCCGAGACGATGTACGTTGCGCCGGGCGTTGGCCTCGCAGCGTCCCAGGTCGACGTCCACAAGCAGGTGATCGTGGTGGACGTCTCGGAGCGCAGGGACTCCCTCGTTACCCTGGTCAACCCGGAAATCATCGAAAGTTACGGGGAATCCGACATCGAGGAAGGATGCCTTTCGGTGCCGGGGATCTACGACACCGTGCCGCGCGCCGAGCGGGTGAAGGTGCGCGCGTGGGATGCCAACGGCAAGTCCTTCATCCTTGAGGCCCAGGGCCTGCTGGCCGTTTGCATCCAGCACGAGATGGACCATCTCAAGGGCAAGGTGTTTGTCGAATACCTCTCGCAGCTGAAGCAGACGCGCGTGCGTGCCAGGCTCGCCAAGCAGTTGAGAAAGAGCGCCTAACTTCCCCGTTTTTCAGCGCCGCAGATCCGGCCGCGCTCGCCCCACCGGATTCCCACGCCGATGCGCCTAGTGTTCGCAGGCACCCCGCACTTTGCCGAGCGAGCGCTGGCAGCGCTCCTGGCTGCCGGCCACGATATCGCGCTGGTGCTGACCCAGCCCGATCGCAAAGCCGGACGAGGGATGCACAAGGCGATGAGCCCCGTCAAGAAACTGGCGCTCGAGCGGGGCCTGGCGATCGCTCAACCCGAATCCTTGCGCAACGCAGATGCGGTAGACCAGCTGCGCGCTGCGTGTCCCGAGGCCATGGTGGTCGCCGCATATGGCCTCATTCTTCCGCAAACCGTTCTCGACTTGCCCGGGCTGGGGGCGTTCAACATCCATGCGTCGTTGTTGCCTCGATGGCGCGGCGCTGCCCCCATCCAGCGCGCGATCCTAGCCGGCGATGCCGAAACCGGCATCACCATCATGCAGATGGACGCAGGTCTCGATACCGGCCCCATGCTTGCTCGCCAGGCCATTGCGATCGAGCTCGATGACAGCTCGCTTTCGCTTCATGACAAGCTTGCCGACCTCGGCGGCAAGATGATCGTGGACGCGTTGCGCAACGTGCAATCGAAGGCGGTTGTCGCTCAAGCCCAGCCCGCCGACGGCGTCACCCATGCGCGCAAAATCGAAAAAAGAGAGGCCGCGCTGGATTGGCGCAGATCCGCCCGGGACCTTGACCGTGCAGTGCGCGCTTTCAACCCGGCGCCGGGCGCGCATGTTGCCCACGACGGCAACGACATCAAGGTATGGCGCGCGCACGCGATCGCAGGCGCCGGAGATCCGGGCTACGTGCAAACCTGTGGCGCGGAGGGCATCGCGGTGTCGTGCGCACAAGGCGCGTTGATGCTGACCGAATTGCAGCGAGCGGGGGGCAAACGGCTCGCCGCTCGCGAATTCCTGCGCGGCTATCCGCTCGCTCCCGGCGCGCGCTTTGCGCTGCCGGCCTGAGTGAAAGCCCCCGAGCTCTCGGCCGTTTTCGCTGGCGCCGCCCGACTCGTTGCACGCGTGGCCTGCGGCGAAAGCCTGGCTGCGCTGCCCGCGGCATTCGGCGCGGACGCGCCCATGCGGGGGGCCGTCATGGACATGGTCTACGGCACGCTGCGCCGTTACGGCAGGGGCGATGCGCTGCTCGATGTGCTTGCGCATCGTGGCGTGCCCGACGTACAAATTCGGGCGCTCCTGCTCTGCGCGCTGTACGCGATCGAGTCCGACAGCTATGCGGGCCACGTCGCGGTCGACCAGGCAGTGCGCGCTTGCCGCGTGCTAGGCAACGCACCTGCGACGGGCTTCGTAAATGCGCTGCTGCGCAGGTTCCTGCGCGAGCGCGCGATGCTTGAAGCGCGGCTCGCCGACGATCCCGTTGCCTGTCAAATGCATCCGGACTGGTGGATCAAGGCGGTGCAGCGCGCTTTTCCCGCCGACTGGCCGGCAGTCCTCGCCGCCGGGAACACTCATCCGCCGATGGCACTGCGGGTCAACCGCCGCCGCACCACTCCGCAGGCTTACGCTGCGCGGCTCGAGGCAGAGGCAATCCAGGCGCAGCAGGCGGGAGGCTCGGCCCTCCGCCTCGCCACTCCGGTGAGCGTCGAGCGCCTGCCAGGGTTCGCTGCGGGCGATGTATCGGTGCAGGACCCGGGCGCCCAGCTCGCCGCCGCATACCTCGACCTCGCCGACGGCCAGCGCGTTCTCGATTCCTGTGCGGCCCCGGGCGGCAAAACCGGCCACATCCTCGAGACTGCCGCGGTCGACCTGTTAGCACTGGACTCCGATGCGTCGCGCTGCGAGCGCATCCGGCAGAATCTCGCGCGGCTTGGGCTCTCAGCACGGGTCGAAGCGGCGGATTGCACCCGGCCAGACCAATGGTGGGACGGCCGCTCCTTCGACCGTGTCCTTGCCGACGTGCCCTGCACAGCTTCAGGCATCGCGCGTCGCCATCCGGACATCAAATGGCTGCGCCGACCCGGCGACCCGGCGCAATTCGCGGCGGCCCAGCTGCGCATTCTCGCGGCTCTGTGGCGGGTGCTCGCGCCGGGTGGTAAATTGCTTTACGTGACCTGTTCTGTGTTTGCCGAGGAGAACGCCGCGGTCGCAGACGCTTTTTGCGCGTCGCAGCCTGGGGCCAGCAGGCTGGCTCTGCCGGGAGACGCGCCGGCGCAGGTGCTGCCGAGCGCCGGCAACGACGGCTTTTTTTTCGCTCTCATACAAAAATAATCCGATCAACGCCATGAGCGGCACTCTCTCGAAGCTGGTGGTGGCGCTTGCGATCCTGCTCGGCGCGCCTGCCGCGCAGGCCGACGATATCGAGCTGCTCGAGGCGCGGCTCGAACAGATCGAAGACGGCGTGGTGCTCAATGCCGATTTTGCTTTCGACTTCAATCCCCGCCTCGAGCAGGCAGTGACCAACGGTGTGCCTTTGTACTTCGTCGTCGAGTTCGAGCTGACCCAGCCGCGCTGGTACTGGTTCGACGAAAGGACCGCAACCCGGCGCCTGCAGACCCGGCTTTCGTACCACGCGCTTTCCCGCCATTACAGGCTGTCGACCGGATTGCTGCAGCAGAACTACGCCTCGCTCGGCGAGGCCCTGGCGGTGCTGCGCCGTGTGCGCAACTGGCTCGTGCTGGAAAAGAGCGTTCCGCTTTCCGATGCCAACTACCAGGCCGCGTTGCGCATGCGGCTCGACCTGAGCCTGCTGCCCAAGCCGTTTCAGGTAAATGCGCTTACCAGCCGCGAATGGCATCTGGAATCGGAGTGGAAGCGCTTCGGCTGGCGGCCCGGCACTTCGCCCTCGATTTCCGCGTCGCCCTCCGCAGACAAGCGTGAGGCGGCCGAGGCCAAATGAAGACCCTGCTGATCCTCGGTATTGCCCTGGCCGGCGTGCTGCTTTTCCTCCTCGCGACCGCAAGCGCCAATACTTCGCTCTTCGCCGAGCACTACTCGCTCCTGCTCGGGCTCAACGCCGTGCTCGCCGTGGCGCTGCTGGCAGTCGTCGGTTACCAGCTTGGATCGCTGCGGCTGCGCCTCAAGCGCCGTGTATTCGGCTCCCGCCTCACCCTGAGATTCCTGGTCATGTTTGCCACCATGGCGCTGGTGCCGGGCGT
This sequence comes from Burkholderiales bacterium, assembly GCA_038329645.1. GTDB lineage: Bacteria > Pseudomonadota > Gammaproteobacteria > Burkholderiales > SG8-39 > SZAS-79. The sequence goes on from JBBQNG010000002.1 coordinate 27,007, forward strand.
CCTCGTCTACACGGTTTCGGTCCAGTTCCTGTCCAAGAGCATCGAGTCCTGGTTCGACGTCAGCGTCGACAGCGCGCTCGAAGGCGGGATCAAGCTGGGCCAGGCAGCAGTAGACCAGATGCTTGCCGAGCTGAACGTAAAGGGGCGCGCCATGGCCCTCGAGCTTGCCGATCGTACCGACAGCCAGCAGGTCGTGGCGCTGAACCGCCTGCGCCAGCAGGCCGGGGTGGAGGACGCGGTGGTGGTGGCCGCCAATGGCAGGCTCGTCGCAAGTGCGAGCGACAACCTGTCTCAGCTGGTGCCTGAGCTTCCCAGCTCCCTCCAACTGCGCCAGGCGCGCAGCAATCGCGGGGTTACGTCGATCGATTCGCTGCCCGGCAAGCCGCTTGGCCTGCGCGCCATCGTGCCAATCTCGGCCTCGGCGATTTCGGATGAGACCCGCTACCTGCAGCTGCGCCAGCCGGTGCCTGAGACGCTTGCCAGGAGCGCCGAAGCGGTCGAGGCCGTCTACGGCGATTACCGCAAGCTGTCTTTGTCGCGCCAGGGGCTCAAGCGCAGCTATATCGTGACCCTCACCCTCGCCCTTTTGATGGCGCTTTTTTCCGCAGTCGCGCTGGCCTTCATTCTGTCGGACAGGATCTCCGCGCCGCTGTCCGACCTGGCCCAGGCGACGCAGGCCGTGGCGCGCGGCGATTTTTCCAAGCGCATGCCGGTGACCAGCCGCGACGAGCTCGGTGTGCTGCTCGAATCGTTCAACAGCATGACGCGCCAGCTCGACGAGGCGCGCCTGGTGGTCGAATCGAACCGCACGCAGCTGGAGACAGCCAAGGCGAGGCTGGAAAACATCCTCGCCAACCTCTCGGCCGGTGTGCTGGTATTCGATCGCGAGCTGCGGTTGTCGATCTTCAACCATGGCGCGGCAGCGATCCTCGGTGGGGAGCTCGGCGACCTGAGCGGCAAGGCGCTCGCCGAATGGAAGGGTTTCGAAACGTTTGCAAGCCCGGTCAGCGAAGCTTTTGCCGCGCACGGTGAAAAAGGCTGGCAGCTCGAGCTTGTCCTGCCGGGTACGGGAAAGACGCTGCTTGCACGCGGCACGCCGCTCCCGTCGGGCTACGTGCTCGTGTTCGACGATGTCACGCAGCTGATCCAGGCCCAGCGTGCCACGGCCTGGGCCGAGGTGGCGCGGCGTCTTGCCCACGAGATCAAGAATCCGCTCACGCCCATTCAGCTTTCCGCCGAAAGGCTCGAGATGAAGCTGGCGGACAAGCTCGGGCCCGAAGACGCCGAGACGCTTCGCCGAGGCGCGCAAACCATCGTCAACCAGGTAGCCGCGCTCAAAGCGATGGTGGACGATTTCCGCGACTACGCCAGGCTCCCTGCGCCCGTGCTCGCCGGGCTCGACCTCAACGCGCTTGTCACCGAGGTGCTCACGATGTACGAGACTTCCGGCGTACCGATCCGGCGCAGTTTCGCGTCCGGCCTGGCGCAGGTGCTTGCCGATTCGGCGCAGATCCGCCAGGTCCTCCACAACCTGGTCCAGAATGCGCAGGACGCGCTGGGGGCCGCCAAGGTCCCGGGCGCCGAAATCGAAGTTCGCACCGAGGCCGCGGGCGACTCGGTTCGCCTCGTGGTAAGCGACAACGGTGGCGGCTTCCCGGAAGAACTCATGGCGCGCATTTTTGAGCCCTACGTCACCACCAAGCCGCGCGGCACGGGCCTGGGCTTGGCGATCGTGAAGAAAATCATCGACGAGCACCACGGGGTGATCGCGATCGAGAACCGGCCCAGGCAGGGCGCTTCGGTGACCATTCTGCTGCCGGTGCGCGATGGCGCTACGGCAAAGGCGGCCTGACCCATGGCCCAAATTCTCGTAGTCGACGACGAAATCGGCATCCGCGAGCTGCTGTCTGAAATTCTTGCCGACGAGGGCCACCAAGTGATGCTTGCGGAGAATGCGGGCGCGGCCCGCCGGCTGCGTACGGCTCAACGGCCGGACCTGGTGCTGCTGGATATCTGGATGCCCGACACCGACGGCATTACGCTGCTCAAGGAGTGGGCAGCCAACGGCCAGCTCACGATGCCGGTGGTAATGATGTCCGGGCACGGCACGATCGAGACCGCCGTGGAGGCGACCCGCATCGGCGCGCTCGACTACCTCGAGAAGCCAATCGCGCTGCAGCGCCTGCTCGCGACCGTAAAGCGCGCGCTGCGCAACCAGGACGTGCCCGTTTCGCACCGGCTATCCCTTGCAGCCCTGGGACGCTCGGCGGTGCTTGGCGACCTTAAGAAACGGCTGGCGCAGCTCGCACAGGTCGGAACGCCCCTGATGCTGCGCGGAGAGCGCGGCATGCAGGCCGAGATGTTCGTGCGTCACCTGCTTGCGGCGGGCGCGCCTTTCGTGGTGGGCGAGGACGCGCTCAACGATCCGCCCTCGGAAGTGCTGGCGCGCGCGGCCGGCGGGATTCTTTTCGTCGCCGATGTCGCCAAGCTCACGCGCATCGAGCAGAAAAATCTCGAGTTCCTTCTTGTCCGCGCCGAAAAGCACAAGGCCCGGGTGGTCTCCTTTTCGGCCGTCGAGCCCAAGCGGCTGGTGGCCGAGCAGGGTTTCGACGCCGACCTGATGGTGCGGCTCTCCGAACTGGTGATCGCGCTTCCCCCGGTACGGGAGTTTGCCGAAGAGATCCCGGATATCGCGGCGCTCGTGCTTGCGCAGCTGGTCGAGGCCCGAGCCTGCCCGCCGCGGCGGTTTTCAGTTGCGGCCCTCAATGCGCTGCGTCACCACCCCTGGTCCGGCAATCTCGCCCAGCTCGATGCCGTGGTCAAGAACCTGGCGCTCACAGCCCTGGACGAAGAAGTTCATCTTGAGGATGTCGAGCGTGTCCTCGCTGCGCACTCGGGGCCGGTGGCCGCGGGCGAGATGCCCCTCGACCAGCCCTATCGCGAAGCGCGCGATGCCTTCGAGCGCCTGTACTTCGAGTACCAGCTGGCGCGCGAAAACGGCAGCATGTCGCGCGTGGCAGACCGCACCGGCCTGGAGCGCACGCACCTGTACCGAAAACTGAAAGCCCTCGGCCTGCCGGTGGGCCGCCGAGAGGAAAGCTGAGCGGGCGATGGCGCGGATCCCGGTGCACATCGTCACCGGCCCGCCGGGGCCAGAGGCCGGCGCCTTCATCGCCCGGAGGTGCGCCGAACGGACCGACTGGCTCGGCCTTGTCGCACGGGCGAGGCACCTGCCGGAGACGCCGAACCTGAAATCGCTGGCTTCCGGTTGCCCGTGCTGCACAGGGAAAATCGTGCTTCAGGTAACGCTCGCCCGGGCCCTGCGGGAAACGCGGGCCGTGCGCGCGTTCGTGGAGCTAGGAGAGAGCACGCATCAGGCCGGCCTGACGCGCGCCCTGGAAGAGCCGCCATTGGGCTTGTCCGTCGCGAGCGCGCGCCCGGTCCGCCTGCCTGAGGAAGCCGGGCTTCGTGGCGCAGATTTCCCCGACGACTGACGGCGAGGCGTTGGCAGTGAAGGGGGCCGTCGCTATCATGGCGCTGTCCCGAACAAGAACACGGCCATGCTGCTCCAGTTCGTCATTGTCTATCTCATCGTGTCGATCGGCATCGGCCTGTATGCCGCGACGAAGGTAAAGAACTCCGCCGATTTTGTTGTCGCCGGCCGCCACCTTCCCCTGCCGTTCATCGTGGCGACCGTCTTCGCCACCTGGTTCGGCTCAGAAACCGTTCTCGGCATCCCGTCGAAATTCCTCAACGAAGGCCTCAAGGGCGTTGTGGCCGATCCGTTCGGCTCGTCGATGTGCCTCATCTTCGTGGGCCTTTTCTTCGCGCGGCCGCTGTACCGCATGGGCTTGCTCACCATCGGCGACTTCTATCGGGCCCGCTACAATCGCGCGATCGAGCTGACCGCCGCCGTCTGCATAGTCATCTCCTACCTGGGATGGGTATCGGCACAGGTGACCGCTCTCGGCCTGGTGTTCAACGTCCTCACCGAAGGTGCGCTCGCCCCCTGGCAGGGCATGATGCTCGGCGTCGCCATCGTGCTGGTGTACACCCTGGCCGGCGGCATGTTCTCGGTCGCGTTCACGGACCTGTTCCAGATGCTCATCATCGGCGTCGGGATGGTGTACATCGCGGTGGTGGTTTCCGGCATGGCGGGCGGGGCGGGTGTCGTGGTGGAGCACGCACGGGCAGCCGGCAAGCTCGATTTCCTCCCGGCGCTGGAGCCGCGCGACATGATCGCCTTCGCCGCGGCCTGGATGACGATGGCGCTGGGTTCGATTCCGCAGCAGGACGTGTTCCAGCGCGTGAGCGCGGCGAAAAACGAGAACACCGCCGCGCTGGGCTCGGTGCTGGGCGGATCCATCTATTTCTTCTTTGCATTCGTGCCGATGTTCCTCGCGTACTCGGCCAGCCTTATCGACCCGAAGATGGTGGCCGACCTGCTCGCCAAGGACTCACAGTACATCCTGCCGCGGCTGATCCTCGACCACGCGCCGTTCGCGGTGCAGGTCATGTTCTTCGGCGCGCTGCTTGCGGCGATCCTGTCGTGCTCGTCGGCTACCCTGCTCGCGCCTTCCGTCACATTCGCCGAGAACGTGCTGCGCAATTTCTTCCCCAACATCACCGACGACCAGTTCCTGCGCATGCTGAGGATCGTGGTGCTGCTCTTCGCCATCGGTGTGCTGGTATTCGCGATGACCTCCAACTCGACTATCTACGGCATGGTGGAGAACGCCTACAAGATCACGCTGGTGGCGGCTTTTACCCCGCTTGCTTTTGGTCTCTACTGGAAGCGCGCCACAACGCAAGGCGCCGCGGCAGCAATGGCACTGGGCCTGGGCACCTGGCTTGCGCTCGAGTTCGGCGCGCCCGACGGGTTTTTTCCACCCCAGTTTGCCGGTCTGATGGCGGCCATTTTCGGGATGGTGGCCGGGTCGCTGTTGCCGCAGTGGTACGCCGGCACATCGCACGCCGGTCGCCGCGCCGCCCTAGCGCACAGCGTCAAATCCTAGACTTTTATTTCGTAAGATCGGCTTCCCGAGCCGGTTTCGGGACTTTTTTGTACTGGTACAAGTACATTCACTAGGCACGAAACATGCCCCAAGCTAATGCCGCCCAGGATGCGATGAAAGCCGTGCCGCCCAGGGGCGCCACGGCGCCGAGCCACTTCTCGCCTGACAGCGCGAGCGCGTAAAGGCTGCCGGAGAACAACACGATCCCCGCGCCCATCAGCCAGCCGGAAACCCGCAGCGACGTACTGTCCGGCAGATGCACCAGCGCCAGGCCCACCAGCACGAGACCGAGCGCATGGTAGAAGTGATACTGCACGCCGGTCTGGTAGAGGGCGAGCATTTCCACAGACAGGCGCGTTTTCAGGCCGTGCGCGCCGAACGCACCGATGATCACCGCCAGCAGGGCGAAGAGGCTGCCGAGCGAGACGAAGAGCTTGGCCGCGGCGGGCATCGCAGGCTAGGCGGGCACCGGCATCGCCACCGGCTCGTAGGCCAGGTACGGCGCCAGCCAGCGCTCGGCGTCCTCGAGCGACATCGACTTGCGCCTGGCGTAGTCCTCGACCTGGTCGCGGCCGAGCTTGCCGACTGCGAAATAGCCCGAATCCGGGTGGGAGAAATAGAACCCGGACACCGCGGACGCCGGGAGCATCGCGAATGACTCGGTCAACGTCATCCCCGTGTTCCGCGTCGCGTCGAGAAGCCTGAACAGCTCGCCCTTCTCGGTATGGTCCGGGCAGGCCGGGTAACCCGGTGCCGGGCGGATACCACGATACTTCTCCGCGATGAGATCTTCGTTGGAGCGCGCCTCGTCGGCGGCATAGCCCCAGAACTCGCGCCGTACGCGCAGGTGCAGGTGCTCGGCGAATGCCTCGGCCAGTCGGTCGGCGAGCACTTTCAGCATGATTGCGTTGTAGTCGTCGTTATTTGCCTCATAGTCCGCCAGGCGCGCCTCGAAGCCGCCGGTGCAGACCGCGAAAGCGCCGATGTAGTCCGCGGCGCCCGAGCCCTTTGGGGCGATGAAATCGGCCAGGCACTGGTTGGGTCGCCCAGTGGGCTTGTGGTTCTGCTGGCGCAGGTTGTGCCAGGTCATGCGCACGTCCCGCCGATGTGTATCTGCGTAGACCTCGATATCGTCGCCATTGACCTGCGCGGCTGCAAACAGCCCGAACACGCCATTGGCAGTGATCCACTTTTCCTCCACGATGCGGGCCAGCATCGCCTGCGCTTCGACAAACACTTTCCTGGCCGCATCGCCGACGACCTCATCCTCGAGGATGCGCGGGTACGGCCCCGACAATTCCCAGGCCTGGAAAAAAGGTGTCCAGTCGATATGCGGCACCAGTTTCTCAACCGGGTAGGCGCGCAGCGCCTGGATGCCAAGCTGCCTTGGCACCGGCGGTACGTATTGCTTCCAGTCCGTTTTCAGGCCGAGCCTGCGCGCTTCGGCGATCGGGTGCAACGGGCCCGGCCCCTTCTTGTCGCGGTGCTGGATGCGGATCTTGTCGTAGTCCGCGAGCACGCCGGCCAGGTATCCGTCGCGCAGGTCGGCCGAAAGCAGGTTGGACACCACCGACACGCTCCTCGACGCGTCGGGCACGTAGACTACCGGCCCCGAGTAGTTGGGCGCGATCTTCACCGCGGTATGGGCGCGCGAAGTCGTCGCCCCGCCGATTAGGAGCGGCAGCTTGAAACCATCGCGTTGCATCTCCTTGGCGACGTGCGCCATTTCCTCCAGCGACGGGGTAATCAGCCCGGACAGGCCGATCACGTCGGCCTTCTCGGCCTTGGCGGTCTCGAGGATCTTCTGCGCCGAAACCATCACGCCCAGGTTGACCACGTCGTAGTTGTTGCACTGGAGCACCACCGCCACGATGTTCTTGCCGATGTCGTGCACATCGCCTTTCACGGTGGCGATCACGATCTTTCCCTTGGCCTTGCCGGCGTTTCCGCTGCGCACCTTTTCGGCCTCGATATACGGGATGAGGTGGGAGACGGCCTGCTTCATCACGCGCGCCGATTTCACCACCTGCGGCAGGAACATCTTGCCCGCGCCGAAAAGGTCCCCGACCACGTTCATGCCGTCCATGAGCGGGCCTTCGATGACCTCGATCGGCTTGCCTCCGGCCGCGTCGATCTTGAGGCGGATCTCCTCGGTATCCTCGACGATGAAGTCGGTGATGCCGTTCACGAGCGCATGGGAAAGGCGGCCCTCGACGGGTCCCCGCCGCCAGGTGTCGTCCTTGATGTTTTCCTTGGCACCGCCCCTGACCGTGTTGGCGATCTCGATCAGGCGCTCGGTCGCATCGGGCCGGCGATTGAAGATGACGTCTTCGACACGCTCCTTGAGGTCGGGGGCGATCTCCGCGTACACGCCGAGCTGGCCGGCGTTGACGATCCCCATCGACATGCCGGCGCTGATCGCGTGATAGAGGAACGCAGTGTGCATCGCTTCGCGCACTGCGTCGTTGCCGCGGAACGAAAACGAGAAGTTCGAAACGCCGCCTGAAATCTTCGCGTGCGCAAGATTGGCGCGGATCCACTTCGTCGCGGCGATGTAGTCGATGCCGTAATTCGCGTGCTCTTCGAGGCCGGTTGCGACCGCGAAAATGTTCGGGTCGAAAATGATGTCCTCGGGCGGGAAACCGACTTCCCCGGTCAGCAGCTTGTAGGCCCGTGCGCAGACCTCGATGCGCCGGTCGAACGTATCGGCCTGGCCTTTTTCGTCGAAAGCCATCACCACTGCGGCCGCGCCGTACTTGCGCACCAGGCGCGCCTGGCGCAGAAACTCGGCCTCGCCCTCCTTCATGCTGATGGAGTTGACGATGCCCTTGCCCTGCAGGCATTTGAGGCCGGCCTCGATGACGCTCCACTTGGAAGAGTCGATCATTACCGGCACGCGCGAGATGTCAGGCTCCGAGGACACCAGGTTGAGGAAGGTGACCATGGCTTTTTCCGAGTCGAGCATCGCCTCGTCCATGTTCACGTCGATCACCTGTGCGCCGCTTTCGACCTGCTGGCGCGCGACAGCGAGCGCGCCGGCGTAGTCGCCGGCCAGGATCAGGCGCGCGAAGGCCTTCGAGCCAGTCACGTTGGTGCGCTCGCCGACGTTCACGAAGAGCGACTTCCCGCCCACGTTGAAGGGCTCGAGGCCGGCAAGGCGCATGTCCTTGGGAAGATCGGGAATCGCGCGCGGCGAGACGCCTTCGACCTGCGCGGCAATGGCGCGGATGAACTCCGGCGTGGTCCCGCAGCATCCGCCGGCAATGTTCAGCCAGCCGCTGCGCGCCCATTCGCCCATCTGGCGTGCCATGTTTTCCGGCGTGTCGTCGTACTCGCCGAAAGCGTTCGGCAGGCCCGCGTTGGGGTGCACCGACGTATATGTTTCCGCGATATTCGACAGTTCCTCGACGTACGGCCGCAGCTCTTTGGCGCCGAGGGCGCAGTTGAGTCCCACCGATATGGGTTGCGCATGACGCACGGAGTTGTAGAACGCTTCGGTGGTCTGGCCTGACAACGTCCGGCCGGAAGCGTCCGTGATCGTGCCCGAGATCATCACCGGCAGGCGCAGGCCGCGCGCCTCGAAAAAAGTCTCGATTGCGAACAGGGCAGCCTTGCAATTGAGCGTATCGAACACTGTTTCGACCAGGATCAGGTCGGCTTCGCCATCGACAAGACCGCGCAGGGCTTCGGTATACGCTGCCACCAGCTGGTCGAAAGAAACGCCGCGGAATCCCGGGTCGTTCACATCGGGCGATATCGAAGTGGTCTTGGTTGTCGGCCCCAGCACGCCGGCGACGAAACGCGGCCTGGCGGGGGTCTTTGCTTCCCACTCGGCGGCCGCGCTCCGGGCAAGCTTTGCAGCCTCGAGGTTGAGCTCGTAGACGAGCGATTCCATCCCGTAATCGGCCATTGAGACGGACGTCGAGTTGAAAGTGTTGGTCTCGACGATGTCCGCGCCGGCCGCGAGGTATTCGCAATGAATCCTGCGGATCAGCGCCGGCTGCGTGAGCGTGAGGAGGTCGTTGTTGCCGCGCAGTTCGCCGGGAAAATCCCTGAAGCGCTCGCCTCGATAGTCCGCCTCCTCCAGCTTCTCGCGCTGGATCATCGTGCCCATGGCGCCGTCTAGCACGAGGATGCGCTCGTCGAGCAGGGGTTCGATGCGGGCGGAATGCGGCGGGACGTGCACTGCGGGGGACTCCAGAAAGCAAAAAACCCGTTCAGCTTGCGCCAGAAACGGGTTGCTCCCCTCGTCTCTTTAGCTGGATTTGTTTTTCCGGTGGAAACCCCCACCGGGCGCCCGCAAGCTGAACCTCAAATCGGCGCTGGCACTAATGTGCTAGTACAGGCGACATTGTCCCCGCGCCTCATAGGGACTGTCAACCGCGGGGACTGTCAACCGCGGGGACTGTCAACCGCGCACGTATAATCCACGTCCCGCGCAGAACCGCCGCCGCAGAGATGCAAAGAGCGACCTATCCGTCCATCAAGGTTGCCCTCGGCGTGTGGGGATTGGGCGCCGGCCTCTACCTCATCGGTTTTTTCCAGCGCGTCGCGCCAGCGGTCATCACCCAGGAGCTGATGGCCGAGTTCGCGCTTTCGGCCGTCGCGCTCGGCAACCTGTCCGCACTTTATTTTTATGCCTACGTGGCCATCCAGATACCGACCGGCGTGCTGGTCGACCACTGGGGGCCACGCCGGGTACTTACTGCCGGCGGTTTGCTCGCTGCGACCGGCACATTGCTGTTTGCGTTGGCGCCAGCGTATGCGTTGGTGGGAACCGGAAGGCTGCTCGTGGGCGCCGGCGTGGGCGTTGCTTTTGTCTCAATGCTGAAGCTTGCTACGCATTGGGTTAAGCCCTCGCGTTTCGCGCTGATTTCCGGCCTGGCCCTCGCGTGCGGAAGTCTCGGCGGCATTTCGGCCGGAGTCCCGTTGCGGATTGCAGTGGACGCATTCGGGTGGCGCTCGGTGATGGTCGCAACGGGGGTGTCGACCGCACTGCTGGCGGCGGCAACCTGGCTCCTGGTGCGCGACGATCCGCAAGCGCGAGGCTATCGCAGCTTCTCGACCCTGCCTCCTGGAGCGCCTTCCAGGCATTCGATGCTCGGAGGGATAGCGGCCGTGTTCCGCTATCGGAACGTCTGGCTGAATTTCATCGGCTGCGGCGCGATCACTGGTCCGATGCTCGCCTTCGGCGGGCTCTGGGGCGTGCCATTCCTGGTGTCGCAGTACGGGATGACGACCGCGCAGGCGGCGCTCGTGACCTCCGTCATGCTGGTGGCCTGGGCGGTGGGCAGTCCGCTTGCCGGCGCCCTGTCCGACAGGCTGCATCGCAGGAAGCTCCCGATCCTCGTGGGTGGGTCCATCGCGGCAGTGCTCTGGGCTGTGCTGATTTACGTGCCGCGCCTGCCCTATGCCGCGGTGCTGGCGATCATGGCGGGTCTGGGCCTTGCTTCCGGCGTCGTGGTAATCGGGTTCGCTTTCTGCAAGGAGTCGGCCCCGCCCCCGCTCGCGGGCACCGCTTCGGGTGTTGCCAACATGGGCAATATGCTCGGCGGCATGGCCATGCAGCCGCTGATCGGGTGGCTCCTCGACCGGGGCTGGGACGGGACGATGGCCGGGCCGGTGCGCGCGTACAGTTTTTCAGCCTATGCGGGCGGGTTTAGTTTGATGCTGGTTTGGATGGTCGCCGGTCTCTGCGCAATTGGCTGTGCGCGCGAAACGTATGCGAAACAGTCGGCTTGACGCCCGCTCGACCGGCGCATCATCATCGCCTTATGCCACCCGATCAACCGGAATTTGCCTCGATCAGCAGCCGTTTTGCATGCGAGGTCTATTGGGGCGATTGCGATCCGGCCGGGATCATTTTCTATCCCACCTATTTCCGCTGGTTCGATTCGGCGACCTGGGCGTTTTTCGCCTCCGCGGGCTATACCGCCAAGCGCATGCGGGCCGAAGGCCGCTCCATGCCGCTGGTCGCGGCGCAGAGCGAATTCATCCATCCGGCCGAACAGGCCGACCGCTGCGAGGTCCGCTCGAGGATAGAGCGGTTTGGCGGGAAATCGTTTGTGGTGGTCCACGAAGCCGCGCGGCTGGACGGCATTGTCCTCGCCCGCGGTAAGGAAACCCGCGTGTGGGGGCGCCATATCGATGGTCCGGGCTCGCCGATGAAAGGCGAAGCCATCGGCGAGGACCTCAAGGCGCTGTTCAGGGTCGCTTGATCCTACCTTCAATTCATTCATAGGAGCTGCACCATGTCCGCGAGGGACCGCATAGACGTCGATCCGCCCTACGATTACCCGCTCTACAAGAGCACGGCGTTGCGCGCGCCAAAACAGGCAATGATCCGGGTTGCGCCGCATCCGCTTGAAACGGCCGGGCCGGCTTTCCCCAGGGGCTTCGTGAAGGACTCCGAGGCCGATCTCACCACCTGGGGAAAAGGCGCGCCCCTGGGCGAGAAAATGGTCCTGGTCGGGCGTGTCAGTGACGAAGACGGAATGCCGGTGCGCAATTCGCTGGTGGAACTCTGGCAGTGCAACGCTTCAGGCCGCTACGCGCACCCTGTCGATCAACACGACGCGCCGCTGGACCCGAACTTTCTCGGCCAGGGCAAAGTCCTCACCGGAGAGGATGGCGAGTATCGGTTCGTGACCATCAAGCCCGGTGCCTATCCGTGGCGAAACCATCCGTGGGCGTGGCGTCCGGCGCACATCCACTTGTCTCTGTTCGGCAACGCCTACGCACAGCGGTTGATCACGCAGATGTTCTTTCCGGGGGACCCGCTGCTGCCGATTGACCCGGTGTTCAACAGCGTTTCCGACGCAGCGGCGCGGCAGCGCATGGTCTCGACCCTCGACCTCGAGGACGGCATCGAGGAAGTGGCGCTGGGCTACCGATTCGACGTCGTGCTGCGCGGGCCGAAAGCCACGCCGATGGGAACCTGATGATGACCGTAAGAACACCCTCGCAGACAATCGGCCCGTTCTTCCACGTCGGCCTCAAATGGGACGACGGCAACAAGGTTGCCTTCGACCAGCCGTCAAACCAGATCAAGCTCACCGGATCGGTATATGACGGAGCGGGCACGCTGGTCACCGATGCGCTCATCGAAACCTGGCAACCCGATCAAGCGGGCAAGGTGCCGGCTGCGGGCAACAGTGTGAAGCCCTACGGGTATGGGCGCACTGTCACCGACGTCGACGGACGCTATTGCATAGAGACCGTGATGCCCGGCGCGTGTGTTGGCCCGTCTGGCGAAAAGTATGCGCCGCAGATCCACGTGACCGTTTTTGCGCGCGGATTGCTGAAGGCCGTACGGACGCGCGTCTTTCTCGCGCCGGCCGGTGCGATCAAGGACGACCCGCTGGCACGCGCAGCCGGCACGCGCGCGGCAACCCTCGTCGCCGCGCAGGACCCCAATCAGCCGGCCTTGTGGCGCTGGGACATTCGCCTGCAGGGCAAGGACGAGACGGCTTTCATCGAGGCCTGAAAAGCAATCGCATGGCCGGCAACCTGCTTGCACGAACCCTGTCTCGAGCGTCGTTTTCCGTCGCGCTCGGCGAGGAGGCTTTTGTCCGGGCAATGCTGGCGTTCGAAAGCGCCCTGGCGCGCAGCGAAGCCGACGCGGGCGTCATACCGCCTGAGGCTGCGATCGTGATCGAGGCGGCTTGCGCTGGCTTGAAGGTGCCGGCGCAGAAGCTTGCGGAAGAGGGGAAAGTCGCAGGGTCGCTGGCGATACCGCTGGTAAGGGCGCTGACAGAAAAGGTCCGCGCGTCGAACCCCAAAGCCGCGTCGTTTGTGCACTACGGCTCGACCAGCCAAGACGTCCTCGACACGGCCAGCATCCTTTGCATGCAGCCTTGCGTTGCGGAAGCCGACCGGGTCCTTGCGCAAGCGATCGCGCTGCTCGCCGACCATGCGCGCCGGAACGCCGAGACGGTGATGCTCGGCCGGACGATGATGCAACCCGCCATCCCCATCACCGCCGGCATCAAGATCGCGCGATGGGCGACCGCCCTGAGCCGTTGCCGGGTACGGCTGGCCGAAGCTGCGCGGCGCGCGCTGTGCGTCCAGCTGGGCGGGCCGGTGGGGACGCTGGATGCGCTTGGGCCGAAGCGCGTGCAAGTTCGGCGCGGGGTCGCAGAACGCCTCGGGATCGCGGACGCACGGCCCTGGCACAGCCAGCGCGACGAGCTTCTCTCGTTCGCCTCGGCGCTGGCGATCCTTGTTGCGACTGTAGGCAAGATTGCCGGCGACATTGCGCTGCTGTCGCAGGCCGAGGTTGGGGAGATGCTCGAGGCAGTACCGAAAAAAGGCGTCGGGACTTCAAGCGCCATGCCTCACAAAAGAAACCCGGTGGCCTGCCTGCAGGCGCTCGCCGCGGCGGCGCGTGCTCCGGGACTGCTCGCGACGATGCTGTATGCAACACACGAGCACGAGCGTGCAATCGGCGGCTGGCAGGCAGAACTGGCTACGCTGCCGGAGCTTGTGGAGACCGCCGGTGGCGCTTTGGACGCTCTTGAACGCATCGCCGCCAGCCTGGTGGTGGATCCCGCGAGAATGCGCCAAAACCTCGAATCTCTTAACGGGTTGGTCTTCTCCGAGCGCTTGTCGCGTCTCTTGATGAATTCGATGGATCGCGCAGGCGCGCAGTCGCAGGTCGACGACTGGTGCGCCGCGGCCGTCGCCGATCAGCGTCATCTTCGGAATGTTGTCCGGGAGGCGCGGGCCGACCTGGACCTCACCGCCGTCTTCTCAATCGAAGCGCTCGTCCAGGAGCTCATGCCCGTGCTCGACGAAGAGCTCGCCGCCCTCTGAAAATCGGCTATTCCGCGTCCGGCTGCTTCATCGGCTGGGCCTTGTCGAAGGCCTCCACCTGCATGCACGCGTCGAACACGCGCATGGCTACGGGGTAGGGAGTGAGGTCGCAGTCATAGCGCTTGGCGTTGAAGACCTGGGGTACCAGGCAGCAGTCGGCCAGGGTCGGTGAGTCGCCGTGGCAGAACTTTCCGGTGCCGGCCGTCTTCACCAGGTCCGCCTCGAATTTTGCGAGGCCTTCGGCTACCCAGTGGCGGTACCAGGCATTGATGCCTGCCTCGGTTTGTCCCAAAGCGCGCTTCAGGTGCTGCAATACGCGCAGGTTATTCATCGGATGGATCTCGCACGCCACGAGTAACGCCAGCGAGCGCACCCGCGCGCGCCCCAGCGAATCCTTCGGCAGGAGCGGCGGATCTGCGTGCTTTTCCTCCAGGTACTCGATGATGGCCAGCGATTGCGTCAGCGTGTGCCCTTCGTCGACCAGCGCAGGGATCAGACGCTGCTCGTTGATTGCGCCGAAGCCATCCTCGCGGTGCATGCCCTTGGGCAGCGAAACCGCAATCGACTCGTAGTCCAACCGCTTGAGGTTGAGGGCGATGCGGACCCTGAACGCAGCCGAGCTGCGAAAGTACGTGTAAAGACGCATGTCAGAGGACCCTAGAGTGCCGGGACGATTTTCACGCGCAGGTCGGTAAGCCCTTCGATTTGCGCGACCAGCTGGTCACCCGGCTGGACCGGACCGACGCCTGCGGGCGTGCCCGACATGATGATGTCGCCGGGCTCGAGCGTGTAGTACTGCGACAGGTACTCGATCTGCTCGGGCACCGACCAGATCATGTCTGCAAGGTCGGCCTTCTGGCGCTCTTTGCCGTTTACCGTAAGGGAGATCGTGCCCTTCGAGGGATGGCCGATCCCGGCTGCGGGCGACAGCGCGGCGCACGGCGCGGCTTCGTCGAAATTCTTGCCGAAGTCCCACGGCCGCCCCTTGTCCTTGCCCGCCTGCTGGAGGTCGCGCCGGGTCATGTCCAGCCCGACGGCATAGCCGAAGACATGGTTGGCGGCATCCTTTGCCGGGATGCGGCGCCCACCCTTGCCGATGGCCACCACCATTTCGGTCTCGTAATGATAGTTGGTGGTTTTCGCCGGGTAGTGGATCTCGCCGCCGCCGGCAATCAGGGCGAACTCCGACTTGATGAAGAAAAACGGCTGCTCGCGGCCGTCACCACCCATTTCCTTCTGGTGCTCGACGTAGTTGCGGCCCACGCAGAAGATGCGCCGCACCGGGAAAGTGTCCGCAGTGCCGCTGACCGGAAGGGCGGGCGGTGTCCAAAGGGGAATTGCGTACGCCATGATTGCCTCGCTGGAGTGGATTCGAAAAGGGGGAAATTCTAGTCTTAACCGGCCAGCTCGCGCTCGATCAGTTCGCGCAGCTTGAAGCGCTGGATTTTTCCGGTGGCGGTGCGCGGCAGTTCGGGGACCGCGCGAATCCACTTGGGGCGCTTGTGGCGCGGCAGGTTGTTCTCGCAGGCGCGTGCAGCGGCCGCAATCGCAGCCTCGGGATCCGTGCGCGCAGCCACGAACAAGGCCAGCCGCTCGAAACCGTCCGCATCGTTCACTCCGACGCAGGCGGCTTCGGCAATCGACCCGTCGGCGGCGGCCGCCTCCTCGAGTTCGCCCGGCCGCACCCATTGGCCGGCCACCTTGATGAATTCATCCGCACGTCCCTGATGGGAGAAAAACCCGTCCGCATCGCGCACGAAGATGTCCTTGGTGCAGAACCATCCGTCAACGAACTGCGCGGCGGTCGCTTCGGGGCGGTCGACGTAGCCAAGCGCAAGTGACGGGTGGCGGAGCCACAGTACGCCCGGTTCTCCTGCTGCAACCTCGGTGCCGGCATCGTTCAATAGGCGGGCCCTCACCCCGGCGAGGGGACGGCCGGTGCGCGCCGCGGTAGAAGTGCCCGGAGGCGTCATCATTGCCGCGCAAAAGGTTTCCGAGGTGCCGTACAGCGACAGGATCTCGATTCCGGTTGCTGCACGCCAGTGATCGAGTACCGCGGCGGGGAGCCGCTCGCCCGCGGCGACGCAATGGCGAATTGCACGGAACGGCTCGAGCGCCACCTGCCCCAGGGACAACAGCCGGCGATAGAAGGAGGGCACCGAAAAAAAGGCCGCAGGCTTGTGAAGGGCCACGATTTCTCTCGCGCTGTTCTCATCCACCGGTTGCGGGTCGAGGACCGATGTGGCGCCGATCGCGAGCGGACCCAGGAGTGCATGCTCGAGGCCGTACGCGAAGAACATTTTGGAGGTGCCGGACACAATGTCGCCAGGACCGAGGTTCAGCACCTCACGCATGCCATTGCCGGCCGTCAGCACATCGCCATGGGAATGGACGATGCCCTTGGGCCGTCCGGTGGTCCCGGAGGAATAGAGCCAGAAAGCGGGGACATCCGACCGCACTGCAGCAGAGCTGCCCATGGGAGAAGCCGCAGTCAATGCCCGTCGCCAAGCGGAAATGAAGACGCAGTACTTGCCGGCAAAGGCGGCGATGTCATCGGCCCGCTCGCCCTCGACAAGAAAAAGGCGCGCGGCGCTGTCCTCGAACATGTAGCCCTGGTCTACGAGGGGCAGCCTGTCGTTGACCGCGATTGCGACGATCCCGGCATGGAGGGCACCGAGCCAGGCGGCAGCGAACTCGGGCGAATCCGGTAAGCGGATCAGGACGCGGTCGCCGGGCAACGCACCGAGCGACAGCCAAGCGGCCGCTGCCGCTTGAACGCGTCTGGCGAGCTCACCATAGCCGACCGATTCGCCTGCGCACAACAGTGCCACACGGCTGCCGTGGCGGCCGAGAGCGGCTGCGCCCAGCAGGTGTTCGGCGGCGTTCATAGTCCTGTATGCTAATCGATCTTTGATAGACTAAAAGAAACACCCGCCGCCAGTCGGAAGGCGGAACTTTCCATCGGAGGAGAACCCATGAAAGCCACCGTATCACTGTGTGCGGGCATCGCGGCAGCCGCGCTGGCCTGCGCGTTTCCAGCCAGCGCCCAGACCGTCAAGATCGGCCTGATCAGCTCGTACAGTGGCCCGGGCGCCGCGCAGGGTGACCAGGTCGACAAGGGCGTGAAGCTCTACATGAAGCTGCACGCTGACAAGCTCCCTCCCGGGGTCAAGATCGAGCTCATATCGCGCGACGATACGGGCCCCAACGGAGACGTGGCAAAGCGCATCGCGCAGGAGCTGATCGTGCGCGACAAGGTGCAGATCCTGACCGGTGTGGTGTGGACACCCAACATGGCTGCCATCGCCCCGCTGACCGCCGAAGCCAAGGTCCCGTTCGTCAGCGCGAACGCGTCGGGCGCGAAAGTCGTCGGCATGTCGCCCTACATGACGCGCCTGTCTTTCACCTTGTGCCAGTCCGCCTACCCGCTGGGGCAGTGGGCGGCCAAGAAGTACAAGAAAGCCTACTCCGCGGTCAGCGACTTCGCGCCGGGCCACGAGGCCGAGGGCTGCTTCGTGCGCGGCTTCAAGGAAGGCGGCGGGGAAATCACCGGCACTGTGCGCATCCCGCTCGCAAACCCGGACTTCGTGCCCTTCATGCAGCGCATCAAGGATGCCAAGCCTGACGTCCTGTTCGCGTTCAATCCGGCAGGCAAGCAGGCCACCGCGATGATGAAAGCCTACGGCGATTTGGGCATGGACAAAGCCAACATCAAGTACCTGGGCACGGGCGACATCACCACGGACGAGGAATTGCAGGGCATGGGAGACGCCGCGCTCGGCGTCATCACCGTCCACCACTATTCCGCCGCTGCGGACCGGCCAGCGAACAAGGCGTTCGTCGCCGCCTACAAGAAAGAATACGGCGCGGACCTGAATCCCGGCTTCATGGTGGTGGGCGCCTGGGACGCAATGGATGCGATATACACCGCGATCCGCGCGCAGGGCGGCAAGATCGACCCGGACAAGACCATGGAGATCCTGAAGCACTACAAGAGCACCACCAGCCCGCGCGGCCCGGTGTCGATCGACCCTGAGACCCGGGATGTAATCAATCCCGAATACCTGCGCGAAGTGCGCAAGGTCGGCGGCAAACTGGCCAACGTGGAACTGGAAACGATCACGACCGCCATCAAGGATCCGTTGAAGGAATTCGAGAAGAAGTAACGTAACAGGAGCCCCCGCGCACACCCAAGGCGCGGGGGCTTTTTTTGCCCGGGATAGCCGAACCCAGAATGGAAGCCTTCCTCTCATCCCTGGTCAGCGTCGCCTTTCACGGTGTCGCATACGGAATGATCCTGTACGTGATCTCGGTCGGCTTGTCCGTGACCATGGGGTTGATGGGGTTCACCAACCTCGCCCATGGCGTATTCGCGATGGCGGGTGGATACATCCTTGCGTCATCGCTCAGCCGGTTTCACATCCCTTTCCCGCTCGCACTGGCGCTTTCGTTCATCCTCGTGGCGGCCGCAAGCGTCGTCCTGGAGCGTTTGCTGTACTCGCGCCTTTACGGCGCCTCCGAGCTCGAGCAGGTGCTCTTCACGATCGGGCTGATCTTCATGTCGGTCGCGGTTGCGCGCCTCATATTCGGCACGCTGCAGCAACCCATCCTCCTGCCCGAATACCTGAAAGGCCAGTTTTCGCTGCTCGGGCGGGATTTTCCAGCGTACCGTGTATTCCTGATCGTATTCAGCGCCGCGATGATCGCCGTGCTCTGGTTCGGGGTCGAGCGCACCCTGTGGGGCGCGATGGTGCGCGCTGCCGTCGATAACCGGGCGATGGCGCAATCCATCGGAATCAACACGCGGGGTCTGTTCACCATCACCTTCGCAATCGGCAGCGGGCTGGCGGGTCTCGGCGGTGCGCTCGGTGCCGATATCGTGGCAATCCAGCCGACCTATCCGTTCGAACAGCTGGTGTACTTCCTGATTGTGGTGTCGGTCGGCGGCATGGGCAGCCTGCGCGGCCCATTCCTGGCCGCGCTCCTGATCGGCATAACCGATACTGCGTGCAAGTACTGGGTGCCTGAGTTCGGCGCATTCTTTATCTACGCCGCGACCATAGGCCTGCTGCTGTGGCGGCCGATGGGTCTCTTCGGGAAAAGGGCATGAACCATCCTGTCGGCTACAACGCGGACCCCCGGCTGCGCTGGACCGAATGGCTCCCCTGGATCATATCGCTGGCAGTCTTTTTTCTCCTGCCCGACTACCTGTCCCTCGGTGCGCGGGTGCTGACCTATATTCTGTTCGCCCTTTCGCTGGACCTGATCCTCGGCTATGCGGGGATCATTACGCTCGGCCATGCGGCGTTCTTCGGGCTGGGCGCCTATGTCACCGGCATCCTGGCCGCAAAGCTCGGGGTCACCGATCCAGTCGTGCAGCTGGTCGCAAGCGCCGTGGCGGCCGGCTTGTTGGGCCTGGGAACCGGCGCAGTGGTGCTGCGTACGCATGGCCTCGCACAGCTCATGCTGACGTTGGCCGTTGCGGCGGTCTGCCTCGAGATCGCAAACAAGGCAACGCCTGTCACCGGGGGGGCGGACGGGCTGTCCGGTGTTGTCATTGCGCCGATATTCGGCCAGTTCAAGTTCGACCTGTATGGCAAGACCGGTTATCTCTGGTGCCTCGCGCTTGTGTTCCTGGGCTGGCTGCTGATCCGCCGGCTGATCTATTCGCCCTTCGGCGCCTCCTTGACGGGTATCCGTGAAAACAGCGTGCGCATGCACGCGGTTGGATCGCCGGTCTACCGTCGTTTGCTGGTTGTCTACACGCTCTCAGCGGCGATTGCGGGCATCGCGGGCGCGCTACTCACGCAGACCAACCAGTTCGTGGGACTCAACGTGCTTGGATTCGAACCCTCGGGCGAACTGCTGGTGATGCTCATCCTCGGCGGGGTCGGGCGGCTCTACGGCGCGTTTGTGGGCCCGCTGATTTTCCTGATCGCGCAGGATTTCCTCGCCAAGCAGTTTCCCGAATATTGGTATTTCGGCATCGGCCTCATGCTGGTGATCGTCGTTCTGTTTGCGCGCGGCGGCCTGTTGGGTATATCGGACGCCATCATTGCGAAATTTCGCTCTGGCAAAAGGTCCGGATCGTGAACGCGGTGCTCGAAACCGAGGGCCTGTGCAAGAGCTTCGGCGCGCTGACGGTGGCGGAGAACATCGACTTCCGCCTTGAGTCCGGGGCGCGGCACGCGCTGATCGGCCCCAACGGCGCAGGCAAGACGACCTTCGTCAACATGCTCACCGGTCGTCTCGCGCCAACTTCGGGCAAGGTCATGCTGGGAGGCGAGGACGTGACTCACCTGGCCCAGGCCGTGCGCGTCAAGCGCGGCGTCGGGCGCACTTTCCAGATCAATTCCTTGTTTCGCGACATGAGCGTGCTGGACAACGTCGCCCTCGGCATTGCGGAGCGGCATGGGATATCGGCAAGGCTGTGGCGGCCCGCCAGCAGTTACCTGGAGGTGCGCGAGGAGGCGGCGGATCTTTTATCTGCGCTGGGCATTGCCGACGAGGCCGGCAGGCGGGTGCTCGATCTGCCCTACGGCAAGCAGCGCCTGGTCGAGATCGCCATTGCGCTGGGG
>JBBQNG010000003.1:0-45930 GCA_038329645.1 Burkholderiales bacterium
GCGCATCGATCCAGATCTGCAGGCGCTCGAAATAGATGTAGACCACCGGGGTGATGTACAAGGTCAGCACCTGCGACAGCATCAGGCCTCCAACCACGGCCAGCCCCAGCGGCATGCGCGCGGCACCGCCGGCACCGAAACCCGTTGCGATCGGCAGGCTGCCCATCAATGCGGCAGCGGTGGTCATCATAATCGGCCGGAAACGCACTATGCCCGCCTCGTAGATCGCCGCTTCGGGCGTCTTGCCGGCCTTCTTCGCCTCGATCGCGAAGTCGATCATCATGATCGCGTTCTTCTTGACGATGCCCACCAGCATGATGATGCCCACGAAGGCGTACATATTGAGCTCCACCCCGAAAGCCATGAGCGTCACCAAGGCGCCAAGGCCCGCGGTCGGCAGGCCGGACAGGATCGTGAGCGGGTGGATGAAGCTCTCGTACAGGATTCCCAGAACCAGGTAGATCACGAACACCGACAAGAGCAGCAGCCAGCCCATGCCCTGCAGCGAACTCTGGAATGCCTGCGCGGTCCCGCCGAAGGACGCGTTGATCGTGGCAGGAACCTGCATCGTGGCAATGGCCTTGTTGACCTCGTCGATCGCTTCCGACAGCGCTACGCCGGGGCGCACGTCGAACGAGAACGTCACCGAAGGCAGCTGGCCCAGGTGAGTGACCGCGAGGGGGCCCACGTTGTAGGTGAGCCGCGCAAGTGAATTGAGCGGCACCAGTGCACCGGACGTCGAGCGCACATAAAGCAGCCCGAGCGCCGAAGGATCGGTCTGATAGCGCGGCTCGAGCTCGAGGATCACCCAGTATTGGTTGGTCGCGGTGTAGATGGTCGACACCTGCGAAGCGCCGAAGGCGTAGTTGAGCGTGCTTTCGATCTGCTGCACGGAAACGCCCAGGGCGGCGGCTTTCTCGCGGTCGATGTTGACGTTGACTTGCGGCCGCGCAATCTGCAGGTCGGAAGACACGTCGATGATGCCTGGCACCGTGCGCAACTTGGCTTCGATGCGCGGCGCCCACTGGTAAAGCTGTTCGGTGTTCGCCCCCTGGATGACGTACTGGTAGGGGCTCTTGGTGAGCGAGCCCCCAATACGGATGGTGGGCACGTTCTGCACGAAGGTCTTCATGCCGATGACTTTCGCCAGCTTGGGGCGCAGCTCACGCACGACCTCGTCCGCGGGCTTCCTCTGGCCATAGGGCTTGAGCGCGATCGTGATCCGGCCGCTGTTGCCCGCCGGGTTGAACGTGCTTGCACCGACGAAGGACATGATCGCCTCGACGTTCGGGTCCTTGCGCACGATCTCAGCGACCTGGCGCTGCAGGTCCACCATGCCCTGGAAGGATACGTCCTGCGGGCCCTCGGTGAACACGAAGAGCTGTCCGGAGTCCTCGCTCGGCAGGAAGCCCTTGGGAGCGCGCGCGAAAAGCACGCCCGTGGCGACCACCACGGCGAGAAACACAAGCATGGTGAATCTCTGGTGCGCGAGGACCCAGCGCAGCGTGAGGCCGTACAGGTCGCGGAATGCGTCGAATCCGCGCTCGAAAGCCATGAACACGCGCCCGTGCTTGAGGTTCGGGTCGTGCGGCTTGAGGATCCGGCTGCACATCATCGGCGTGAGCGACAGCGACACGAACCCCGAGATCAGGACCGCGACGATGATGACCACCGCGAACTCATGGAGCAGGCGGCCCAGGATGCCGCCCATGAAGAACACCGGGATGAACACCGCGGCGAGCGAAATCGTCATCGACAGAATCGTGAACGCGATCTCCCTGGACCCGTCGAGCGTGGCCTGCATCACGCTCTTGCCCATCTCGATGTGGCGGCTGATGTTCTCGAGCATCACGATTGCGTCGTCGACCACGAACCCGACGCATAGCGTGAGCGCCATCAGCGAGATGTTGTCCACGCTGTAGCCGAACATGTACATGACAGCAAACGTCCCGACGATCGACAGCGGCAGCGCTACGCTGGGGATGAAGGTTGCCGGAATGTTGCGCAGGAACACGAAGATCACCATCACCACGAGGGCGAGCGCCAGCAGCAGCGTAAATTCGACCTCCTCGACCGAAGCGCGGATCATCACCGTGCGGTCATAGAGGATCTCGATGCCGATGGACGGGGGCACCTCCGCGCGGAACGTGGGCAGCAGTTTCTTGATCGCGTCGACCATCTCGATGGTGTTGGTGCCGGGCTGGCGCTGGATCGCGAGAACGATGCCGCGCTTGTCCTTGAACCAGGCCGCCACCTTGTCGCTCTGCACGCTGTCGATGACCGTGCCGACCTCGCCCAGGCGCACCGGAGAGCCGTTGCGATAGGTCACGATGACCTGTTTGAAGGCCGCCGCGTCGTAGAGCTGCCCGGTTGCCTGAACCGCAAACATGCGATCCTTGCCGTACAACGTGCCGGTGGGCTGGTTGACGTTAGCCGCGGCGACGGCCTGCTGCACCTCGTTCATGCTCACCCCGCGCGCGGCGAGCGCGCTGGGGTCGACCTGCACGCGAACTGCGTACTTTTGCTGTCCGAAGACCTGCACCTGCGCAACGCCGCTGATGGTCGAGATGCGCTGTGCGAGGTAGGTCTCGGCGTATTCGTTGACCGTGGAGATCGGCATCGTCTCGGAGGTCAGCGCGAGGAAGAACACCGGGAAGTCCGCCGGATTCACCTTGCGGAACGAAGGTGGCGTCGGCATTGCGGGCGGCAGCAGTCGCGCCGTGGCCGCAATCGCCGAGTTGACGTCCTGCGCCGCTGCGTCGATATCGCGGTCGAGGTTGAACTGGATCGTGACCGCGGTGGTGCCCTGGCCGCTGATCGAGGTCATCGAGTCGATCCCGGCGATCGTCGAGAACTGCTTCTCCAGCACTGTGGCCACCGCGGAGGCCATGGTCTCCGGCGCCGCGCCGGGCAGCTCGGCGGTGACTTGAATCGTGGGATAGTCGATGCTCGGCAACTGGCTGACCGGCAGCAGCCGGAACGCCGCAATCCCGAATATGAGCACCCCGAACATGACGAGGATCGTCATGACCGGCCGGCGGACGAAGATTTCCGACAGGTTCACGATGCGGCTCCCGGATCGGCAATCGTGACTTTCGTCCCAGGCGCGAGCCGCAACGCGCCGCGCACGACGACTTTCTCGTCCTTGGCGAGGGTGCCGCCGGCAAGCACGGAGTTTTCACCCTCGGTGCGCGCGACCGTGATCTTGCGCACTTCGGCCGTCATGTCGGACTTGATCACATACACAAACTGCCCGCTCGGGCCCGTCTGCACCGCCCGCGAGGGCACTACGATGGCGTTCTCCTGGTCGAACAGCTTGGCGCGCACGGTGACGAACTGGCCCGGCCAGAGCGCGACGCCGGCGTTGTCGAAAATCGCGCGCACCTTGATCGTCCCGGTGGTCTGGTCCACGGCGTTGTCGAGGAACGCGATGCGGCCGGTCGCCAAAGGCTTGTCGGCCCCGGGCGCGGTGACCTCGACGGTCAACGGGTTCTTGTGCATCAGGTCGCGCACGACGGGCAGCTGCTGCTCGGGGATCGCGAAGTTGACGTAGACCGGCCTGACCTGGTTGATCACCACCAGCGAGATCGTGTCGTTTGCCTTGACCATGTTGCCGGCCTGCAGCAGGGCGCGGCCGACGTAGCCGTCGATGGGGGCGCGGATCACCGTGTACTCGATATTGAGTTTTGCGTTCTCGAGCGCGGCCTGGCTGGCGCGCGAGGTGGCCTCGGCGGTCGCCGCGTTGGTGCGGAACTGCGCATACGCGTCCTTGGAGACGAAATTCTTGTCCAGCAGCTCCTGGTATCGCCTTTCCTGCGACGCGGCCTGGTCGCGGCTGGCGACATCGCGCAAGGCTTGCGCTTCCGATTGTTTCAGGGCGGCCTCGAACGGGCGCGGATCGATGCGAAAAAGGATATCCCCCTTCTTCACTTCCTTGCCTTCCTGGAAATTGACCGCGAGGATCTGGCCGTCGATGCGCGCCTTGAGAGCGACGGTGGTAAAAGCCTCGACGTTGCCGATTGCCTGCACAACGACCGGGATGGTCAGCTCGCGGGCCGCCATTACCATGACTGGGGCCGTCCCAGGTCCCTTGCCGGCACCCTTTGCCGACGACTCCTTCGACTCCTTGGCGCGCGAGTCCTTGATGAGGTAGGTCGCGGCGCCACCGGCGGCCAGAGCCGCAACCAGCACCAGGGCGAGGAAAATGCGTTTGTTCGAGCGGAAACCGGCGGCCATTGGATCTCTACGCAAAGGGATTGCACAAAAAGCAAAAAAATCTACGGCAGAACACGCTCCTTGGCAAAAAGCTCGGCCACTGTTTCGCGTTCCCGGACCAGATGGTCAGCAGCGCCGTCGACGAGCACTTCGGCCGCGCGCGGCCGGGAGTTGTAGTTCGAACTCATTGCCATCCCGTAGGCGCCGGCCGACATGACCGCAAGCAAATCTCCTGCCTTGGCGGCCAATGGCCGGTCGTGGGCGAGGAAATCGCCCGTCTCGCAAACCGGCCCCACTACATCGTAAACAGCGCCGGGGCTCACGTTCTTCCGTACCGGAAGCACGTCGTGCCAGGCATTGTAGAGCGCGGGACGGATCAGGTCGTTCATGGCGGCGTCCACGATGAGGAAATTCTTCGCCTCGCCGTGCTTCACCATCCCGATCCGCGTCAGCAGCACCCCGGCATTGCCGACCAGCGACCGGCCGGGATCGACGATCAGGGTTTCCTTGCGCCCTGCAAGCATCCCGAGCGCGCCATCGAGGAATGCGGCGACCGGCTCCAGCCGCTCGTCCTTGTAGCGGATGCCGATCCCGCCGCCCAGGTCGATATGTTCGAGAGCGATCCCGGCCAGGTCGAGGCGCTGGACCAGGGCCAGCATGCGCTCCGCGGCGGCGACAAACGGCCCCGCCGTCGTCAGCTGCGACCCGATGTGGCAGCCGATGCCCACCACCCTGACGCCAGGGCGCCGGGCGGCGTCACGGTAGAGTGCTTCGGCCTCCGCATGCGCGACCCCGAACTTGTTCTGTTTGAGGCCGGTCGAGATGTAGGGATGCGTGCGCGCATCGACATCCGGGTTGACGCGAAAGGCGACCGGAGCCGTCTTGCCGAGCCGGCGCGCCACCGCATCGACCCGTTCAAGTTCCGCGCCGGATTCGAGGTTGAGGCAGAGGATTCCCGCTTCGAGGGCCTGGGCGATCTCGTCGTCGGTCTTGCCGACGCCCGAAAATACGACCTTGCGCGGGTCTCCGCCGGCCGCGATCACCCGGCTGAGCTCGCCGCCCGACACGATGTCGAAACCCGAGCCCAGGCGATTCAATACCCCCAGCACCGCCAGGTTGGAATTCGCTTTGACGGAATAGGCGATGAGCGCCGGCCGGCCGGCCAGCGCAGCGCTGTATTCGCGATAGGCGACCTCGATCGCCCTGCGCGAATAGACATAGCACGGCGTGCCGTGGCGCAGCGCGATTTCATCCAGCGCGACATCCTCGGCTTGCAAGCAGCCGCTGCGATATTCGAATCCCATGGAGACGCCTAGTCCTGCTTTTGCGGCTCGGCCGCCGGGTCAAATGGATAGGGAACCGGCTTGGGGGTTGCCGGTTTCGGAATTTTCACCCCGGCGGGCGGGTTATCCCTCAGGTAGAGCGCCCCCTTCTGGCCACAGCCGGCGAGAAGCCCGAGGGGCAAAACCAGAGCGAGCACCGCCGCAGTCGGAAACCGCCAAAAACGCGAAAATCGCATGAGTGGTCGTAAAATCATGATGCTAGCATGACCCAATGACTCCTCAATCCCGAACCCAGCCATGACCGACTCCGAATTCGACCGGTTGGCGACCGAAACCCTGGCCGGCATCGAGGCGGCCGTGGAGGCTGCCGCCGACGCCGCTGGGCTCGACGTCGACCTGCAAATGAAGCCGGGCGGCGTGCTCGAGCTGGAATTCGAGAACGGCACCAAGATGATCCTCAATCGCCAGAGCGCTGCGCAAGAGATCTGGGTGGCGGCCAAGTCCGGCGGCTTCCACTTCCTCTATGACGGCAGCCGATGGGTCGACACGCGCGACGGCGGCGAGCTTTTTGCTGCCCTCTCCCGCCTGGTCGGTGCCCAGAGCGGGGGCGCCGTGATCCTCACACCCCGCTAGCCTGCGTTTCAGGTCCCGGGTACGGGCGCAGGAACCAACCTTTCCTCCAGTCGGCCCACCGAGGGCGGGGTCCTGAACTCGGGCTGGTCGCCCGGCATTGGAGCGGGCACCGGCTCCGGCGGGCGCTCAAGAGGCGGCGGGGGCACCGATTCCTTGTAGAAGAATTCGTGGTGGCCCGCGCTGCCTTCGGTATCCATTTTGTGGTTGACCACCCCCTCCGGGGCGGTGCGCGCTACCTCGGGCACACCTTTCAAGGCCTTTTCCATGTAGCTGATCCAGATCGGCAGCGCGACGCCGCCCCCCGTTTCATTGCGGCCCAGGGTGCGCGGCTGGTCATAACCGACCCACGCAATGCCTACCAAAGCCGGCGAGTAGCCGCAAAACCACGCATCGAGGAAATCGTTGGTCGTTCCGGTCTTGCCCGCGAGGTCCTTGCGGCCGAGCTTCGCGGCGCGAGCCGCGGTGCCGTATCGGGTTACGTCCTGCAGCATGCTGTCCATGATGAACGCATTACGGGCGTCGATGACACGCAGCGTCTCGTCGCCCGCGTGCTGCGGATTCGCAACGCCCAGATTGTTGCCGCGATCGTCGACGATGCGCTGGATGTAGTACGGCTGGATCAGGTAGCCGCTGTTGGCGAACACCGAGTACGCGCGTGCCATCTGCCAAAGGGTGACCGAGCCCGCACCCAGCGCCATGGTGAGGTAAGGGGGATGCTTTTCGGCCTCGAAGCCGAAGCGGGTGACGTAGTCCTGCGCGTACTTGGTCCCGATCGCCTTAAGGATCCGGATCGACACCATGTTCTTCGATTTGGCCAGGGCCGTGCGCATGCGCATCGGGCCTTCGTACTTGCCGTCGTAGTTCCTCGGTTCCCAGCGCTGGCTGCCGGTGACGTCGGCCTCGACGACGATCGGCTCGTCGGGGATGACCGTGGCCGGCGTAAACCCCTTTTCCAGCGCAGCCGAGTAGATGAACGGCTTGAACGACGAACCCGGCTGGCGCCAGGCCTGGGTGACGTGGTTGAACTTGCTGCGGTTGTAGTCGAAACCGCCCACCAGCGCATGGATCGAGCCGTCGTTGGGGTCGACTGAGACGAAGGCCGACTCCGCCTCCGGCAGCTGGACGATCTGCCAAACCTTCTTTTCATCCTTCTGCACGCGGATGATCGAGCCGCGCCGGACCTTTTTCTGCGGCAGGGCCTTGTCGTCCAGCGATCGGGCGATGAACTTGAGCCCGTCACCCGCAATAGACACGGCCTCGCCCGCGCGGGTGACTGCGCGCACCTCCTTTGCGTTGGCCGCGGTGACCACAGCAGCCAGCATGTCGTCGTTGTCGTTGTGGTCCGAGAGCGCCTCGTCGTAGTCGTCTTCGTCGGCGTTGTCGGCCAGCTCGACGAACGCTTCGGGGCCGCGATAGCCGTGACGCCGGTCGTAGTCGAGTACGCCTCGCCTTAGCGACGCGTAGGCCGCCTCCTGGTCGGCCTTGCGGATTGTCGTGTAGACCCGGAATCCGCGCGTGTACACATCGTCGGGGTACTGCTCCTGCACGGCCTGGCGCACCATCTCGGCGACATGCTCGGCGTGCAGGGCGAACTCGTTCAGGTCGCGCTTGACGCTCATGGGCGCCTTGGCCGCCTCGTTGTATTGCGCCTCCGTCACATGGCCCAATTCACGCATGCGTCGCAGCACGTACAGCTGGCGCTGTTTGGCGCGCTGGGGATTGACGACCGGGTTGTAGCTGGAAGGCGCCTTGGGCAGCCCCGCCAGCATCGCCGCTTCGGCCAGGGTCACCTTGTCGAGCGACTTGCCGAAATAGATCTGCGCTGCGGCTGCGAAGCCGTAGGCCCGCTGGCCCAGGTAGATCTGGTTCACGTAGAGCTCAAGGATCTGGTCCTTCTCCAGGCTGTTCTCGATCTTGAATGCGAGCAACGCCTCGTAGACCTTGCGCGTCAGCGTCTTCTCGGAAGACAGGAAGAAATTGCGTGCGACCTGCATGGTGATCGTGCTGGCGCCCTGCCTCCTGCCCCCCGAGGTGAGGTTGGACACGGCAGCGCGCATGACGCCCTGGTAGTCGATCCCCGCATGCTGGTAGAACCGTTCGTCCTCGGCCGCCAGGATCGAGCGCTTGAGGATTTCGGGCACTTCGGCGATCTTTACCACGGCGCGCCGCTCCTCGCCGAATTCGCCGATCAGAACGCCCTCGGTGGTGTACACGCGCAGCGGAATTTTGGGCTGGTAGTCGGTGAGGACCTCAAGCGAGGGGAGGTTGGGCCAGGCGAGGACGACGACGAGCCCAACAGCGCACGCGCCGATCGCCGCGATACCCGCAAGCAGCGCCAGCGGAAACGCCAAAAAACGAAGCCACATCAAGGTGATCGGTCACCACCGGGAGGGTGGTTGCACAGGGTAGGAGACGGGGGCATTATAAGCCCTGCCCGACTGTGAAGAATTTACTTTACAGGCGGGGGGCTTGTTGCTAGCATTTCATGTAAATTATACGTATTGCGCCTAAACGGCCATTGCGCAAAGGAAATTCCCTTGCAACTCGACATCTTCAAACCGAAGGCTCCGCCGCTGTTTGGGCTGGATATCAGCTCATCCTCGGTAAAGATGCTGGAAATCGTCGACGCCGGCAAGGGCGCGTACCGTGTCGAGCGCTACGCAATCGAGCCCCTGCCCCGCGACGCGGTCGCTGACGGCAACATAAACAACCTCGAAGCCGTCTCCGAAGCCGTGAAACGCGGCTGGAAACGGCTCGCGACCCGCTCCAAGCACGTCGCCATGGCGGTACCGTCCGGCGCGGTGATCACCAAGAAAATCATCGTCCAGGCCGGATTGCGCGAGCAGGAGCTCGAGATC
Organism: Burkholderiales bacterium; assembly: GCA_038329645.1. Classification (GTDB taxonomy): domain Bacteria; phylum Pseudomonadota; class Gammaproteobacteria; order Burkholderiales; family SG8-39; genus SZAS-79. Next base: position 8,990 of record JBBQNG010000003.1, read on the forward strand.
CAGGTCGAGACGGAGGCCAACCAGTACATCCCCTTCGCGCTGGAGGAAGTCAATCTCGACTTCCAGGTGGTCGGGCCTTCGCCCTCCGGCCCCGGCGAGGAGGAAGTGCTGATTGCCGCCACGCGCAAGGAAAAGGTCGAGGACCGCATCGCCGTGGCCGAGGCGGCCGGGCTCAAGGCGTCGGTCATGGACGTGGAGTCCTATGCGCAGCAGTCCGCGCTGCTCCTCGTGTGCAACGCGTTGCCCGGCGCGGGCAAGGACCAGAACATCGCCGTCGTGGACATCGGCGCCAACGTGATGAGCGTGAGCGTCCTGCGCAACGACCAGTCGGTGTATTCGCGCGAGCAGCCGTTCGGCGGCAACCAGCTCACGGCCGATATCCAGAACCGCTACGGGATGAGCCTCGAAGAGGCCGAGAACGCCAAGCGGTCGGGCGGCCTGCCGGACGATTTCGAATCCGAGGTGCTGCGCCCGTTCATGGAAAACCTGTCGATGGAGGTGCAGCGCGCGCTGCAGTTCTTCTTCACCTCGACCCAGTTCAGCAACGTCGACCACATCCTGCTTGCCGGGGGCTCGGCCGTGATTGCCGGCCTCGACGAGGTCGTCAATACGCGTACCCAGGTCAACACCCTGGTGGCCAACCCGTTCGCCACGATGGAGACTTCGCCGCGCATCCAGCTCAAGAAACTGATGCTCGACGCGCCCTCGCTGATCGTGGCGTGCGGCCTCGCCATGCGAAGGTTCGATCCGTGAACCGCATAAACCTACTTCCCCACCGCGAAGAGCGCCGCAAGGCGGCGCGCAAGCATTTTGCGGTCGTCGCAGCCATGACCGCGGTGCTTGGCGGGGCGATCGTGCTGCTGGTGCACGGGTTCTACGCCGCGAAATTGAGCGAGCAGGTGAGCCGCAACGATTTCCTCAAGAAAGAAACCGAGAAGCTCGACAAAGACATCGAGGAGATCAAGAAGCTCAAGGACGAGATCGCCGCGCTGCTGTCGCGCAAGCAGGTGATCGAAACCCTGCAGGCCGATCGCGCGCAGACCGTCTACCTGCTCGACCAGCTCGTCCGGCAGATGCCGGAGGGCGTTTATCTGCGCAGCGTTTCGCAGAAGGGAATGCGCGTAAGCCTGCTGGGATACGCGCAATCGAATGCGCGGGTATCCACGCTGATGCGCAACATCGAGGCCTCCCCGTGGCTCGAGGCGCCGAAGCTGAACGAGATCAAGGCCGCGACGGTGAACAACAAGCGCGTTTCGGAATTCTCGCTTGACCTGTCGCTCAAGCGCGCCCAGTCGAATGCGGACGGCGCCAAGGACGGTGCCCCCAAGGCGCCGGCGGCCGCCCCTCCCGCCGCAGCAGCAAAGAAAGGCTAGCCCATGGCGATCAATTTCAACAAGTTCGCGGAAGACTTCAAGTACCTCGACCCCAAGGATCCCGGCACATGGCCGGCGCTTCCGAAGCTGGTCGCGCTCATCGCCATCCTGGCCGGCATCATCGCGGGTGCGTACTTCCTGGACTGGCAGGGCCAGATGGAGGACCTCGAGAAAGGCAAGGGCGAAGAGGTCAAGCTCAAGGACGAGTACCTGGCGAAGAAAAAGACCTCCATCAATCTCGACCTGCACAAGCAGCAGCTGCGCGAGATCGACCAGTCGTTTGGTGCGCTGCTCAAGCAGCTGCCGAACCGCGCGCAGATGGACGCTCTGCTCGTGGACATCAACCAGGCGGGTCTCGGGCGCGGCCTGCAGTTCGAGCTTTTCAAGCCGGCGGGAGCCGAATCGGCCAAGGAGTTCTATGCCGAGCTGCCGATCCAGGTACGCGTGGTCGGCAACTACCACGACATGGGCGCCTTCGCGAGCGACTTGGGGCAGCTGTCGCGCATCGTCACGCTGAATGACGTGACCATCACCGCCGTCAAGGACAACCAGCTGCAGATGGATGCGACGGCGCGTACGTTCCGCTACCTGGACGACGAAGAAGTTTCCGCGCAGCGCAAGTCGGCCAAGGCCGCCAAGGCACCCAAGAAATGAAGCGCCGCGATAAAGCCATCCTTGCGGCCGCCGCAACGCTCGCCATCGCAGCCTGTGGCGGTGAGCCTTACGGCGACCTGAAGCAGGAGCTCGCTTCGCTCACCAAGGACCTGCGCGGCAAGGTGGATCCGCTGCCGCAGGTGAAGCCTTACGAGCCGGTGCCGTACAAGGCCTTCGACGAGGTCGATCCGTTCAAGGCCGCGCGCATCGACGTGGTCGCCTCCGGCGCCGCCATGGCAGGTGCCTCGGGTGTGAAACCCGACGCGAACCGGCCGAAGGAGCCGCTCGAGGCTTTCCCGCTCGAGACGCTGCGCATGGTGGGGACGTTGAGCCAGGACAAGCAAACATTCGGCCTGGTGAGGGCCGGCGCAAACCTCTTCCGGGTCAAGAAGGGCAATTACATGGGGCTGAACTTCGGCGTGATTACGGCTATCGACGAGAACGAAATCAAGCTGAAAGAGCTCGTGCAGGACGGCGGCGGAGACTGGGTCGAACGCGTCAGCTCGCTGCAACTGGTGGAGGCACAACGATGAACATCCGAACTTTTTCCGCGCGAGCCCTGTGCGCGCTTTTTGCCGCTGCCCTGTGGCTCGCCGGCAGCGGGGCGGCCCTCGCCCAGGCGAACAGCATCGAGGCGTTCAATGTCACCCAGCAGGGCGGCAAGATCACCGTGCGCGTGCAGACCAAGGCTCCGCTCAACGGCATGCCGCCCAGTTTCACGGTCGCCAGTCCGGCGCGGATCGCGTTCGACTTTCCCGCCACCACCAACAACCTGGGCCGCAACTCGCAGGATATCGGCGAGGGCGAGCTGCGCAGCATGAACGTGGTGCAGGGCTCTGACAAGACGCGCCTCGTGCTCAACCTGCGCCGCTCGGTAGCTCACGAGGCGGTGGTCGAGGGCAACACCCTGATCGTCACGCTCGCTGCGCTTCCTCAGGCTGCGGGCGCGGGCGTGGCCCATTTCGCCGAAGGCAAGGCCGACTCCCGGCACGCGATCCGCGACATCGATTTCCGCCGCGGCCGCGCCGGCGAGGGGCGCATCGTGGTCGACTTGTCCGACACGACGACCGGCATCGACATCCGCCAGCAGGGCCAGAGCCTGATCGTCGAATTCGTCAAGACCGCGCTGCCGGAAAACCTGCGCAAGCGCCTGGACGTGGTGGACTTTTCCACGCCGGTGCAGACCATCAACACATTCGCGCAGGGCGAGAACGTGCGCATGGTGATCGAGCCCAAGGGCCAGTGGGAGCACAACGCCTACCAAACCGACACCCAGTTCGTGGTGGAAGTCAAGGCGATCAGCGCCACGGCGGCGGTGGCGCGCAACCAGTACACGGGCGAGAAGCTTTCGCTCAACTTCCAGAACGTCGAAGTGCGCTCGGTGCTCAACGTCATCGCCGACTTCACCGACCTCAACATCATCACCAGCGACACGGTGACGGGCAACATCACTCTGCGCCTCAAGGACGTGCCCTGGGACCAGGCGATGGACATCATCCTGCAGACGCGCGGCCTGGACATGCGCAAGAGCGGAAACGTGATCTGGGTGGCGCCTCGCGACGAGCTTGCCACGCGCGAAAAGCTCGCGCTCGAAGCGCAGCAGCAGATCGGGGAGCTCGAGGCGACGCGCACCGAGTCGTTCCAGATGAACTACCAGAAAGCCACCGACGTGCAGCGGCTGCTGTCCGACAAGACGCAGCCCATCCTGTCCAAGCGCGGCAGTGCCGTGGTCGACGCAAGGACCAATACCCTGTTCGTGCAGGACACGCCGAGCCGCCTGGAGGAAGTCCGCAAGTTGATCGCCAAGATCGACGTTGCGGTCCGGCAGGTGGTGATCGAGGCGCGGATCGTGATCGCCGACGACAGTTTTTCGAAGAATCTCGGGGCGCGACTCGGTTACAACAGTGTTGGCTCGAAAGTTTCGAACAAAGACACGCTAAACGTGGGCGGCCCATTGGAAACGCTCTCCTCCCCCGCCGCCACAGTGGCTGGGGCGGCCACCGTTGCGACCCAGAACGTGAACCTGCCGGCCACTGGCCTCAACGGCTTCGCGCCCGGCGCGTTCTCACTCCTTCTGTTCAACAACGCCTTCACTCGGGTGATCTCGGCGGAAATTACGGCCATGGAAGCCGACGGCAAGGGCAAGACGGTGGCAAGTCCGCGCGTGCTCACGGCCGACGGGGTCGAGGCACTGATCGAGCAGGGCACAGAGATTCCGTATCAGCAGGCGTCCTCCTCGGGCGCAACCGCGGTCGCCTTCCGCAAGGCCAACCTGTCGCTGAAGGTGAAGCCGCAGATCACGCCGGAAGGCAACGTGATCATGGACCTCGACGTTAACAAGGACGAGCCGGGCGCGACCACCACCGCCGGCGTCCAGATCAACACCAAGCACGTGAAGACCGCTGTGTTGGTGGAGAACGGTGGGACGGTCGTCATCGGCGGGATCTACGAGGAATCCGAGCGGCAGGACCTCACCCGGGTGCCGTTCTTCGGCGAGTTGCCCTACATCGGGTTCTTCTTCAGGAACACCCAGCGCGCCACGCGCAAGACCGAGCTGCTTATCTTCATAACGCCGCGCGTTGTAAGCGAACGGCTGACGGTGCGCTGAAGTTTTTGCCGCACGGCGGATCTTCTGACCTGAGGCCGGGCATGCCCGGCCTCTGTTTTTTGGCGCTGCGGCCGGCGGTTACAATATTGCTGTGAAGGATGCCGGCAACATTTTCCTCGTGGGCATGATGGGCGCAGGCAAGACCACGGTCGCGCGCCTTCTGGCCGGCCGTCTCAATCGGACGTTCATCGATGCCGACCTCGAACTGGAGCGGCGCTGCGGTGTCAAGGTGCCGGTCATCTTCGAGATCGAAGGCGAGGCCGGGTTCCGCAACCGCGAAGCTGCGATCCTCGAGGAGCTCACGGCGCGTTCGGGGATCGTCCTCGCGACGGGCGGGGGCGCCGTGTTGCGCCAGGAGAACCGGCAGCGGCTCGCCTCCCGGGGCGTGGTGATCTACCTGCGCGCCCAGCCCCACGACCTCCATATGCGCACCCGCCACGACAAGAACCGCCCGCTGCTGGCGACGCCGGACCCGAAAAAGCGCCTCGAGGAGCTGTTCCTCGAGCGCGATCCGCTGTACCGGGAAGTCGCCCACCTGGTGATCGATACCGGCCGACAAGGGGTGCAGATCCTCGTCAAGCAGATCCTCACAACGCTGGCGGAACGATGGCAAGTGTTCGCGTAGCGCTCGGCGATCGTTCGTATGGCATAGAAGTCGGCACGGGGCTGATCGACGATCCGGCGCGCTATGCGCCGCATGTAGCGGGGCGCAAGGTCGCGCTCGTCACGAACGCGGTGGTAGCCCCGATCTATGCAGCCCGGGTTGCGAATGCCTTGCGCAATGCCGGCGCGGATACGATGGAGGTCCTCTTGCCGGACGGCGAGGAGCACAAGACCTGGCTTACGCTCAACCTGGTTTTCGACGCATTGCTCTGCGCCCACTGCGACCGCCAGACGGTGCTGCTGGCATTGGGAGGCGGCGTGGTCGGCGATCTCGCAGGCTTCGCCGCAGCGGTCTACCAGCGGGGCATACCCTTCATCCAAGTGCCGACCACGCTCCTGGCGCAAGTCGATTCCTCGGTCGGCGGCAAGACCGCGATCAACCATCCCCTTGGCAAGAACATGGTGGGCGCATTCCACCAGCCGCAGGCGGTCATTGCCGACGTTTCAACGCTGGCGACACTCCCCATGCGCGAGCTGAGCGCGGGACTCGCCGAGGTGATCAAGCATGGCATCATCCGCGACCCCGCGTTCTTCGCCTGGATCGAGGCCAATATCGACAAGCTGCTGGCGCGGGATCCCGAAGCGCTGACCCATGCGGTTGTGCGCAGTTGCGAGATCAAGGCCGATGTGGTCGGCGCCGACGAACGCGAATCCGGCGTGCGCGCGATCCTAAATTTCGGTCACACCTTCGGCCACGCCATCGAATCGGGCCTGGGATACGGCCAGTGGGTGCACGGCGAGGCGGTGGCGGCGGGCATGGTCATGGCCGCCGACCTTTCCGTCCGCGCCGGCATGCTCGCGAGCGCCGAGTTTGCGCGCATCCGCAACCTGCTCGCGCGCGCCGGACTGCCGGTCGCCGGGCCCGCCTCGCTGTCGGCCGACCGATACCTCGAACTCATGGCGGTCGACAAGAAGGCGTCCCGCGGCCACATCCGCTTTGTGGTCCTCGAAAGACCCGGCGCCGCTGTCCTGCGCGCGGATCTGCCGGAAGCGATGGTCCGGCAGACCCTGGCGGCTTGCACGGCACCCTAGCGTACCGCCACGTCCTAAGGCTAAGCCCTTGAAGCCGCAGGCTTCTAAGGGTATATTCATCAGTTCGCCTGCAATTTTGTGCGGGGCCGCATTAATTTGTTGACCCAGTCGTTGCCGGCCCCACCCCGATTCAGAGGTTCAACTTGCAACACGCTCACCCGCCCGCTGCGCAAGGCCTGTACAACCCGGCTAACGAACACGACGCCTGCGGAGTCGGCTTCGTCGCAAACATCAAGGGGGCGAAGAGCCACGCGATCGTCGAGCAGGGCCTCACGATCCTCAAGAACCTCACCCACCGCGGTGCGGTAGGCGCCGATCCGCTCGCGGGCGACGGGGCGGGCATCCTGGTCCAGATCCCCGACCGGTTCTTTCGCGAGGAAATGGCCAGGCAGGACGTGTTTCTGCCCCCGGTGGGCGAGTACGGCGTAGGCATGGTGTTCCTGCCCCAGGAGCCGGCGTCGCGCCTGGCGTGCGAATACGAGATCGAGCGCGCCATCAAGGACGAGGGCCAGGTGCTGCTCGGCTGGCGCGACGTGCCCTGCGACAACGATGGCCTCGGCGAATCGGTCAAACGGATCGAGCCCGCGATCCGCCAGGTGTTCATCGGCCGCGGGGCGGGCGTCACCGTCACCGACGCGCTCGAACGCAAGCTCTACATCATCCGCAAGTCCTCGGGCCACGCGATCCAGGCCCTCAAGCTCAGGCACGGCAAGGAGTTCTACGTGCCGTCGATGTCGGCGCGCACCGTGGTCTACAAAGGAATGCTGCTGGCGGGGCAGGTCGGCTCCTATTACAAGGACCTCCAGGATCCGCGATGCGTCTCGGCGCTGGCGTTGGTTCACCAGCGGTTCTCGACGAATACGTTCCCGACCTGGGACCTCGCGCACCCCTTCCGCCTGATCGCGCACAACGGCGAGATCAACACGCTGCGTGGCAACGTGAACTGGATCCGCGCGCGCCAAGGCGCCATTTCCTCGCCCATCCTAGGCCGCGACCTCGAAAAGCTCTGGCCGCTGATCTACGACGGCCAGTCCGATTCGGCATCCTTCGACAATGCGCTCGAGCTGCTGCTGATGTCCGGCTACTCGATCGCCCATTCGGTGATGATGATGATCCCCGAGGCGTGGGAAGGCCATACGCTGATGGACCCGAGCCGGCGCGCATTCTACGAATACCACGCGGCGATGATGGAGCCGTGGGACGGTCCGGCGGCAATCGCCTTCACCGACGGCCGCCAGATCGGCGCGACGCTCGATCGCAACGGATTGCGCCCAGCGCGTTACATCGTCACCGACGACGACCTCGTGATCATGGGCTCGGAGTGCGGGTGCCTGCCGATCCCCGAGGAGAAGATCGTCAAGAAGTGGCGCCTGCAGCCGGGCAAGATGTTCCTCGTCGACCTCGAGAAAGGCCGCATCATCGACGACAAGGAGCTGAAGGATACGCTCGCCGCGGCCAAGCCCTATCGCGAGTGGATCGAGCGCATCAGGATTCGGCTCGATGACGTCGAGACCGACAAGCAGCAGCCCGAGCGTTCGGTGGTGCCGCTGCTCGACCGGCAGCAGGCGTTCAACTACACGCAGGAAGACCTCAAGTTCATCATGGCGCCGATGGCCGCCAACGGGGAGGAGCCGGTCGGCTCGATGGGCAACGATTCGCCCATGGCGGTGCTGTCGAACAAGTCCAAGACGCTTTACCACTACTTCAAGCAGCTATTTGCCCAGGTCACCAACCCGCCGATCGACCCGATCCGCGAAGAGCTCGTGACGTCGCTGGTCTCGTTCATCGGCCCGAAGCCCAACCTGCTGGGCATCGACGAGATGAACCCGCCGATCCGCCTCGAGGTCTCGCACCCGGTGCTCGACTTCTACGAGATGGAAAAGATCCGCCACATCGAGCGCTATACGGACGGGAAATTCCGTTCGCTCGAGCTGGACATCTGCTACCCGGCCGCTTGGGGCAAGGAGGCGATCGAGGCGCGCCTCGCGTCGCTGGCCGCCCAGGCCGAAGACGCGGTGCGCTCGGGCTATTCGATCATAGTCATCTCCGACCGCAAGCTCGATTCCGGGCACGTGGCCATTCCGGCGCTGCTGGCGCTCTCGGCGATCCACCAGCACCTCACGAACAAAGGGCTGCGCACGAGCGCAGGCCTGGTGGTGGAAACCGGCTCGGCACGCGAAGTGCACCACTTCGCGCTTCTGGGCGGCTACGGCGCCGAAGCGGTGCACCCGTATCTCGCGATGGAGACCCTGCTTGCGCTGCACGCGGACTCCGAGGACGCGAAAGCCGGCTACAAGGCGATCAAGAATTTCGTCAAGGCGATCGGCAAGGGTCTGAGGAAGGTGATGTCCAAGATGGGCATTTCCACCTACATGTCCTACACCGGTGCGCAGATTTTCGAAGCGGTCGGATTGTCCAGGGCGCTGGTCGACAAGTACTTCACCGGCACCGCATCCAACGTCGAGGGCATCGGTGTGTTCGAAGTCGCCGAGGAGGCGATCGGCGTCCACAACGCGGCGTTCGGGCAAGACCCGGTTCTTGCCAATGCGCTGGATGCGGGCGGCGAATACGCCTTCCGCGTGCGCGGCGAAGAGCACATGTGGACGCCGGACGCGGTCGCCAAGCTGCAGCACTCGACGCGCAGCAATTCGTTCCAGACCTACAAGGAATACGCGCAGATCATCAACGACCAGTCGCGCCGGCACATGACTTTCCGCGGCCTGTTCGAGTTCAGGACCGACCCGTCGAAGGCCATCGCGCTTGATGAAGTCGAGCCGGCCACGGAGATCGTCAAGCGGTTCGCCACCGGCGCGATGTCGCTCGGCTCGATCTCGACCGAGGCGCACACCACGCTCGCCGTGGCGATGAACCGCATCGGCGGCAAATCGAATACCGGCGAAGGCGGCGAGGACCGCAACCGCTACGCCCCCATCAAGGCCGGCGAGACACTGATGAGCCGCCTGGGCAAGGGACGCGTCGAGACCGACATCGTTCTCGAGGAGGGCGACTCGCTCAAGTCGAAGATCAAGCAGGTCGCTTCGGGCCGCTTTGGCGTGACTGCGGAGTACCTCGCGTCGGCCGAGCAGATCCAGATCAAGATGGCGCAGGGCGCCAAACCCGGCGAGGGCGGACAGCTGCCAGGCAAGAAGGTGTCGGAATACATCGCGCACCTGCGTTATTCGACACCGGGGGTCGAGCTGATCAGTCCGCCACCGCACCACGACATCTATTCCATCGAGGATCTCGCGCAGCTGATCCACGACCTCAAGAACGCGAACACGCGCGCCTCGATCAGCGTGAAGCTCGTGTCGGAAGACGGTGTCGGCACGGTTGCCGCGGGCGTGGCGAAAGCCAAGGCCGACCACGTGACGATCTCCGGGCACGACGGCGGGTCGGGCGCGTCGCCCTGGTCGTCGATCAAGCACGCGGGCACGCCGTGGGAGCTGGGCCTGGCCGAAACGCAGCAGACCCTGGTGCTCAACCGGCTGCGCGGCCGCATCGCCGTGCAGGTCGACGGCCAGATGAAGACCGGCCGCGACGTCGTGATCGGCGCGCTTCTTGGCGCGGACGAATTCGGATTCGCCACGGCGCCGCTGGTGGCCGAAGGCTGCATCATGATGCGCAAATGCCACCTCAACACCTGTCCTGTCGGGGTCGCCACGCAGGACCCGGTGCTGCGCCGCAAGTTCAAGGGCAAGCCCGAGTACGTCATCAACTTCATGTTCTTCGTCGCCGAAGAGGCGCGCCAGCTGATGGCCGAACTGGGCGTGAGGACGATCAACGAGCTCATCGGCCGCTCCGACCTGCTCGACACGAAGAAGGGCATCGAGCACTGGAAGGCGCGGGGTCTTGATTTCTCCCGCATCTTCTACCAGCCTGATGTGCCGGCCGATGTGGCGCGCCACAACGTCGAGAAGCAGGACCATGGCCTTGAGCGTGCGCTCGATCACCGGTTGATCGAGCTTGCGCAGCCGGCCCTCGAGCGCGGCGAAAAGGTTGCGATCGACATGCCGATCCGCAACATCAACCGCACCGTGGGCACCATGCTTTCCGGCGAGATCGCGCGCAAATACGGGCATGACGGCCTGCCGGAGGACACCATCCGCGTGCGCTTCGCTGGCTCGGCGGGCCAGAGCATCGGCGCTTTCCTCGCCAAGGGCATCACCATCGACCTGATCGGCGACACCAACGACTATTGCGGCAAGGGCCTCTCGGGCGGCCGCATTTCGGTGCAGCCGTCGCCGAAGTTCCGCGGCGAGCCGACCGAGAACATCATCACGGGGAACGTGGCGTTGTACGGCGCCCTCGCGGGCGAGGCGTATTTCCGCGGTGTCGCGGGCGAGCGCTTCGCGGTGCGCAACTCGGGCGCCAGCGCGGTTGTCGAGGGTGTGGGCGATCACGGTTGCGAATATATGACGGGCGGCACTGTCGTCGTGCTCGGCGCTACCGGGCGCAACTTCGCCGCCGGCATGTCGGGCGGCATCGCGTACGTGCTGGACGAGGACGGCGACTTTGCCGGGCGCTGCAATGCGGCCATGGTGGACCTCGAGCCCGTGCTCACCGAGCCGGAGCAGCAGGCGAAGCTCGCGCGCGACCTGTGGCACCTGGGCGACTCGGACGAGGGGGCGCTCAAACGGCTGATCGAAAACCATGCACGCTATACCGGCAGTCGCCGCGCGCAGGCGATCCTCGAAAAATGGGGCGAGTACCGCACGCGCTTCGTGAAAGTCTTCCCGAAGGAATACCGGCGCGCGCTCGGCGAGCTTGCGGCCAGCGGAAAGAAGGCGGCAGCGTAAGGGAACAAAGGGGCTCCGCCCCCTTGTTAATCCCCCGAAATCAGAATGGATGCAGATAACGATGGGCAAGATCACCGGATTCCTGGAGTACCAGCGCCTCAACGAAGCTGCCGAAGCGCCGGAGGCGCGCAAGAAGCACTATCACGAGTTCGTGATGCACCTGTCCGAGGACGAGGCGAAAGTGCAGGGCGCGCGCTGCATGGATTGCGGCATCCCGTTCTGCATGACCGGCTGCCCGGTCAACAACATCATCCCCGACTTCAACGACCTCGTGTTCAAGGCCGACTGGCTGCGTGCGCTCGAGACGCTGCATTCGACTAACAATTTCCCCGAGTTCACCGGCCGCGTGTGCCCGGCGCCGTGCGAGGAAGCCTGCACGCTGCGCATCAACAACGACCCGGTGGGCATCAAGTCGATCGAGCACGCCATCATCGATCGCGGCTGGGAAGAGGGCTGGGTCACGCCACAGCCGGCCAAGGCGAAGACGGGCAAGCGTATCGCGGTGGTCGGTTCCGGTCCCGCAGGGCTCGCGGCCGCGCAGCAGCTAGTGCGCGCAGGCCACACTGTCGTGCTGTTCGAGAAGAACGACCGCATCGGCGGCCTGCTCCGCTACGGCATCCCGGATTTCAAGATGGAGAAGGGCCTCATCGACCGGCGCGTCGAGCAGATGCAGGCCGAGGGCGTGGAGTTCAGGACCAATCACCTGGTGGGCAAGGCCCCCGTGGGCGCCGGCAACGTTGCGGCCAAAGTGCTGGACCCGGCCACGATTGCCGATGAGTTCGATGCCGTTGTCCTCACCGGCGGCGCAGAGCAACCGCGCGACCTGCTCGTGCCCGGACGCGAACTGGACGGAGTGCATTTCGCCATGGATTTCCTCCCGCTGCAGAACCGGCGTGTCGCCGGCGACGCAAATGTCGAGGACCTGTGGGCCACCGGCAAGCACGTGGTGATCATCGGCGGCGGCGACACGGGTTCGGACTGCGTCGGCACCTCCAACCGGCATGAGGCGGCCTCGGTCGCCCAGTTCGAGCTGCTCCCGATGCCGCCGGATGTCGACCAGAATCCGGTCTGGCCGTACTGGCCGCAGCGCCTGCGCACCTCGTCCTCGCACGAGGAAGGCGCCGAGCGCGACTGGGCGGTTGCCACCAAGCGGCTCAAGGGCGAAGGCGGCAAGGTCAGCAAGCTGGTGGCCGCCCGGGTCGAATGGAAGGACGGCAAGATGCAGGAAGTGCCGGGCTCGGAGTTCGAGATGCCCGCGGATCTCGTCCTGCTGGCGATGGGGTTCGTGTCGCCGGTGCAGGCCATGCTCGAGTCCTTCGGGGTCGAGAAGGACGCGCGCGGCAACGCGAAAGCGACCACCGATGGCGCCGGATGCTACGCAACCAGCGTGCCGAAAGTGTTTGCCGCCGGCGACTTGCGCCGCGGCCAGTCGCTGGTGGTGTGGGCGATCCGCGAAGGCCGCCAGTGCGCGCGGGCGGTGGACGAGTTTTTGATGGGCACGTCGGACCTTCCGCGCTAGACTTCGCCCATGAACTTCCTGGCCACCCGTCGAGCAGCAGAAAAACGCGATGCGCGACGACGACCCGCGGCCAGGCGGAGCAACGTGTAACCAGTTAGCAGGTATCCAGTTACCCAAAAGCCCCTGACCGCAAGGTCCGGGGCTTTTTCTTTTTGCGGAGGAAGCAATGAGGAAGGAAGATATGCAGTCCGCCGATTCGCTGATGTTCATCACCTCGCGTCCCGAAGTCGTGTTCGTGCGCGGCCAGGGTTCCTGGCTCTACGACGCCGAAGGCCGCAGGTACCTGGACTTTATCCAGGGCTGGGCGGTCAATTCTCTGGGGCATTCGCCCGCGATCATCGTCGACGCGCTTGCCGCACAGGCCGCGAAGGTCATCAACGTGAGTCCGGCGTACTACAACGAGCCGATGCGCGAGCTCGCCGCGCGGCTGGCGGAACTGTCCGGCATGGAGAGGGTTTTCTTCACCAACAGCGGCGCGGAGGCCAACGAAGGGGCCATCAAGCTCGCGCGCAAATGGGGTTCCCTCAACAAGGGCGGCGCCTACGAGATCCTCACCTTCGAGAACGCTTTCCATGGGCGCACGCTTGCGACCATGGCGGCCTCGGGCAAGCCCCAATGGGAAAAGCTCTACGAGCCCCAGCTGCCGGGCTTCAGGAAGCTCCCCATGAACGATATCGGGGCGGTGCGGGCTGCGATTGGCCCCAATACCGTGGCCGTCATGCTCGAGCCGATCCAGGGCGAGTCCGGCGTCGTGCCGTTTACTGCGGAGTTCCTGAAGGCGCTGCACGAACTCGCGACCGAACGAGGCCTGCTGCTGATCCTCGATGAGATCCAGACCGGCATCGGCCGCACGGGAAAGATGTTCTGCTGGCAGCATCACGGCGTGAAGCCGGACATCATGACGCTGGCCAAGGGCATCGGGGGCGGGGTGCCGCTGGGCGCGCTGGTCGCGACGGACGCGGTGAGCTGCTTCGAGCCAGGCGACCAGGGCGGCACTTACAACGGCAACCCGCTGATGACGGCGGTCGGCCTCGCCGTGGTCAACGAGGTATCGAAGCCCGGGTTCCTTAGTCAGGTTGAAGAGAATGGCGACTACCTTATGGCAGGGCTGCGCGTGTTGTCCAAGGCACTCGGCTTGGGCGAGGTGCGCGGCCAGGGCCTGCTCGTGGCGCTGGAGCTCGGCCAGCCCGTGGGATCGAAAGTGGTCGACGAAGCGCTCAAGCACCAGTTGCTGGTCAACTCGCCGCGACCCTCGAGCCTGCGCTTCATGCCCGCGCTGAACGTGACGCGGCAAGAAACCGATACGATGCTGTCCACCCTGGAACCCATTCTGCGCAAGGAGACCTGAGATGCTGAAGCTCTACTACGCCCCGCACACCTGCGCGCTCGCCTCGCACATCGCGCTCGAGGAAGCCGGTGCGATCTACGAAACGGTCCGCATGAGTTTCCAAAGCGGGGACCAGAAGAAGGCCGAATACCTGAGGGTGAACGCAAAGGCGCGTGTCCCATCGCTCGTGACCGACAGGGGCGTGCTCACGGAAACGCCCGCGATCCTTGCATTCATCGCGCAGAGCTTCCCGGCCGCGGGCCTCGCTCCGGTGGACGACCCGTTCGAGTTCGCGCGCGCGCAGGCTTTCAACAGCTACCTGTGCTCGACGGTCCACGTCGCCCACGCGCATCGCATGCGCGGGTACCGCTGGGCCGACGACGAAGCCGCGATCAGCGCCATGCAGAAAAAAGTGCCGCAATCCGTCGGCGAGTGCTTCGGCCTCATCGAGCGAGAGATGCTGGCGGGCCCGTGGGTCATGGGCGATGCCTTTACGATCTGCGATGCCTACCTGTTTACCCTCGCGCAATGGCTCGAAGCCGACGGCGTCGACCTCGCGAAGATCCCGCGCGTGATGGACCATCGCCGCAGGGTGGCGGAACGCCCCGCGGCGAAGAGGGCGATTGAAGTTGAAACCGGCCCGGTGGTCTAGTCGGATTCTTTAACTTTTATTCTTACAGACCCATACGGCAGGCGGATCTCCAGCAAATTAATATGCCAGAATAGGAAATTCTATTGCGAACAGGATGCGCGGACAGGCCGCTATTGCCTAAGCGCGATGACCTCCATGCACGCGCGATAGCGCTCGCTAATTCCATAACGGACCGGCTCGAAGCCCGATTCCCTCAGGAGTTCGTATAGCCGGTCGCGGCCGAAGTTATGGTAATGCTCGATTTCGCCCCAGTACGGGTTGGCATTGCTTTCGTTCAGGGCCCGCCAGACCATGCTTTGGGTATTCGGCATGGACGCGAACAGCACACCGCTTTCGCCAAGCAGCCGGTGCGCGGCGCGCAGCCCGTCTTTCGGATAGGGCATGTGCTCGAGTACGTCCGCGAGGCTGATGACGGCGCATTTTTCGCCGAGCGACAGTGCCCCGAGTTCCTGGCAGTGCGCTTGAATGCCCAGGCTCGCCAGCGCATTTGCGTTTTCGACGCGCAAATCCGTCCCGATCGGGATGAATCCATATTCCTGCGCGGTGAAAAGGAGCGCACCGTTGCCAAACCCGACATCCAGCCACGCACCCGCCGAAGCGTAAGGAAGCACCCTTTCGACAATTCTCGAGGCAACCATTCGCTGCTCCTCGATGTCGTGCCCGACTTTTTGGTTCTCATGGGCCCGGCTGAAAATCGAACCCGAAGCCGCCGCGCTGAAAAAGCCTTCGGTGAACACATGGCTGCACGCTCGGCATTGCTTCCACCTGACCTGCGGCGACAGCTCCGGGCGGTATAGCGGGTGCTGCGAGCAGTCGCCGGTGAAGAAATCGGCGAACGTCGGGGAGTCGCACAACGGGCAGGCTCGGTAAAGGACGCGATCTTCCATGGCGTATTTTCCCCTGTTTCGGGCCCCGCCTGCGTCGCGCGAAACGCGCTTTAGCCGGCTTTTGCCAACCCTGGGCGTCCAGGCGACAGCATCCCTGCCGTGAGCCCGAACCCCGCTATTCATGCCGGCGCTGAATGTATCGCGCTCAGATATCGATTTGATGCATGCGATACTGCGTACGATCCGGAGTCTTCCTATATTTGTATAAATCGGGCGGCCGCGGGCTAGCTGCATGCCTAGAGGGTCATAAGGGGCTCGCGGCCCAAGCCATAAGTAGGAACTCGCTATTTACATGAAATATGTCACTTAACTTATTGTGTTGACATAAACATTCCTGTATCTTGAAAGCTGGACACAATGCCGCTAGTGCGGCGCGGTGCGTGAATTGGGAGGCTTGCGTGCTAAAAATTTCGACCGGCAGTTCCTCGATCCAACGAATCTCAGAATTTGCGGAGTTGCTCTTCCTGGCGGCCGTGGTCGCTGTCCTGGCCG
This sequence comes from Burkholderiales bacterium, assembly GCA_038329645.1. Taxonomy (GTDB): domain Bacteria; phylum Pseudomonadota; class Gammaproteobacteria; order Burkholderiales; family SG8-39; genus SZAS-79. Next base: position 24,993 of record JBBQNG010000003.1, read on the forward strand.
GTTGCGGTGGCGGCGGAGGTTCGGCCACGCCAACCACCACGACTACCACCACGACAACCACCACTGCGGCGTCGATTCAACTGCTCGCAAGCACTCCCCAGACGCCCTCCTCTGGGGCCACGCCGGTAGACATTACCGCTGTGGTTTTGAGTGCTTCCAGGCAAGCGGTTGCTGGCAGAACGGTGACGTTCTCCACGGGAGCCGATACCACCGCATTCATTAACAACATAAGCGCCAGCGGCGTGTCCGACGCGAACGGTCTGGTCACCGCGAAACTCAACATCGGCGCCAACAAGGCAAACCGTACGATCACCGTTAGCGCGACTGCAGACTCCGCTACCGCGTCCAACAGCGTCGATGTCACCGGCTCCACCATCACCGTTAGCGGCAGTAACTCTCTGGCATTCGGCGCTTCCACGACACTGACTTTCAGCGTCAAGGACTCTGCCGGAACGGCGCTCCCGGGCGTAACGCTCAGCGTCACCTCGCTGACCGGAAACACGATTGTCCTGACACCCGCTACGGGTATCACCAACGGCGCGGGCCAAGTCACGGCTTTGGTCACGGCCACCAAAGCCGGCAATGATGTAGTCACCGCCACAGCAGTCGGGGCAAGCTCAACGCAAGCAATTGCCATAAGCAGCGCTAGTTTCGTCTTCACCGCTCCGACAGCGGCGGCAGGAGCTACGACCATAGACATCCCGCTGAATACGGCGACGGCGGTCACCATAAACTGGACCAACAATGGCGTACCGGTGGCCGGTCAGCCCGTCTCCTTCAGCAGCAGCCGCGGCACGATTTCCGGCAGCCCGGCGACCACCAATGCCCTTGGCAACACGACTGGCGTGACGGTTCTATCCACTTCTGCGACCGGCGCCGGGCCCGCCATCATCAGCGCCTCCGGACCTGGCGGCGTCCCTGCCGCCACTCTTGACGTGATATTTGTTGCCACAACTGCAACAAGTGTTACGGTTCAAGCTGTCCCAGGGACGGTTGGATTCACAACCGGATCGGTATCCCAAACCAACAACAGTTCCACCATTTCGGTGCTGGTGCGCGACTCCAGCAATAACCTGGTCAAGAATGCAAGCGTAAACTTCACCCTCACCTCGGATACCACCGGAGGCAGGCTCACGTCGAGTACTGTGACCACTGATGTTACTGGCAGCGCTTCGGTGACCTACATTGCGGGTACCACAAGCAGCCCTGCAAATGGTGTCGTCATCACCGCCACCGTTACCGCGGTCAACGGTGTTGCCTTGGGTGCGCCTGTAACCGGCAACACTACGCTCACGGTCGCGGGACAAGCGCTATTGGTGCGGCTGGGGACCGATAACCTGGTCGGGGGGGTCGCTCCGGTCAACACGAGAATTTATATCGCCACCGTTACCGATGCTGCCGGAAACCCGGTGGTCGGCCAATCGGTCAGATTTGCGCTTCGTCCCGCCCGATACCAGAAAGGTTTCTACCAGCCAGCGGTCGCTCCCGCTACCGGCTGGGCCCAAGTCGTAAAAAACATCTGTCCTAACGAGGATCTCAATTTCAATGGCATTCTTGACGCCGGCGAGGATCTCAATGGCAGTAGAGCACTTGAACCCGGAGGCGTTGCAACCGTAAACGCTACTGGTGCGACGGACGCGACCGGCAACGCCACCGCGACCATCACCTACCCGAAAGACCACTCTACATGGACCGAGGTGATACTCGAGGCGCGAACCGGGGTGGTCGGCAACGACCCGCCAACGACGACCCAGTTTTTCCTGCCTGGCGCGTCGGCTGATTATGCAAATACCTCGGTTGCACCGCCTGGTCAAAGCAGCCCATACGGCGTCACTGCCAGCTGCGCGAACACGCTTTAAGTAGAGGCCTATGTCGGATCCGCAGTCGGCCTACTTGGCCGACTGCCGGACGGCGCTAAGCGTTTGAGGAAGTCTTCCCCTCAATCACGAAGACTTGCCGGGGCTTAGAGAGAGCCGCAACGGCGTGAGCATTTGGCCCGTGAGGCCGAAATCCGAGATTCGGTCCGGAAATGCGGTTCCGCGCGCAATAGACGCACAAGCTTCTCCCATCGCAGGCGCAGTCTGGATGCCGTAACCCCTTGGGCTGCGAGCCAGAAGAATCCTTTGCAGTGTGGGTCGAACCCGCCGACCAGATCGCCGTCTGCGACAAACGAACGCAGCCCGGCCCAAACGCGTGTTGGCTGCCGGATGCGTATGGTGGTTGCCTGCTCGATGCGTTCTATGCCGAGCGCGATGTCGTACTCCTCCGGCTGCACGTCCTGCGGGTCGACTGGGTCTTCGTTGGCGGGCGAGCCCAGCAACATTGCGGCGTCGGGCTTGAAGTAGAACGACTCCCCGGCGCCGATCACCATCGGCCAGCGCGTGCTCGACGCGCCCTCGGGCGGCGCAAAGATGAAGGCCGAGCGACGCTTTGGCTGCAACCCGATCGGCCGGGCTCCGGCCAGTGCTGCGATCGCGTCGCACCACGCTCCGGCAGCATTGACAACGACCGGACTGCGATAGGTTTTCCCGCCTGCCGCGACTTCCCAATCGTCGCCGGACCGCTCGCAGCGCGTGACCTCGGCTTCGCAGCGAACCTGACCGCCCCGCGCCTTCAGGCCGCGGAGGAAGCCTTGGTGGATCGCATTCACGTCCATGTCCATGGGATCCTCTTCGAGCACGGCACGCGTGCCGGGCGAGAGCACCGGCACCAGGGCGTGTGCTTCCTCCACCGACAACCGGCGCACGCGGGGTGACACGCTACGCGCTGTTTCATAGGCCTCGTCAAGGGCGGCCGACTGCGCTTCGGCGCCGACGAACAATGCGCCGCGCGGCGCAAGCAGCGCGTGTGCGCTGAACCCTTGCGGCGGCCGCTCGAAAAAGGCGCAGCTCGCGCAGGTCAGGGCGCGTACCTGCGGCGTGCCGTAACTCTCGATGAACAGCGCGGCCGAACGTCCGGTGGTGTGGTAGCCGGGTTGCGACTCGCGCTCCAACAGAATGACGCGACCGTGCGGCGCGAGGAAATAGCCTATCGAGGCGCCAGCGATGCCCGCGCCAATCACGAGGAAATCGGCGCGGTTCTCCACCGGCGCTGCTAGTCGCCCCAAACCGTGCGCATCACGCGCAGCCAGTTCTCGCCGAGGATCTTGCGCGTCTCAGACGCGCTATATCCATGCGCCAGCAACTTGGGGGTGAGGCTCGGGAGCTCGCGCGGTGTGGCCATGCCGGACGGATAGTTGTGCGGCGGCGGCGGGTAGACTTCGGCGCTCCAGCGGCGCACCGCAAGCTGCTGTTGGTAAATTTTCTTCGCCTCCGCCTCATCCGCCACCGGGTGCATGCCTTCGTAGTAGTCGATGCCCAGAGCCGCGTGCTCGATGCCCACGAGCTCGACCACGTGGTCCAGGTGCTTGAGGAAATCCTCGGTAGTGGGGTTGGGCGACTTGCCGAGGAAGGCCGGAAACCCGTTGATCCCTATGAGGCCGCCGGTGGCCGCCGCGGCCTTGATTTGCGCATCGCTGATGTTGCGCGGGCACGGATGGATGGCCTGCGCATTGGCATGCGAGAACACGAACGGGCGCGTGGAGGCCTCGATGGCCTCAAGCGTAGTGCGCTCGCCCGTGTGCGATCCGTCCACGATGACGCGGGTCTCGTTCAGGCGACGGACCAGGTCGCGCCCGAAGCGACTTAGGCCGGCATTGCCCGACTCCTCGCATCCGTCGCCGACGCGATTGCGGATGTTGTAAGTAAGCTGCACCATGCGCACACCGAGCGCGTGAAAGGCTTCCACGAGGTCGAGGTCGTTCTCGATCGGGTCGGCGCCCTGGAAATGGAAGATGAGGCCGAGCTTCTTCGCCCTTTTAGCCTCCGGGATCTGCGCGGCGCGCTCGACTAGCGTCAGGTCGGTGCGCGACGCGAGGAACCGGTGCCAACTGCCGAGGTTGCGCAGCGTCTCTTCGGCGGACGCAGTGCTGCCCACTGTCGGTGCGCAGGCAGTGACGCCGCCTTCGATGTACCAGTCGACAAATTCTTTCCTGCGTAACAGCGGGCAGGTGCCGTCGATGACGATGGCCTCGGCGTGGAGATCCGGGCCTGAGGTTTGCTTCATATCGCATAATAACGTCAGGCAGGTGTCCTCCCGTTGAAATGAGGTAGCCATGTTTCGCATTTTGCCGCCCTCTGTTTCAGTTCTTTCGTCGCCCGGAACAGCTTCGCCCAGGCCCGGCCGGAAAAGCCGATGCGGATCGATGTTCATGGTGACGGTGGACCCCACTCCTTGCGTTAGTCACGTCGCTTAGGGTGCTCGAGCGTCGGTTGCAACGCACGACATTGACGGTATAGCTCTCGCGCACGTTGAGGGTTGCCGGGTTGACGGCCGAGTCCGCGCCCGAAACGATCTGCGGGATGGAAACGTTCTTGCCGCCCACCGGCAGCGTGGTGTCCTTGTTCGTGCTGGTAAAGCGGAACTGGAACTTGAGGTCGTCCTTCCTGTCCCCAGTATTGTCAACGTGGATAAATCCGTGGCGTCCACCTAGGGCGGGCTGCTGATGCAAGGCGCTTCGCTGGATGCTTGAGCCGGGCCTGGCAGACCAGCGGCAGCCAGGGCGCCACGAGCCAACAGGAGCCGGGCAGCAATACCCGATGCTTTACTGTAATCATTCACATGAAAATCTCCAAGAGAAAGTCGAAACGGTGACTGCGGAAATGATTCTCGGGACGTGGCGCATCATCTAAAATACGTCTGCGCCTATTCGGATATACGCCCGAGCCGAGAAAAACGGATGTACCTATTGCATAGCGCAGGAAGCAGATATTTACGGTGCTCAACATAGCGATGCGACCCTTTCCAGTGCATCAACCGACCCGTGGTTTTCCGCAACGCGGCTTCACCCTGCTTGAGATCATGGTGGTGGTCGTCATCCTGGGCATTCTCGCGGCGCTGGTGGTGCCGAAAATAATCAGCCGGCCGGATGAGGCTCGGGTCACCGCCGCGAAGCAGGATATTGCGAGCCTGATGCAGACGCTCAAGCTTTATCGCCTGGACAATCAGCGCTACCCCACCACCGAACAGGGTTTGCAGGCGCTGGTGTCCAAGCCGATCACCGCACCGGTTCCGCCCAATTGGAAGTCCGGCGGCTATATCGAACGAATGCCCAGGGACCCCTGGGGCAATCCCTACCAATATCTCAATCCCGGGGTACGCGCCGAAATCGACGTTTACAGCTTTGGCGCCGATGGCGCGCCCGGCGGCGAAGCCAACGATGCCGACATCGGTTCGTGGGCTCTGTAGAGAATGCCCCGCCCAGATGAGTGAGGCGATCACTCTCGGAAAAGGGCGGGGCTTTACGCTGGTCGAAATGCTGGTCGTCCTGATGATCATGGGGCTTTTTGTCGGCTTGGTCCGAGCCAACATGCTCCCCAGCGAGCGCGACCTGCTCCGTGTCGAGGCCGAGCGGCTGGCGCAGGTCCTGGATTTGGCCGCGGACGAAGCGCGCTTCACCGGAAAGTCCATGGCCTGGACGGCCGAAGAGTCGAGATACCGTTTCTGGCGCCTGGGTGCGGACAGCGAGTGGTCGGAGCTTACGGGCAACGACGCGTTGCGCACACGCAGCCTGCCGCAAGGGATGTCTGTCTCGGAACTGCGCGTCGAAGCTGCCGGCCCGCAGGCTTTGAAACGCCTGGAATTTCCGCCCGGGGGTGCGTCGCTCGCCTTCGTCATCGAACTGTCGCTGGGAGCCGAGCACTATGCCGTCGCAGCGTCTCCGGTTGGGGATTTGCGGATTTCGCCGGGTAGGGGGAAAACATATGTCGACATGGCGCCGAAGTAGCGCGGCGGGGTTCACGCTCGTCGAGGTGCTGGTCGCGCTTGCAATCATCGCAGTGGCGCTCCTGGCCGCGCTGCGCGTGGCTGGGCAAAGCGCGAACAACGTGGGCGAACTGCGTTCGCGATTGTTCGCCGGTTGGATCGCGGAAAACCGCCTTGCCGAGCATCGCGCGCGCGGCGACTGGCTGCAGCCCGGCATACAGACCGGTACGCAGCTTCAGGGCGGCATCGAATTCAGCTGGCGCGAAGAGGTGATCCCAACGCCCAATTCCGCATTCCGGCGTGTGGACGTCTTTGTATTCGCCGCTACTGAGAAATCTCGTTCTCTGGCGCATCTCGTCGGGTTCGTCGTGAATCCGCCCGGGGGCGTTTGAATGAGATGCGACCGACCGCGCCGCGTCCGCGGGTTCACCCTGATCGAGCTCCTGACCGCCCTCCTCATTCTCTCGCTGCTCGGGTTGATGTCCTATCGAGGCCTCGGCGCGGTCGTCGATGCGCGTGAGCACGTAAGCGTGGAATCGGAAAAATGGCGGCGCACCGACGCGTTCTTCGTGCGCTTCGCGCGAGACGTCCGTCTTGCGGCGCCCCGGGAGGTGCGCGCGGCCTCGGGCTTTGCGGCTGCATGGCTCGGACGCAATGATGCAATAGATAAACCCCTTCTTGAATTCAGCCGCTTCGCCTCCGCGGAAGGCACGGATACGGCGCGGCGGCTTGGCTACCGCCTGAACTCCACGCAGGAGGTCGAATTGTGGCTGTGGCCCGGGCTGGACGTTGCTCCGGATGCTCTGCCAGTCCGCTACCCGGTGCTTGGGGGGGTGAAAGAGTTCGAGTTGCTGTACCTGACTTCCAGTCTCGCTTGGGCGAGCAACTGGCCGGTGGCGCCAGGCGACCCTGCGATGCCGCGCGCGGTGCGAGTGCGCATCCTGCTCGGTTCGGGCGAGGAACTGGTGCGCGTGTTCGCGCTGAAAACGTGAAGCGTGCCGAGCGTGGAGTGGCCGTGGTGATGGCGATGGGGGTAGTCGCGTTTGCCACGGTGGCCGCGACTGCGATACTCGCTTCGCAAAGCGCATGGTTTCGCCGGGCCGAACTCACGGCGGACTACGCCCAGGCCCAGGAACTCGTGCGGGCCGGCAGCGATTGGGCTCGCGCCGTGCTCAGTGATGACCGGCGCCTGAGTATCGTCGACCACCTGGGCGAACCCTGGGCGCTGCGATTGCCGCCGATCCCGGTCGAAAACGGCGAACTGATCGGTCACATCGAGGACCAGCAGGGAGCCTTCAACGTCAACAATCTGGTAATCGCAGGCAACCTCAACGTCGCGCAGTTCGCACGCTTTCGCCGTCTGCTGTCTATTCTGGGCCTGCCCGAAGCGCTCGCAGACGCGCTCGCCGACTGGGTGGATGCCGACAATAAGCCGCAGCCCCAACACGGGGCGGAGGACGAATACTATCTCGCCCTGGATCCGCCTTACCGTGCGGCAAACAGGCCGCTGGTGGACTTGGACGAACTGAGGTTGGTACGCGGATTCGACATTTCCGTGCGGGCGCGCCTCGCCCCTTTCATTACCGCGCTGCCCGGATCAACCGCGGTTAACGTGAACACCGCCCCGCCGGAAGTCCTTGCGGCCCTCGTCGATGGCATGGACCTCGCGGCTGCACGGGCTCTGGTGGCGCGGCGGAACAATACTTACTTTCGAAACAACGCCGATTTTCTCAGCCAGCTCGCCAAGGGCGTCACGGTGCCCGAACAGGATATTCGCGTCAGCAGCGATTATTTTCTCGCGACGCTGCGCGTGACCAGCGGCGCTGCGCAAGCGCGCGGCAAGGCGCTGTTCGCCCGTCTGGAGGCGGGGCGATGGCCCGTGGTCGTGTGGCACAAATCTCAATGAGTCTGCTGCGCATTTTCTGCCCATTGAATGAATCGCCCGCAAGGTGCGAGTGGGCGCTGATCGACGGGTCCGCCGAACCTTTAGCCGGAGAAGATCCTCTCGCGCAATTGCCGCCGCAACTATTGCAGCGGGCGGACCGTGTCCAGCTTGTAATCTCCGCCGCCCAGGTTCTGATCACGCGCACTCAATTGCCTCCTGCGGCGCGGCGCCGGACCGCGTCGTTTCTCGCTTACGCGATAGAGGAGAGCACCGCCTCCGAGCCGGATGCCAACCTGGTGAGCTGGCTCGGCTCGGCGGGCGGTGCGGACGTGCTCGCGGTGGTGGACCGGCAGGGAATGGCGAAGTGGCGTGATGCGCTCGGTGCAGCGGGCATCCACGACTTTGCGGTTTATTGCGAAACCCTGATGCTGCCGCTGCCGGCCGGGGGGTGGAGCCTTGCGTGGAACGGACGGGAAGGATTCGTGCGCTCGGGAGAATTCGAAGGTGCCGCCACCGACTGCGGCGACTCGCAATCCCCGCCCCTTTGCCTGCGTCTGATGCTCGAAGATGCGAGGTCGCGCAATGAGGCGCCGGCTTCAATCTCGTTGCATGCGAATTCCCCCGATGCGGTGCCCCACATCGAAGCCTGGCAGCGAGCCCTCGGCGTAAGAATTATTCCGGCTCAACCCTGGGAATGGCGCGCGGCCCCGCCCGAAGGGGGGCTCCCCCTCGCCCAGGAGCACCCGCAGTGGCGCCTGCGCCCCGGCGCGCGGTCGTACTTGCGAACTACCGCGTTGGTGGCAGGCGTTGCCTTGGCGTTCCATGCGATTGCGCTGGTGGTGGACTGGACACGGCTCGCCGGCGAGCAGCGGGCCCTGCGATCGCAGATGGAGTCGCGCTTTCGCAGCGCGTTTCCAGACGCCATTGCAGTCGCGGACCCGACACTTCAGATGCGTCGCAAACTTACCGAAGCGCGCCGCGCCGCCAACCAACCCGATGATGGCGATTTCGCCGCGATGATCGGGAAGGTGGCCGCCGGGCTGAAAGAGTTGCCCGCCGGAACCCTGCGCACCCTGTCCTATGAAAGCGGACGGATGACGCTGGATCTCGCAATCGGCGATGAGACGCTCGCGCGGCGGATTTCCGAGCGCCTCGCTCAGACGGGTCTGCGCGTTGAGACGCTGCCCGCAACCCGAACCGGGCGCGATACCGTTACCCTCACGATGAGGGCACCATGAGAAATGCACTGATCAGGCGGTGGCAATCGCGATCGCCCCGGGAGAGGCTGGTGATCGCCCTGCTGGCCATGACGATAGCGGCTCTCCTGTATATGTGGCTGGTGCAGTCCGCGCACCGTGCCCGCGAGCAGCTCGGAGGGTCGGTCTTCCGGTTAAGGGTCGAGGCCGCCCGCCTCGAAAAGAGCGCGGGCGAGATTGCGCGCCTGCGCGCGGCGCGGGCGGCTCCACAGCAGAATGCCGCGCTGCAGCCCGATTTTCGGATGCTGATGCAAGCCCAGGTGGAGTCGGGCGGGTTGGCGCGTTCGCTGCTGCGCATCGAGGCGGTGGACGCGAGCCAGGTGAGGGTCGTATTCGGTGCGGTGCCGTTTTACGAATGGCTGGCCTGGGTCGAGAACATGCAATCGCAACAAATTCGCCTCGACACCACGCGGATCGAGGCGCTGGCCACAGCGGGCCTGGTCAGCGTTACGGCCACATTCGTTCGACCCCACCTCTAGGCGATGCGCTGGCGGGCGCCCGGAGCCGGTATTGCAGCCAGCGCAGCGGTCCTCTGCGTCTACTCGGTTTGCCTGCTGGCGCTCGCACCTGCCACGCTCCTCGACGCCGGGGTTCGGCGCGCCAGCGATGGCAGGGTGCGCCTGGCCGAGGCGCACGGCTCGCTCTGGTCCGGGATCGGGCAGATCGAGGTCCGCGACGCGACGGGGACAAAGGGCATCGGAAGGCCTCTCTCCTGGCGCTTTCGCCCCCAGGCCTTGCTCTACGCTCGGCTGGGTTTCGATATCAGCATTGCCGGCGCAACAAAGCCCTTCTCCCTGACCCTTGCCCCGTCCCGGCTCGAAATCGCCGACGCCGACTTCGATCTGCCGGCTGCAGCGCTGGGAGTCGCAGTGCCCAGGCTGGCGCTGATCGCACCCACAGGCGACCTGTTCGTCCGCATCGCAAAAATGACCGCCAGCGGCCGCGAAATATCGGGCGATGCGATCCTGGAGTGGCGAGCCGCAGGCTCGTCTCTCGCGCCGGTATCGCCTTTGGGGGATTACGAATTGCGTGTGGACGGCACGGCTGGCGGCTTCAACTTCAACCTGCGCACCCTCAAGGGACCGCTTTACCTGGAAGGGAAAGGAACCGGAGCCGGCCCGCGCGCGTTTCTGGCGACCGCCCGCATCGACCCACCGCTGCGGGAGAAACTGGCCCCCTTCCTGCGCCTCATTGCGGTGGAACGTCCCGACGGAATCTTCGAACTCCAGATCAATCCGAACTTGGGGCAGGCCCGGGATGCTGCGACGGGTCCGGTGCGGCGATAGCGGGCGCTGGATCGAATCACCAGACCCGGACCTTGATTTGAACCGCTATCGCCCCCTGCACCCGGTTCTTTATAGTGGGGACGACCATAAGGTTGGCCCCTACCCGGTCCCCATCGATCGCGAGCGCCGGGATCGGGGCGACGAACCAGCCCCCATTTCTGTAATTCGGATACCCATCGAGGGCCGCCGCCACGACACCCGCGCTGAGGCCCGCCCCGCCGAGTTTCCAGTGGAGCGGACGCCACCAGTACGCTCCATATTCGCTTCTCGCGCCGTCGCTGTTGATGAAGGTCCCTCCCATTACCGCATGGTCGGGGGAAAATACAACCTCCGCCCCCAATCCCAGATTGTTGCTGCGAAACTGTCCGCCCGATTTGAAGTGCAGGGAATAAAACCCGGGGTTGAGCCAGACGTGGGGCTGGAACTCGTCGCTCCGCGCGTCGGTGCTCGCGAGGACCGCGGGAAAGGAAAAGCACGCAAGCCCGAGGAATCGCACGAAGGCGCAACTGGAGGGTTTGTGGCGCACGATGGCAGTTATCATAGTGCAAATGCGACCAGAGTGAATAAGGCAAAAATGCCGACAATGCCGCTCGTCCGATCGAACCTGGCGCAAACGGCCATTGTGTCCCTGCTGACGCTTGCCGCACTCGCGCTGCTGGGTCTGGTGCTGGCGTACTGGACCTGGGCATGGTTTGGCCCGCGTCCCGAGCCGCGCGCGGAAAGCTCCGCGGAACCAATCGGCCGCATGGCTTCGGCTACCATGCTATTCGGCCGCCCGCCGCGGGTCCAGAGCGCCGAAGCGCCTACCGGACTGTCCATCAAGCTGCTCGGTGTCGTGGCCGCAACTCAGGGAAGACCCGGATATGCATTGGTGCAGCTGGACGCGAAGCAGATTTATGCGGTGCGCGCCGGGGAAGACATTGCGCCGGGGCTCCGCCTCGAAAGCGTCTTTCCGGATCGCGTGATTCTGGAGCGTACCGGTACGCGCGAGACGCTTTCGTTGCAGGAGCGGGGCAAATCCGCACCCCCACCCGCTCCGGGAATCGCAAAATGAAATCGACGGTCAGCCACGCAATTTTTGCAAAGGTCAAAATGAAGCCTCTCTGGATTCGCTCCGGCCTCGTATTGGCGGGGTTGATTGTCGTCCTCGGGCAGGCGTGGCCGGCCGGCACTCCAAAGGCGGGGCGTTCCACCGGGTCCGATCTCGTCACGCTCAATTTCGTCAATGCCGACATAGAAAGCGTGGTGAAGGCGGTCGCCGAGATCACCGGGAAGAACTTCCTGATCGACCCGCGGGTCAGGGGCACCGTCAACATCATCTCGGCCAAACCGATGTCGAGATCGCTTGTGTACGATGTTTTTCTATCCGCGTTGCGCCTGCAGGGATTCGCTGCGATTGAGGATCGCGGCGTGGTCAAGATTCTCCCGGAGGCCGACGCCAAGCTTCACCGCACCCCCACCTTCGGACCCGAGGACGCCGCGCCCTCCGGGGCCGACCAGATCCAGACCCGCGTGTTCAGTCTGACGTACGAATCGGCCGCTCAATTGCTGCCGACGCTGCGCCCACTGATCTCCCCCAACAACACCATCACCTCCGTCCCGAACAGCAACACGCTTGTGATTACCGATTACGCAAGCAACCTGAAGCGCATCGAGAGGATCATCCAGGCGGTCGACCAGCCCTCCGGCACCGAGCCGGTCATGATTCAACTCAACTATGCGTCGGCGCTTGATGTGGCCCAAACGGTCAGCCGGCTGCTTGCGGATGGGTCACCTGTCCAGCCGGGCGCCGACCCGGGCCAGCGCACGACAGTGGTTGCGGACGCCCGCTCGAACAGTTTGCTCGCACGCGCGAGCGACCCTTCGCGACTGGTCAGGATCCGCCAGCTGGCCGCAATGCTTGACACGCCCACCAGCGCGGCGGGCAACATCCACGTCATCTACCTGAAGAACGCCGAGGCGGTGAGGATCGCGGAAACGCTGCGCGGCATCTATTCGGGCGAAGCCGCGCAGCAGCGGCCGCAGGCCGCACTGGCGCCTGCCGTGCCGGCAGTGGGCGGAGCCCAGGTTCCCCTTCAGCGCGCTCCGCAGGGGCCGTCCGCGTCCACGCCGGGCATCATCCAGGCGGACGCGGCCACGAATTCGATCATCATCACCGCGCCCGATGCGATCTATAACAACTTGCGCGCCGTAGTGGAGCGGCTCGACGTGCGACGGCTGCAGGTATACGTCGAGGCCCTGATCGCAGAAGTCACGGCGAGCAAGGCGGCCGAGTTCGGCATCCAGTTTCAGGATTTGAGCGGCGCCTCCAAATCGACCGCGTCGACAATTGGCGGGACCAATTTCGGCACGACCGGCCAGAACATCATTGGCGTCGCCCAGAACCCTACCTCCGCAGGGCAGGGACTGAACATCGGAGTGTCAAAAGGCACGGTAACGATCGGGGGGACGCAGATATTGAACCTCGGCATCCTGGTGCGCGCGCTCGAGACGGACAACAACGCGAATATCCTGTCGACGCCGACTTTGCTGACGCTCGACAACGAGGAAGCCAGGATCGTGATCGGCCAGAACGTCCCGTTCATCACCGGCCAGTACGCGGTTTCGGGAGCGGCGACGACACCGACGCCGTTTCAGACGATCGAGAGGAAGGACGTCGGGCTGACCCTGAGAATCCGGCCGCAGATCTCCGAAGGCGGCCTCGTGCGCTTGCAGATTTTCCAGGAGGTTTCGAGCATCGCCGAGAGCGGGGGCGTGGCAGGCGTGATTACAAACAAACGGTCGGTGGAGTCGACCGTGCTCATAAACGATGGGCAAATCATCGTGATCGGCGGCCTGATCCAGGATTCCGTCAGCGACGGCGTCTCGAAGGTGCCCGGCCTGGGCGACATTCCGTTGCTAGGCGGTCTGTTCAGGTACAACACGCGCTCGCGCACCAAGACCAATCTCATGGTGTTTCTGCGTCCGACGGTATTGCGCGAAGTCGAAGGTTCCGAGGCACTGACGAGCAGCCGCTACGACTACATCCGCGGCGAGCAGATGAAGGCGGCGCCCGCGCATCGCATCATTCTTCCCGACTACCCTTCGCCGAGCCTGCCTCTCCTGCAGGCTCCGGGGCCGGCTGAAACAGGCAAGCCGCAGTAGCTTCGAAGCAATGGCGAAGCCGTCCATTTCCTACGCGTTCGCGACGGCCAACGGCGTTGCGGTCAAGTCCTTTGACGGCACCGGCGCCGAGGTCGCCGTGCGTGAAGGATCGAATCCGCTCACCCAGGCGGGCGCGCTCGCGGAACTGCGCCGAGTTTTGGGTGTGCCCCTGCACGCGGGGCGAATCACCGGGGGCGAATTCGACGAGCTTGTTTCGTCACTGTACAACGCGACGGATGGCGGGGCGGCGGCCTTAGCCGACGATCTCGCGCAGGACTTCGACCTGTCGCGCCTGCTGCAGGAAATTCCCAGGATCGAGGACCTGCTGGACAGCCAGAACGACGCACCTCTGATCCGGCTCATCAACGCGCTGTTCACCCAAGCGCTTCGGGAAGGCGCCTCCGACATTCATATCGAGCCGTTCGAGGCGCGCTCGGTGGTCAGGCTGCGGATCGACGGTACGCTACGCGACCTGATCGAGCCGGCGCGCGCACTGCATGGCGCGATTGTCTCGCGCGTGAAGATCATGGCGCAGCTGGACATTGCCGAGAAACGCCTGCCGCAGGACGGACGTATCGCGCTGCGGGTGGCCGGCAAACCGATCGATGTCCGGGTATCGACGATCCCAACCGGGCACGGCGAGCGGGTGGTCCTGCGCATCCTCGACAAGCAGGCTGGGCGGCTTGACCTTTCGCGCCTCGGGATGGACGGCTCGACCCTGGCGCAGATGGACGCGCTGATTCGCGAACCGCACGGCATCATCCTCGTCACCGGGCCGACCGGCTCAGGCAAGACTACGACGCTGTATGCCGCGCTGTCGCGGCTGGACCCGAAAGCCCTCAACATCATGACGGTCGAGGATCCCATCGAGTACGACCTTGACGGTATCAGCCAGACCCAGATCAATGCCAGGATCGAAATGAGCTTCGCGCGCGCCCTGCGAACCATTTTGCGCCAGGATCCGGACGTGGTCATGATCGGCGAAATCCGTGATCTCGAGACCGCGCAGATCGCCGTCCAGGCGAGCCTTACGGGCCACTTGGTATTTGCCACGCTGCACACCAACGATGCGGTAAGTGCGGTCACGCGGCTGGTCGACATGGGCGTGGAGCCTTTCCTGCTCGCCTCCAGCATGATCGGCGTCGGCGCGCAGCGTCTCGTGCGCAAGCTATGCGTGGAATGCCGCAAGCCCTTCAGGCCGGAGCCTGCCCAGCTCCTGGCGCTAGGGTTTACGCCGATGCAGGGAACCTTCTATGCGCCGCAAGGCTGCGCCGCGTGCAACCACACCGGTTATAAAGGACGCACCGGCATCTACGAATTGCTTACCGTCGGCGACGATATGCGTCGGCTGATCCATGACCGCGCGTCCGAGCACGCGCTGCGCGACCACGGACTTTCCCGCGGGATGCGGTCGCTGCGCGACGACGGCATGCGCCTCGCGGCGGAAGGCGCGATCAGCCTCGAGGAAGTCGTGCGCGTAACGAGGGAATAACCGTGGGATTAGCCGTGCAATTAACTGCGCAGCCATGGAAGCATTCCGCTACGAGGCGCTGACCGCCGAGGGGCGCACGGTTTCGGGGGTGGTGCAGGCCGATTCCCCCCGCCAGGCGCGCACTCAACTGCGCACCCAGGGCCTGTATACCTCCCGCATCGACCACGTGCGCGCCCGCGAGCGCTCGCGGCAGCCCTGGGCGCGTGGAATCTCACCGGCCGAACTGAGCCTGGTGACGAGGCAGCTCGCGACGCTGCTCGCCTCCAGCCTCACCATGGAGCAATCGCTCACCGCGCTGATCGAGGAAGTCTCGTCGCCGCTCACGCGGGAGGTGCTCGGCGGCGTAAAAGCCGAGGTGACGGCGGGACTGTCGCTGGCCGGCGCGCTCGGACAGTACGAGAAGAACTTCCCTGATTTTTACCGGGCGCTGGTGCATGGGGGCGAGGAATCGGGTGCTTTGCCGACGGTGCTGCAGCATCTGGCCGACTATCTCGACGCGCGTCAGGCGCTGGTGCAGAAGACCAGCCTTGCGCTCCTGTACCCGATCCTGGTCACCCTCGTTGCGATCAGTATCGTCACCGGTCTCCTGATCTATGTCGTGCCGCAGATCGTGCAGGTGTTCCAGCAGTCCCGCCAGAGCCTGCCGTTCCTCACGCGCGCGCTGATCGGGGTCTCGGACTTCCTGCGCACGGCATGGCCCTATCTCGTGGCCGGCGGCATCGGCATGATCGCCGCAGCCCGGATGGCGCTGCGCCGCGATGGGCCCAGGCGCCGCTGGCATTCCGCGCTTCTGAAGATGCCCTGGCTGGGTCCGGTGATCAGAGGCATCAATACCACACGCTTCGCCAGCACCCTCGCCATTCTTGTGGGCGGCGGCGTCCCTTTGCTATCCGCGCTCAACTCCGGCGCGCGCGCGATGACGAATATGGTGATGCAGGAGGGCGTCGAGGGCGCCATCGAACGTGTGCGCGAAGGTGAAAGCCTGGCGCGCGCGCTCGGGGCAGCGCGCATTTTCCCGCCGCTCATGGTTCACCTGGTGGCGAGCGGTGAAGTCAGCGGCAAGCTGGAGGACATGCTCGGGCGTGCCGCGCGCCTCGAAACCCAGTCGCTCGAGCGGCGCCTTGCGGTGCTGCTCACGTTGCTCGAGCCCATCATGATTCTAGTAATGGGAGGTGTGGTGCTCATGATAGTGCTTGCGATACTGCTGCCGATCATCGAGATCAACCAACTGGTGCGCTGAGTTTACTGACTGGTATGCAAGGCTTGCTGACCGGCAAGCTAGCCCGAATCGGCAAATGTTGCGAGACCGCATTGACGCACCGGTTCGGTGCGCGTAGCTTCCGTGCCGGGGAATCGAAATTCCATCGTTTTGTTTTGTGGAGACAACGAGATGAGCTTTCGGATATTCGCGGCCGTCGGCCTTTGCATTGCCCTTGCGTCATGCTCGGACAGCCAGGCTCCGCCTCTGGGGTCGCCCACGATATTGGCCCTTTCGAATCGCGCCGACTTGATAAGCGGGGGCTCGGCTCTCGTCGAGATCAAACTGGCGGCTTCAGCGTCGGTGTCGAAACTCAAGGTCGACCTCGATGGCACCGACGTGACTTCCTCATTCACGACGCTTGCCAATGGACGCACCATGGGTGTCGTCAAGGGCCTGAAGAACGGCACCAACAACCTCACTGCAAGCTCAGCCGACGGCAGCTTTAGCGGCGCCAGGCTCGTCATTACCAACGCACCGATCGGAGGACCGGTGCTGCTGAGTGCGCAGACTACCCCTTGGATTTGCGCGACGCCAATCCCGGTGCTGGAGTCGGGCAGCACACCGGCATCGAACGCGAGCGGCTTGTCGACGGTCGCCATCGACGCGCAATGCAACATTGCGACCGAATTCAAACTTTTCTATAGGACCAACACCGCGGTGACGGTCGCGGCCGGTGATGGCGGGTGCTCGTTCGTGCTGCCCGACCCGACGCCGACAATCGCCGTCCCGAACCCGACCACGCCGGCCAACTCGTGCTTGCAGCCCTATGTAGCGGGTACCACGCTGGCCTCTGCGGTCGCCTCGACTACGACAACCGCCGGCCTCGTCGTGCCGTACATCGTGCGGGTCGAACGTGGCACCGTCAACCGCGGTATCTACGACATCGTGGTGTTGTTCGATCCCACCAAGCCGGCGTGGACCCCGACCGCCCCGCAGCCGCAATGGAACGGCAAGGTCCTCCATTCCTTCGGCGCTTCCACCGGCCAGCCCCGCCAGCAGTTTCGCACCGAGCAGAACTGGGCCGACGACACCGCCCTGTCGCGCGGTTTCATGGTCGTCAATCACAGCCTGACCGATTCGCTCTATAACTCGAACCGAATCCTGGTGGCCGAAACGGTGATGATGATGAAGGAGCACATCGTCGATAACTATGGCGAGAGCCTCTTCACGATGGGCAACGGTTGCTCCGGCGGCTCGATCCAGCAGAATACCGTTTCGTCTACCTTCCCCGGCTTGCTCGATGGCATTCAGCCGAGTTGCGACTTCTCCGATTCGATCACGACCGGCATTGAAGTCACCGACTGCGTGTTGCTGGTCAACGCCTACGTCAAGCCGGCCTGGACTGCGTTGACCGCCGCGCTGACCACGGCGCAGCTAAACGCCAAGAAGACGGCGATCAACGGCCACCGCGACCACCTCGGCTGCGCCGGGTGGAACAACTCCTTCGGCTTCAACAACAAGCCGGGCAACTACATACCGACGCTGGTCAACACCACGACTGGTTTGATCGCGCCCGCAGGCGCATCGCGTAACAATTGTCGGCTGCCGGCCGCCCTGGTCTACGACCCGGTGACGAATCCGACCGGCACGCGCTGCGGCGACCCGGACCTTTCCGCCGCCGTCTGGGGTACGACGGCCGGCCTCGCCGCGGGAAGCACGCGAGCCCTGACGACCAACGACAACATCGGCGTGCAGTACGGGCTTAAGGCGCTGCTCTCGACGGCGATCACGCCCGAAGAGTTCGTCACGCTCAACGAGCAGATCGGCGGCGTCGACGTCGATTCGAACGCAACCGCAGCGCGCTCGAGCGCCGACCTTGCGGCGCTCGACATCGCCTACAAGAGCGGCATAGTGGCCAGCGGCAAGAATCTCGCCAAGCTGCCCATCATCGATTCGCGCGGCTACGACGAAGGCCCCACGGGGACGATCATTCACTACAACTGGCGCAGCTTTGCCGAGCGCGGGCGTCTCGATGCCGATGCCGGCAGCAGTGCGAACCAGGTGATCTGGCGCTACGGGACCGGACTGCTGCCTGGGACCGCGGCGCAGATCGCGGCCGTAACGACGTTTTCGTTCCTGACGATGGACACGTGGCTGTCGAGCCTGCTGACTAGCGCGCCCAAAGCTTCGATCAACGCCGAGCGCACGCAGGCACAGGTGGTCGCAGCAAAGCCGGCGGCAGCGGTCGATTTCTGCTTTCTGACGGGCGACGCCACGTTCTCGACCAAGGTGTTTGACAAGGCGGTTTGCGATGCGGATGTCAAGCTCGCGGTATTCACGTCGCCGCATCAGGTTGCAGGTGGGCCACAGGTCGAGAACATCCTGAAGTGCCAGCTGAAGCCGCTGGTCTTCAGTGACTACACCGGCATCATCTTTACCGCCGGGCAGCAGACCCGCCTGAACACGGTGTTCTCGAGCGGCGTGTGCGACTTTACAAAGCCCGGCGTCGGGCAGCAGGCGCCGGTCTCGCCGCAGACTTACAAGGCTGGCCCGGGGGGGGTGCCGTTGCCGGTGGCACCGCAATCGACCGGGATCTGATCGACTCTTCGAACCAAAAAAATGCCGGCCCGGGTCACCGGGCCGGCATTTTCGCTTGCACAGTAACTCCGGCCACTCCGTGAACCGACGAGTAGCCGCGGCGGGTCTAGCCGTCGGCCAAACAAGCCACCGCCTGCTGCACGCCATCGCGCCCGAACGGGATGCCCTGCACAATCATCGCCGCTTCGACCCCGGCCAGCGCACCGAGGATCATGGGTGGATTCAAGTCGCCCAGGTGGCCGATGCGGAACGCGCGTCCTGCCTGCGCGCCCAGTCCGCCTGCCACTGCGACCTGGAATCGCTCCCGCGCCACCGTGCGCATGGCTTCCGGGTCGTGGCCCGCGCCCACCTCGATGGTCGTGACCGAGACCGAGCGCGCTTCGGGCACGCGGCAATGGAACCGCACCACCCCCTCGCGGCTCCAGCATCCGACCGCCGCGTGCACTGCGCGCGCGAGTAACGCGTGGCGTGCAATCACGTTCTCCATACCTTCGCGGAACAGAAGCTCGATCGCCGCCTCCACGCCGAACAGCAGGTTCTGCGGCGGCGTGCCGCAGAACTTGTTGTAGCTGAAGGACGCCTGGCGCCGCTTCCAGTCCCAGTAGTAACGCGGCGACGGGTTGGCTGCGGCAATCTCCCTCCCCCGCCGGTCGACCGCGACGAACCCCAGCCCGGGCGGCGACATGAGGCCCTTCTGCGAGGCGCCCACGGCCACGTTGACGCCCAGTGCATCCATCTCGAACGGCGCCGCGGCGAGTGAAGCCACCACGTCGACCACGAAAAGCGCCGGGTGCCCGGCCGCGTCGATCGCCGATCGCATGGCGCGCAGGTCATTGGTGCTGCTGCTCGCGGTGTCGGTGTGCACGGCGAACACCGCCACGATCTCCCGCTTGGTATCGGCGCGCAGCGCCTTTTCCACGTCGTTCGGGTCCGCTGGGTAGCCCTCGCGGAAAGGCGTGCGCACCACCTTGCGGCCGGAGGCCTCGGCCTGCGCCGCCCACGATTCGGAGAAATGCCCCGTCCCCGGCACGAGCACAGCCTGCCCGGGCGCGATCAGGTTCTCGATCGTCGCCTCCCATGCGCCGTGGCCGTTGGAGGCGAACATGAACACCTCGCCTTCCCTGGTATGCAGGATCCGCTTGAGGCCCGCGTCGATCGCATCGATCGTCTCGCCCAGGCGCGGGTCGCCGTGGTCGAGCGGCTGGCGATGCATTGCGTTGAGCACTTCGGCCGGCACGTGAGTGGGGCCGGGCGAATGCAGGGATCGGTTGCCTGGGATGCGGATCATGGGCCTTGGAGGTCGGTAGGTTGTCGGGGAACGGGCTGCGAAGCGTATTTTGACAGGCCCGGCGTTGCCCGGTCCCGCATAAGCCGGTATTCTCGCCGACATAACGCCGAGTCATCCATCCGGCTTGAAACGGCGAACTCGCAGCACATCCCCGGGGGAAAGCCATGAGAAAACTGCACTCGGCCGCCGTAGTTATCGCCACGGTATTTGCAACCGCCGCTTCACTGCTCACAGGCCCCGCTGTCGCGCAGGCGCTGCAGGGCGAATACAAGCTCGGCGTCCTCGAGCCGCTCACCGGCAACCTCGCCACGCAGGGCAAGCTGCACCTCGAAGGCTACGAGGTCATGCGCGACCTCATCAACACTAAATTCGGCGGGGTGATGGGCAAGAAGCTGGTGCTTGTCACGGGCGATGCCACCGACCCGACCGCGGCGGCCTCCGAGGCCGCGCGTCTCGCCACGCGCGAGGGCGTCAAGATCATCACCGGCACCTTCTCGTCGATCCTGTGCGGCGCCGCGTCCGAGGCAGCCGCGCGCCAGAATGTCATCTATTGGGAAACCTCCTGCGTCGATCCGCGCTTCTCCAAGCGCGGCCTCAAGACCGCCTTCCGCACCGAGATCGATGGCGCCGGATTCGGCTGGTACAACATCGAGTTCATGGCCAAGTACCTCGCGGCCAAGCTGGGCAAGAAGCCCAGCGAGCTCAAGATCGCCTTCCTTGCCGAGGACTCTTCCTACGGCCAGAGCGTGACCGAAGCGGCACGCGAGCGCGCCAAGAAAGAGTTCGGCATGCAGGAAGTCGGCCCCGAGTACTACACCTTCACCACCAACGACCTCACGCCGGTCATCCTCAAGCTCAAGGCGGCGAACCCGGACATCCTGCATCACATCGCCCGCGACCAGGACGCGATCCTCTTCTGGCGCCAGGCGCGCGAGCAGAACTTCCAGGTCAAGGCCGTGATCCACGCCGGCGCCACGGGCTACGGC
>JBBQNG010000004.1:0-42406 GCA_038329645.1 Burkholderiales bacterium
CTCCGCGCGCCGATCGTGTACAAGGACGCCGAAGACTTCCAGGCCTACCTCGATGCGGATGCCAAGCGCCTCACCGCCGTGATCCAGAAGATCGGCAAGGTCGAATAGGAAGGTTTTGCCGATTAAGGAAAGTAAACTGGCGTCTTATACGCACCAATACTTGATCTACGTTATTTAAAGTTTAAGAATCAGGCCCCCAGGCCGAAGAAGGCGCGGATTCGCGCCAGCAGGTCCTTGCGGTTGCCATGCAGCGCCGCGGCGGCGTTCGCGGCGTTGGTCAGCTCGTTGTCGTGCTTGCGCTCGGCAACGATGCGGCTGATGTCCTCGGCCAGCTGCGGGCGCGTGGTCAGCAGGCCCTGGAACGAGGCCTTGTCCAGGCGGTAGCACTCCACGTCGGCAGTGGCGATCACCGTCGCCGTGCGCGGCTCGCCGGTGAGCAGGCCCATCTCGCCGAAGAATCCGCCGGCCCTCACCGTTCCCACACGCACGCGGCTGCCGTCCGGCTGCTCGTGCACGATCTCCGCCTCGCCCGACGCGATGAGGTAGAGCCAGTGCGAAGTCTTGCCCTGGCGGGTGATCACGTCACCCCGCGCGAAAGGCGCGTACTGCAGGCGCTCCACCACGGCTGCGCGCTCTTCTTCCGACAAGCTCGAGAACAGGTCGACGCCCTGCACAGCCGCAAGGCGGCGCTGCATGTCACGCTTCCTCACGGCCTCGGCGTGCGCTTCGTCTTCCTCGACCAGGTGCACGGTCTGCTGCGGCTCGGAAATCCGGATCCCGATTCGCTGGAAAGCCGTAAAGAGGTGCACCCGCACGCGCGAATCCGTGGGATCGTCGTCGGCCAGGTTGGTAAGGAAGTAGCGCAGGGCAAAGCGCAGGTTTCCGTCCTCGAAGCCGAGCAGGACGCAACCGGGCTGCGGAATCTGGGCGACGTCGGCTATCTCGGCCTCGCGGATGGCGGACTCCGCCGCGGCGATCACGCGCGCCGGGGGCACACCCGGGTCGACGTGGAAATAAATCCAGCGCCGCCATTGCACCGGCGCGCCCTCGCGCTTGCCCAGCACCTGGAACTTGCCTTTCATGAGCACGCTGTTCGGGATGACGACGGTTTCCCAGTTGCGCGTCTCGATCGAGGTGAAGCGCCAGCGGATGTCGGCCACGCGGCCGACCACTTCGTCGACCTTGATCCAGTCGCCAACGCAGATCGAGTTGTCGAGCTGCAGTGCGAGGCCGCCAAGGACGTTGCCCAGCGTGTCCTGCATGGCGAAGGCAAGCACCGCGGTGACCACGGCCGAAGTCGCCAGGATGCCGCCGAGGTCCAGCCCGAAGCCGCGCAGGTGGAAGAGCGCCAGCACGACATAGGCACCTGAGATGACCAGGTCCTCGACGATGCGGGGCGTGCGAAGGCGCACCAGCGGCAGCAGCAGGCGGAAGACCGCAAAGCCGCCGAGGCGCACCACGGCGACCGAAGTCACCACCACGAACACCGCAAACAGCACTTCGGCTGCGCGCGGGTAGTCCATCGCCTGCGCCGACGCGCTGGCGAACTGTCCGGCCATTCCGAAGACGAACAGGGCAAGTGTGTTGTAGTACGACGCCCGCTCCAGGGGCCGCAACCGGGCGAGGACGATTACCAGGAACAGGACCGAGCCGATCAGGTACGGGGTCTCGGGCCGCCAGAACTCGCGCAGGGTTTCGTTCATCGCGGCTCTCCCCGGATGACGATCCCGTTTGCGGCAAGCGAGGCGATTTCGGCTTGCGCAAAGCCTGCCTCGGCGAGGATCTCGTCAGTGTGCAGGCCGAGCTGCGGTGCCTGCCGCCTCACCGAAGCGGGCGTGGCGGAAAACCTGGTGGTCGGCCTGACGTAACGGATCGGGCCTTCGCCCGGATGCTCGGCCGCCTCGAACAGCCCCACTGCCTTCAGGTGCGGATGCTCGGGCAGCTCGTCGAGCGAATAGATCGGCGTTGCCGGGATGTCGAGTTCTGCGCAGATGCGCATCCATTCCGCGGTCGAGCGCGTGCGCGTGAGCGCCGTCATGTCGGCGTACATCGAGACAATGTGCTTGTTGCGCGCCTGGCGGTCGGCGAGGCCGTATTTCTCCGCAAGGTCCTCGCGTCCGCCGGCCGTGAAGAAGTCGCGCCAATGCTCGCCGGTATACGGCAGCATGGCGATGTGCCCGTCCAACGTCGGCGCGGGCTTGCGCCCGCCGTCGAGCAGACGTGCATAGCCCGCGCCCGCTGGCGCCGGATCGAAAGTCAGCCCGCCGAGGTGCTCGGCGAGCATGAAAGCCACCATGGTTTCGAGCATCGGCACTTCGACGTACTGTCCCTCGCCCGTGCGCTCGTGGTGGAACAGCGCCGCAAGCACGGCATTCACCAGCGCCATGCCGGTGGTCTTGTCGGCGACGAGGCTGCGCACATAGTCCGGCGCATCGCGCCCGGCGCTGTTCAGGCTCGCCAGGCCGCAAGCCGCCTGGATCACGTCGTCGAAAGCCGGCTTGTCGCGGTCGGGGCCGTCCTGGCCAAACCCCGTCGCCGCGCAGTAAACGATATCGGGACGGATCGCCGCGACGGCGCCGTAGCCGAATCCCAGCTTCTCGATCGCCGAGACACGCATGTTGTGGACCAGCACATCGGCCTTTGCGATCAGTCGCCGCAGGACATCCTTGCCCTCGGGCGCCTTGAGGTCGATGGCAATCGAGCGCTTGTTGCGGTTGATCGCGAGGAACACCGAGCTCATGCCCGGATGCAGGCTCACGCCGTTGGCGCGCATCAGGTCGCCCTCGGGGGTTTCGACCTTGATCACGTCCGCGCCATAGTCGCCGAGGATCTGGGTGGCGAGCGGCCCGAGCACGACCGAGGTCAGGTCGAGGATGCGGACCCCCGCCAGCGGCCCGGTGGCGGCTTCGGGAGCGGGTTCGGTCGGTCGTGGCTCGGCTGGCTGCATTCTTCGCGTCCGGATCGCTGGCTTGACTCGATATGGCCGAAGATTACACTGCTACGACCCGCGCAGACGGGCTCAGATAACTAGACAGGAGGCAAGCGCGCAATGGACATGACCTACCGGAAAGCGGCCCTGGTGCTGCTCGCAACAATCGCTTGTGATGCGGCTCACGCCCAGAAGCAGGGCGGCATCCTGAAGATGTACCACCGGGACAGCCCGGCGAGCGCATCGATACACGAGGAAGCGACCTTTTCGACCGTGACGCCATTCATGGGCGTGTTCAACAACCTCGTGATGTACAAGCAGGACGTCGCGCAGAACAGCATGGACTCGATCGTGCCGGACCTCGCTTCGAGCTGGGCCTGGAATCCCGACCATACCAAGCTCACGTTCAAGCTGCGCGAGGGCGTCAAGTGGCACGACGGCAAGCCGTTCACCGCGAAGGACGTGCAGTGCACGTTCGACATGCTGATGGGCAAGTCGGGCGCCAAGTTCAGGAAGAACCCGCGCAAGAGCTGGTACGACAACGTCGTGTCGGTGACCGCCAACGGCGACTTCGAGGCGGTGTTCACGCTCAAGCGCGCGCAGCCGGCGCTGCTGGCGCTGCTCGCCTCGGGTTACACCCCGGTCTATCCGTGCCACGTATCGCCGGCCGACATGCGCACCAAGCCGGTGGGCACCGGCCCGTTCAAGTTCGTCGAGTTCAAGACCAATGAGTCGATCAAGGTGGTGCGTAACCCCGACTACTGGAATAAGGGCCGCCCGTATCTTGATGCCATCGAGTACACCATCATCCCGAACCGCTCGACCGCGATCCTCGCCTTTACGTCGGGCAAGTTCGATATCACTTTCCCGACCGAGGTGTCGATCCCGCTGCTCAAGGACGTCAGGAGCCAGGCACCCAAGGCAGTCTGCGTGGTCGCCCCGACCAACGTCAGCACCAACCTCATCGTCAACCGCGATGCGCCGCCGTTCAACAATGCGGACCTTCGCAAGGCCATGGCGATGACGCTCGACCGCAAGGCCTTCATCCAGATCCTTTCCGAGGGGCAGTCCAACGTCGGCGCCTCGATGTTGCCGCCGCCGGAAGGCGTCTGGGGCATGCCGGCCGACATCCAGAAGACCATCCCCGGCTACGGCCCGGACGTCAAGGCCAACCGCGACGAGGCAAGAAAGCTCATGCAGAAGGCCGGCTACGGTCCCGACAAACGCCTCAGGATCAAGGTCTCGACGCGCAACATCCCGGTCTACCGCGACCCGGCGGTCATCCTGATCGACCAGTTGAAGGAAATCTTCATCGACGCCGAACTCGACATCGTCGAGACAGCCAACTGGTTCTCCAAGGTCGCGCGCAAGGACTACACGGTCGGCCTGAACCTGACCGGTAGCGCAGTGGACGACCCGGACCAGAATTTCTACGAGAACTATGCCTGCGGCTCGGAGCGGAACTACACCGACTATTGCAACAAGGACCTGCAAAAGTTGTTCGACCAGCAGTCCATGGAACCGAATTTCGAAAAGCGCAGGAAACTGGTCTGGGAAATCGACAAGAAGCTGCAGGAAGACGTCGCTCGCCCGATCATCATGCATGCAAGGCAGGCCACCTGCTGGCAGCCTTACGTGAAGGGGGTCACCGTGATGGTCAACAGTTCGTACAACGGCTACCGCTACGAAGACGTCTGGCTCGACAAGTAGCGTCGGGGGCACAGGTGGTGCGGAGCTGGCGCAAATGACCACGGGGCAGGCTTGACCACCTACCTGGTGCGCAGATTCCTTCTGATGCTGCTGACCCTGTTCGGCATCTCGGTGATCATCTTCGTGCTGCTGCGGATCGTGCCGGGCAACATCGTCGACATCCTGGCCGACGCCGCGGGTTTCGTGAATCCGGCAGAGAAAAAGGAGCTCGAGGCGGCCCTCGGCCTGGACAAACCGATCCCGCTGCAATATGCGGTGTGGATCGGCAACCTCGCCAAAGGCGACCTCGGCTACTCCTACGTGTCCGAGAAGCCGGCGCTTGACGAGATCCTCCCGCGCATCCCGATCACCGCGCGGCTGGCCGGCTTGGCGTTGCTGTTCTCGATCCTGTTCGGCGTGCCGCTCGGCGTGATCAGCGCGGTGAAGCAGAACACCGGCCTCGACTACGCACTGCGCGTGCTCAGCCTGACAGGGTTGTCCATGCCAGCCTTCTGGCTCGGCCTGTTGATCCTGATGGCCTTTGCGGCATTCACCGGCAGCCTGCCCATCTACAGTGCCGCGCCGAAAAGCTTCCTCGACTCGCTGATCATGTACAGCGTTCCGGCCGCGGCGGTGGGGTTTCGCAGTTCGGCGCTGATCATGCGCCTCACGCGTTCGTCCATGCTCGAAGTCCTGCGCCAGGACTTCATCCGCACCGCGCGCTCGAAAGGCGCCACCGAGAGGTCGGTGAACTACCATCACGCGTTGCGTAACGCAGTGCTGCCGGTGATCACCATAATCGGCATCGAGGCGGCGTTCCTGATCGGCGGCCTGATCGTCACCGAGACCGTGTTCAACATCCCCGGTGTGGCGCGCTTCCTGGTCGAGGCGATCCGCTGGCGCGACTACCCGATCGTGCAGAACCTGGTGATGTTCGTGGCGCTCATCGTGGTGCTCGCGAATTTCCTCGTCGACATGACGTACACCGCGCTCGATCCGCGCATCAGGTATTCGGACTAGGCATGGAGATCGCCAATTTCGATGCCGAGCTTGCGCGGGCCGGCGCCAACGTGGAGGGACGCTGGAGTGGGCTGCGTTTCCTCGCGCGCCGCTATCCGCTGGGTGCGATCGGCGGCGCAATCATGGCGATCTTCGTGTTCGCGGCAATATTCGCCGGCGGCATCGCGCCCTACGATCCGTTGGCGACCAACGCGGCCCATTCGCTCGCGCCGCCGGGCGCGGCGCACTGGATGGGCGCCGACAACTTCGGCCGCGACGTCTACAGCCGCGTCCTGCACGGGGCCCGCATCTCGCTCGCGGTGGGTATCGGGTCGACCGCGCTCGGATGCCTCTTCGGCGTAGTGCTGGGGCTGCTGTCGGGGTACCTCTCCGGCTGGGTCGACCTGCTGGTCCAGCGGCTGATCGACATCCTGCAGGCTCTACCGCTCCTCGTGCTCGCGCTGGTGATGGCCGCGGCGCTTGGACCTTCGATCCAGAACACGATCGTCGCGATCGCCATCCCGCTGATCCCTACCGTGGCGCGCGTGATCCGCGCCAATACGCTTGCGCTGCGCGAGCTGCCCTTTGTCGAGGCGGCCCGCGCGACGGGAATGAGCGACCTGCGCATCGCCGTGCGCCACGTGCTGCCGAACACGCTGGCGCCGCTGATCGTGCTGGCGACCGCGCAGTTCGGCTCGGCCATCCTCACCGAGGCCGCGCTGTCTTTCCTCGGCCTGGGCATCCCGGAACCTTTTCCCTCCTGGGGACGCATGCTTTCCGAATCGGCGGCGGAATACGTGCGCACGGCGCCGTGGCTGGTGATCTTCCCGGGCCTGGCAATCAGCCTGGTGGTGTTCGGCACCAACCTGCTGGGCGACGCCCTGCGCGACCTGCTCGACCCGAGGCAGCGCAGTTGACGCGAGGCTCAGGAGCCGCCGTCCTAGAAGTCGCGGGACTGCAGACGTTTTTCTTCACGCGCGCCGGCGTGCTCAAGGCAGTGGACGGAGTGTCATTTTCCCTTGCGCGCGGCGAGACGCTCGCGGTGGTCGGCGAATCAGGCTGCGGCAAAAGCATGGCGGCGCTGTCGATCATGCGGCTGGTGCCCGACCCGCCCGGGCGCATCGTCGGCGGCAGCGTCACGCTCGATGGCCGCGACCTCCTGAAGCTTGACGAGGACGCGATGCGCAACGTGCGCGGCAACGAGCTTTCGATGATCTTCCAGGAGCCGATGACCTCCTTGAACCCGGTGCTCTCGATAGGCGAGCAGATCGGCGAAGCGATCCGCCTGCACCAGGACCTGCCGGAATCGGCCGTGCGCGCCAAGGCGGTGGAGATGCTGCGCCGGGTGCGCATCCCGGAGCCGGAGCAGCGGGCCGCCGAATACCCGCACCAGCTCTCCGGCGGAATGCGCCAGCGCGCGATGATCGCCATGGCGCTCGCCTGCAATCCCAAGGTGCTTATCGCCGATGAGCCCACGACCGCGCTGGATGTCACGATCCAGGCGCAGATCCTCGAGCTCATCGTCGAGCTGCAGAGAGAGACCGGCACCGCCCTGATCCTGATCACGCACGACCTGGGCATCGTCGCGGAGACCGCCCAGCGCGTCGTCGTCATGTATGCCGGCCGCAAGGTCGAAGAAGCCGATGTCGAGACGCTGTTCGCCGAGCCTTTGCACCCGTATACGCAGGGCCTCATGGCTTCGATTCCGCGTCTGCCCTCGATGCGCGGCAAGCCCATGGCGGCAGGCGGGCGGTTGACCGAGATCCCCGGCGCGGTTCCCGCGCTTACCAACCTGCCGCAGGGCTGCATCTTCGCGCCGCGCTGCCCGCTGGCCGATGCTCGGTGCCACTCGACGTACCCGCCGTACGAGGAAAAGCGCCCCGGTCATGGCGCAGCCTGCTGGCATTCGGACCGGCTGATGGGCGCGGGCCATGAGTGAAGCGCAGATACTCGTTGAAGCCCAGGCACCCGTGCTCGAAGTCCGCGGCCTGAAGAAGCACTTCCCGCTGAAAAAAGGCATCTTCCGACGCACGGTCGGCCAGGTCTACGCCGTGGACGGCGTGAGCTTCTCGATCGGCGAAGGCCAGACCCTGGGCCTGGTCGGCGAGAGCGGCTGCGGCAAGTCGACCGTTGCGCGGGTCGTGATGCGCCTGGTGGAACCCACTGCGGGCACGATCGCTTTGCGCGGGCACGACATCACCCGGCTGGGCAAGGCCGAGCTGCGGGCGCACCGGCGCGAAATGCAGATCGTTTTCCAGGACCCGTTCGCCTCCCTGAACCCGCGCATGTCGGCCGGCGACATCGTCGGCGAGCCCTTGATGGTGCACGGCATCGCCAAGGGCAAGGACCTAAATGAGCGGGTCGCCGTCCTGTTTGGCCAGGTGGGCTTGCGCGCAGACCAGATGCGCGCCTTTCCGCACGAGTTTTCCGGAGGCCAGCGCCAGCGCATCTGCATCGCGCGCGCGCTTGCGCTGAATCCGCGGCTGATCGTGTGTGACGAGCCGGTCTCGGCCCTCGACGTGTCGATCCAGGCGCAGGTGATCAACCTCATGGTCGACCTGCAAAGGGAAAAGCGCCTGTCGTACCTGTTTATCGCGCACGACCTCGCCGTGGTCGAGCACATCAGCCACCACATTGCCGTGATGTACCTGGGCCGCATCGTGGAATACGCCGACAAGGAGACGCTGTTCCGCGATCCCTTGCATCCCTACACGGAGGCGCTCCTCGCGGCCGTCCCGATCCCGGACCCGAAGACGAAACGCAACAAGCGCGTCCTGCAGGGGGACGTCCCGAGCCCGGTCAATCCGCCGCCCGGCTGCGCCTTCCATACCCGCTGTCCCTACGTCATGGAGCGCTGCCGGTCGGAGGCGCCTGTGCTGGGCCAGGCCGCGTCGGGCAGCCTCGTGGCCTGCCACCTGCACGCCGTCACTCCCCGGTCAGCATAGGCCAAAGCGAGTCGGCCCCTTGCGCCGCGACCATCCGGCCCAGGCGGGTCTGCCAGTGCGTCTCGTTGCCGAACTCGTCGCGCCACGACCACAGGCGGCGCGTCACATAGTGCAGGTTGTGCTCGCGCGTGTAGCCCATTGCGCCATGCACCTGGTGTGCGATTTCGGCGCCCTTGCCCGCCGCTTCGCCGGTGCGCGCCTTAGCGACGGCCACCATAAACTCGTCGGGAGCCTCCCGCGAGGCTTCAACGGCCGCGTCGGCCGCGGCGCTCGATGCCGCGGCGTGCCCGGCCAGCACCGCCAGCATGTGCTGGATCGCCTGGAATTTGCCTATCGGGCGGCCGAACTGCACGCGCTCGTTGGCGTACAGCAACGCGTATTCGAGCGTGCGCTCGAGCGCGCCGGCCATTTGTACGCTGCGGTAGAGCGCGCCTTCGCTCGCAAGGCGCGACGCCGCATTCGCGAGAGGCGCCATTGCAATGGGCGCAACCGCGTCGAACCGCATGCGCACGCGCGGCTCGCCAGCAAGGTTCTTCTCCACCGCACCGGCCGCTCCCGCCGTCGCGACCAGGGCGATCATTTGCGTGCCCTCGCGTTCGGCCGCGACCACTGCGTGGGTGCAGTGGTTGCCCCAGGGCATGCGCTCAGCGGAGCCGGAGACCTTGCCTGCGGCGATCTTGAGGCCTTCGGCTACGCGCACAGGCGCGACTGTCAGCGCGCCTTCGGGTACTTCGAGGCCCGCGGCGACAAGCAAGCGGCCTGCGAGCATCGTCTCGGCCAGCGGCACCGGCGCGGCGTGATAGGCGCAGCGCCTGAGCACAAGCATTGCGTCGTCGAATGTCAGCCCGGAACCGCCCGCGCTCTCGGGCAGCGCCGCGCGCGCAAGGCCGACCTCCTCGAGCGCGGCCCACAATCCGGCCGGCCACTCGCCCGCCTCGGCGGATTCGCGCACCGCCTTGCCGCAGTGTTCGTCGAATACGCGGTCGACCGTCTTGAGGAGATCGTCGCGTACGCTCTGATCCGCGCTCATCGCAACCCCAGCCCGCGGGCGATGATCCCGCGCAGGATTTCCCGCGTGCCGCCGCGGATCGTGAAGCCAGGTGCGCGCAGCATCGTCATGCCCAGCAGCTCCGGGTAGCTGTCGCCGCGCGCAAGCGTCGGCTCGTTCGGGATGAGGTGACGGAAGACTTCCGGGATCTCGCGCTCGAACGTCGTGCCTATGTCCTTGACCAGGGCCGCCTCCACGTTGGGCTGCGCGCCTTGCTGCAGCATGCCGGCAACCGAGGAAGACATTCGCCGCAGCGTGGCCAGGTGCGCAACGAACCGGCCAATCTCGTTGGCGGCGCGGTCGTCCGGGGCCGGCCCGATGTTGCGGATCGATTCGACGAGCAGCCGGTAGGTGCTGAGAAAGCGGTCCGGGCCCGAGCGCTCGAACGCGAGCTCGCTGGTCACCATTTTCCATCCCATGCCCACGCCGCCCATGACCATGTCGTCGGGGACGAAGTACTCGTCGAACACCACCTCGTTGAAATCGTGGCCGCCATAGAGGTTGTAGATCGGACGCACGCTGACCCCGGGCCTGGCAAGGTCGACGATGAACTGCGTGAGCCCCGCGTGGCGGTCCTCTTCCTTAGGCGCGGTGCGCACCAGCGCGATGAGGTAATGGGCCCGGTGCGCGCTGCTCGTCCAGACCTTGGTTCCGCTGATCTTCCATCCGACTTCGGCCTTGATGGCTTTGGTGCGCACCGCGGCGAGGTCGGATCCGGAATCCGGCTCGCTCATGCCGATAGCGAAAAAACACGTGCCAGCCGCTATCTGGTGCAGGATCTCTGCCTTCGCACGCTCGCTGCCGTTCCTGAGGATCTGGTTGCCGCTCTGCCGGTCGGCGACCCAGTGGCCGCCCACCGGCGCCCCGCCGGCGAGCATCTCTTCGGTGACCACATACCTTTCGAGCGCCGTGCGTTCGTGGCCGCCGTATTTCTTCGGCCACAGCATGCCGATGAAGCCGTGCTCGCCGCACTTGCGGCTGAAGGTGGCGTCAAAAGAATTCCATGAATGGCGGCTGGGGGTAAACGTCCCGGCCGCGACTTCCTGCGCGATGAGCGTGCGCACCTGCTTGCGCAATTCGCCCGCCGCCGGCGGCAGTTGCACCGGCTCGAACCTGAATTCGTGCATGGCCTCCTCCTGAGGATTGCCAATATAGCCGAGACAAGCCGGGCGCGGAAAAGTAACATTCCGCGATGCCCCACCACGAGGAAACGCAAACCATGAACGATGCGGTGCTCTATGAACAGGACGGCGGCGTCGTCACCCTGACCCTTAACGAGCCGGACACGCGCAATGCGATCTCCGCGGCCATCGTGGACTCCCTGGTTGAGCACGTTGCCCGCATCAACGCCGACCTTACGGTGGGCTGCGTGATCCTGACCGGCGCCGGGGACGGCTTTTCGTCGGGCGGCAACGTCAAGAACATGAAGGAGCGCGCCGGGCTGTTCGCCGGCAGCCCCGCCGAGATCCGGCGCGGCTACCACCAGGGCATCCAGCGAATCCCGATGGCGCTGTACGGCCTCGAAGCCCCGTCGATTGCGGCGGTCAACGGCGCCGCGGTCGGCGCGGGCTGCGACCTCGCCACCATGTGCGACATCCGCATCGCGGGCCGCAGCGCGAAATTTGCAGAGAGCTTCCTGCGCGTGGGGCTCGTCTCCGGAGATGGCGGCGCGTGGTTCCTGCCCAAGGCGGTCGGGATGTCGAAGGCCTACGAGATGACTTTCACCGGCGAGTTCCTCGATGCCGAGGAAGCCGCAAGGATCGGGCTGGTCTCTAAAGTCGTGGACGACGACAAGCTCATGGACGCCGCCCGCGCCCTGGCCGGAAAGATCGCCGCGCAGCCCGTGCATTCGCTGCGGCTGACCAAACGCCTGCTGCGCGATTCGCAGCAGGTGAGCCTGCCGATCGCCCTGGAGATGGCCTCGTCCATGCAGGCGCTCGTCCAGCACACCAAGGACCAGCACGAGGCCGTGCTTGCCTTTAACGAAAAGCGCAAACCGAAGTTCGAAGGCCGTTAACCGCGCACCGAAGGCCAGCCACTGCCGCAAAACGCTCTGCAGGCCGCCTGAAATAAAAAGGACACGGTTTTACCCGTGTCCTTTGAGTCCTCGCAGCTAAACGGGCTTGCACCCGTCAACCCGGGGGCTTCAGCTTAAGCACTCGCCTTAATAGTCGCAGGCCGGCCGGGCGCCCGAAGTCGGACGCCGGCCGTAAACCACGTAAGAATCGACTTACGCCGGGCCTCAGCGCCGCCACCGTCAGCCGGTCCCGACAGCTACACTTGAGGCATGCAGACCGGCCTCTACAGCTACCCCGCCACAGCCCGCATTTCCTACGGCACGGCTTTCGAGGAAGCACTCGCGCGCGAGCTCGAACACGCCGGCGCCCGAAAAGTGTTCGTGCTCGCCAGCGGCACGCTGGAACGCACCACGGATGTCGTGCGACGCGTCGAGAAAGTGCTTGGCACGCGCTTCGCCGGCCTTTGCGCGAGAATCGGCGCGCACACGCCGCGGATCGACGTCGTCGCCGCAGCGAATTCGGCACGCGCGGCGGGCGCGGATATGCTGCTCACCATTGGCGGCGGCTCGGTCACCGATGCAGCCAAGATGGTCGGCATTTGCCTTGGCAACGAAATCACCGAGCCGGCCCAGCTGGATCGCTTGAGCGTAAAGATCGGCGCCGACGGCAAATCGGTGCGACCGGCCTACAACCCGCCGCCGCTGGACTCGGTGATCATTCCGACCACGCTCTCGGCGGGCGAGTTTTCCGCAATCGCGGGATGTACGGATACCGTGCGCAGGGTGAAGGAAGTCTTCGCCCAGCCCAAGGCCGCCCCGCGCACAGTCATCCTCGATCCCGCGGTCACGGTCCACACGCCCGAATGGCTGTGGCTCTCGACCGGCATCCGCGCGGTCGACCACGCGGTCGAGGACTTGTGCTCGTCGAGCAGCAAGCCGTTCTCTGACGGAACGTCGTTCCATGCACTGCGCCTGCTCGGCCGCGGACTGCGCGCGGTGAAGCGCGATCCCTCCAGCATGGAAGCGCGCCTGGATTGCCAGCTCGGCTCGTGGATGTCGATCGTCGGCAGCAGCGCAGGGGTCGAAAAAGGCGCCAGCCACGGCATCGGCCACGTGCTTGGAGGCACGGCGGGCGTGCCGCACGGCTACACATCGTGCGTCATGCTGCCGCACGTGATGCGCTTCAACCTGCCGGCGAATGCGGAGCGCCAGAAGCTGGTGAGCGAGGCGCTCGGGCATCCCGGCGAGCCGGCCGCGGATGTGCTTGCAGCGCTGATTGCGGAGCTCGGGCTGCCGCGGACGTTACGCGAGGTGAAGGTCGACGCGGGAATGCTCGACCGCATCGCCGAGGAATCGATGCACGACCGCTGGATCCACACCAACCCGCGCAAAATCGACGGCGCGCACGTCATCAGGGAATTGCTCGACGCGGCATGGTAAATGTACCGGTATCGGTACAAAAAAGGCTGAATAATGGCTCCAGTAGCCATCCTTTATAACTAAATCTTAAGGATTCTCGGCTTCCCCGAAGCGGAAGCTCGAAGCCGTCACGCCGCCGAACAGGTTCTCCTCGTGGTACACCACGGCGGCTTTTTCGTTCTCGGCTGCA
Organism: Burkholderiales bacterium; assembly: GCA_038329645.1. Taxonomy (GTDB): domain Bacteria; phylum Pseudomonadota; class Gammaproteobacteria; order Burkholderiales; family SG8-39; genus SZAS-79. The sequence continues at coordinate 13,237 of JBBQNG010000004.1, forward strand.
CCTACCGCGACCATCAACGGAATCAGGTGGTCCTCCTGCGGGTGGGCCTGGCGCGCGGCGGGCGCCGCATCCCAATGCAACAGGCGATCCACACGTTCGGCAGGGTTCGAGCCTACGAGGGTGGCCTGCAGCCAGTCATCGAACGGCTTTGACGTCTGCTTCGCGCCGGGACCGAACTGGCGCAGGTTGTGGTAGCTCAAGCCGCTGCCTACGATCAGCACGCCCTCCTCGCGCAGGGGCGCAAGCGCGCGGCCGAGCTTAAGGTGCTCGGCGGGGTCGTAGCCCGACTTGAGCGACACCTGCACCACCGGGACATCGGCTTCGGGGTACATGACCACCAGCGGCGTGAAAGTGCCGTGATCGAACCCCTGCTGCGGGTCCAGCCTCGCCTGCATGCCTGCCGCGACCACGAGGTCGCGCACACGCGCCGCGAGCCCGGGGGAGCCGGGAGCGTCGTATTTGACGTGGTAGGTGTGCTCGGGAAAACCGGAGTAGTCGTAGACCATGGGCGGCTTCGGGCTCGCCATGACGCTGAACTCGCGCGCCTCCCAGTGGCCCGAAATCATCAGCACCGCTTTCGGCACGCCGCCGATCTGGCGCGGGATGTCCTTGAGCGAATCCTCGAGGATATGCAGCTCGCGGCGCCGGTCTTCCATGTAGGGCCAGGGCCCGCCGCCGTGCGAGATGAAATAGGTTGGCAGTTTCTTGTTCGTCATAGGCGTCCCAGCGGCATTCCCGCAGCATTTTCCTTAGATGCGTGCGGCGGCCGGGAATTTCAAGGCCGGGCGGCGCGCCGCTCCTGGCCGCGTCCGAGCCCCAGCGCCAGCAGGAACCACAATCCCGCAACCGGCACGGTCGCAAGCGATATGGCCGACAGCTCCAGGCCCGCGCCTCGCAGCGCTGAAAAAAGCCACCCGCTGCCCGCATCGGCACCGCGAAACACCACGATGTCGATCACGTTCTTGGCCTTGTATTTCTCTTCGCGCCCGAGCACGGTGAACAGGACTTCGCGCGCCGGATTGGAGAGCGCGAAGTTGGTCGCCCGCTGCGCAGCCTGGAATGCGATCACGACGAAGAGCGCCGGGGTAAATGCCAAAGCGAGGAACCCGAGCGCAAACACAAGCGGCAGCGCTGCAGCAGCGGTCCCTACCCCGAAGCGCTTGATCAGCCGCCCGGTGGCGAAGAACTGCACAAGGATCGTCACGATCCCGATCGCAAGGTCGATGCTTGCAAAGATGCGGGTTCGCACCGCCGGGTCGTCGGAGGCCGCGGCGACGATATTGGCCTGCTGGAAATAGAGGACCGTCCCGGCCAGCGACAACAGCGCCACCCACAGCGCGATGCCGGCAAGGTACGGCGAGCGCAAGACCATGGCCAGCCCAGCGAGCCAACCGCCGCCGATCGCGCCGGTCTCGGCGAGCTTGCCGGGGGCTGCAGACTGCGGCGCCGGGGCTTCGAGCCGCGCGGCGCAGAGCACGGCGAGCTCGAGCAGGACCGCCGCCACGAGGAGCAGGTTCACCGGCCCTAGAGGAACGGCGAGCGTCACTGTCACCGTCGGCCCCAGCAGCGCCCCGGCCGACCCGCCCGCGGCAATGAATCCGAACAGGCGCTTGCCCTGTTCACTCGCCCATAGGTCGGCCATGAAGGACCAGAATACCGACACCGCGAACAGGTTGAACACGCTGATCCAGACGAAGAACACGCGCGCCACGTGCACCTTTTCGACGTTGAGGGTCAGCAGCAGCCAGAACACCGCGATATTGAGCACGAAGAAGTGATACACCAGCGGCACGAAGCGCTTCCTCGGCAGGCGCGCCACCACCGCGCCGAACACCGGCACCGCCGCCAGCATGACGACGAATGTCGCGGTGAAAAGCCACTGCAGGTTCTTGACGCCGCCGGCAATGCCCATCTCGTCGCGCAGCGGCCGCAGGACGTAGTACCCCGCCAGCAGGCAGAAAAAATACGCGAACGACCAGAGGAGCGCGCGAACTTCCGTGGGACGCGCGTCGACCACGCGCCCCAGCCAGCGCTGCAAGGCTGATTCCGGCATTGCGACTCGACCCTTATGAAATTTGGGATGCCCTACGGTACCAAAACATCCCTGTGCCCCGGAACCTTACTTGCTCGCGTAGCTGAAGTCGTCGAAAGCCGTAACGCTGTCGGCCTTGGTCCAGACCCCGACCGCCCCCGGTTCCGGGATGTGAGCGTCTTCGGCTTCGATGTAAAGCTTGCCGTCGAGAAACACGCTGATCTTGCGGCCCGCGAATTCGGCGCGGATCGTATGCCAGACGTTAGCCGGCACCGGCGCATCTACATACTTGATGGTCGTCCGGATCCCCAGGGTCGTGTAGTAGAGCGAGACGTTGTTTTCGTTCGCGTTGGCCCGCGCGACGTAGTAAGTGCGCCCGTTCTTCCAGCGCCAGACGATGCCGCCGGCCTGGTCCTGCCGGCCGGAAATCGGCTTGAACTTGGTTTCGACGAACCCGTCGCCGATCGAAACGTCCCTCTTCACGACCCAGGGATAGCTGCCCGAACCGGTTTGCATCAGGACATTCGGCTTGCTCGGGGCCCCCGGATCTGCGGCCACGGCCCATTTTGGCGAACCCATCCCGGTCACGCCTGCCTCCCAGCCCGCAGGCAGTCCGCCCACGGGCACCTTGTCGAAATTCTCGGTTTGCGCGCTCACGGCAAGCGGCGCGAGCAAGGAGACAAAGAAAACGATCGAATTACGCACGGGCTTTCCTCCGCATTCAACATGGTCTTCACCCCCTTACGAGCGGATAGGCGATCAATCCGATTACCGCGGCGCCGGCGACGATCACCGGCTCCTGCAGCTTCTTGAATTTCCACAGCAGCAATACCGTAACCAGCGCGAGCGCCACCGTCGGGATATCGATCAGCGAACGCTTGGCGAGCACGATGACAGCGCCGGTGATCGCCCCGATAGCGGCCGCCGTGACTCCGTCGACGAACGCGATCAGCCCGGGGAGCTTGCCGTATTTCTTGAAGTACGGCGCCGGGATGATGGTGAACAGGTAGCAGGGCAGGAACGTGGCAAGCGCGGCAACGCAGGCGCCGGAGAACCCTGCCACGAGGAAACCAATGAATCCCACTGTGATCACCACCGGGCCCGGCGTAATCATCGCCACTGCGACAGCATCCACGAACTGCTTGTCGTTGAGCCAGTGATGCTCCGTGACCACGCCGCCGTGGAGGAAGGGGACGATGGCGAGGCCCGAGCCGAAAACGAATGCCCCGGCTTCAGCGAAGAAAATTGCGATCTGGGCGAGAAGCGACAGGTCCGTTGACCCGAGCCATGAAGCGACGAGCGAAGCCTCCACGGGCGCAATCGCAACCAGCGGCCCCCGATTGAAAAGATTCTTCGGGGGCGCGCGTACCATCCAGACGAGGACACCGGCGGCGAGAAACAGCCATGCAATCTCAGATTCTGTAATGACCGTGACGGCCGCCAGCACCAGGTAGATCGCCCAGAGCAGTTTGTCTTTCCCCACACTCTTGCTCGTGAGCTTGTACGCGCTCATGGTGATGATGCCTATCACCGCCGCGCCTACGCCGTAGAACACGGCCTGCATCCAGGTCAGCCCGCCGAAGCGCTGGTACGCCCAGCCCAGCGCCACGACCATCAGGAAAGACGGGATCACGAATGCAACGCCTGCAATCGTCGCGCCCGGAATGCGGAAATGCACGTAGCCCAGGTAAATGGCGAGTTGCGCGGCAAGGGGGCCTGGCGCCAGCTGCGCCAGGGCGAGGCCTTCGCGATAGTCGGCTTCGGTGATCCACTTGCGGTTGTCGACCAGGTCGCGGTGCATGTAGCCCACCAGCGCGACCGGCCCGCCAAATCCCAGCGCACCCAGGCGCAGGAAGTACATCACAAGCTGCCAAAGCGTGTAGGTGGGCCGGGCCGCAGCAGGCTGTCCCGTCGTATCGATGTTTTCGCTCATGGCTTTTTGAACAAGTTGGCGTTGTGGACTTCGGCGCGCGCGGACTTGGCCCATGCATACAGTGCGTCGTACACGATCATTCCCTGCTCGAGCATGGCGTGATCGTCTGAAAAATTGACGGACAGGCCGAGCGAGATTGCGAGAAGCCCGGCTGACTGCGGCGTGAGGTCCGGATTCCCCGTATCGGCGCCGCACACGATCTTTGCGAGGTCGCTCAGGGCTGGGTCGTTGAGGCCGAAATCGGCGATGAAAGCGTCGAAGCTGCACAATTCGCCGTCGTTTCCACGGTGCGAAAACCGCACGTTCGGCACGTCGTACGGCGTAGCGCCCCCGCGCTTGCCGGCGTCGATCACTTCTCCCGACGGCACGTAAAGAAACTCGGCCAGCGGATCGAAAAAGCGGCGGATCAGCCAGGGACACGCAATACGGTCGATCTTCGGGCGCTCACGTGTGATCCATCGAGAGGGCGTGCGAGGCGTTGCCGGCAGTCCGCAGTCCGGCAGTTTCGCCATCGTGGGCAAGTGCTGCTCTTCCCAGTGCCCGATGCCTCCTTCGAGGAACGCGGCATTGAAACCCGCCTGCCCTAGCGTGCGCGCCGCTCCCTGGCTGACTTCATGCCCGTGGACGCAGTACACGACGATGTCGGAATCGCGCGGCAGCTTTGCCGCCGCTGCGCCGATGTCGTCGGGTGCGATCCGCAACGCGCCGGCCACTACGCGGATTGCACCGTCGAACGCCGGCGCCTTGCGGACGTCGATCAGCAACGGCGAGCCGGCGCGGCCCATCCGGGCGGCAAGCGCATCGGACGTAACCGAGAGGGGAAGATTCGAATGCGTGGTGTCCATGGACGGGAATCCCTAGTCAGGCTTGCGTTGTGAGTAAGCCGAATAAAACAGGTCGAGGATGCGCAAGGCATCGGCCAGCAGCGCGTCGTCGCTGCGCGCCTTCTCCTTGGCTCCCCTGAGAATCGTTTCGAGCCCTTTCGCGTCGGGCACCGGGATGCCGCCCACGTCGAGGAAGTGCACCGCGGCGGCGATTGCAGCCAGCCCGGGATCGCGATCGAGGCCGAAGCTCGAGAGCAGGACCTCGAACGTGACGCGATTTCCCACGTGCGTGAATTCCGCGCCATCGAAATCGAAGCCCACCGCCCTGGCCGGACGGTCGCGCGGGCGCTCGAGCCAGACGAATTTGGCGTCCCGGTCGATGAACCGCTTGATGAGCCAGGCGCTCGCAATCCGGTCGATCCACAGGTCCTTGCGGGTCGCCCACGTCCGCTTCTGGTAGCGGGAGGCGTTTACCGCCCGCAGCCGCTTTTTCGACGCACGCGGTTCCCCGCCGGAATACGTGTCCTTGAAGGCCCGATTGAGGGCGGCCAGGGCTTCGTCCGCCTGGAGCTTGCCCTGACCCGGGAAGAAATCGATCTCCGCCAGCTTTGCGTAGGCACGCTCGATCCGGTCGATCGCCGTCTTCGCCTTGCGTGCGCCTAGGCGCGCAAGGCCGGCCTTGGCCGTGCCGATCTTCTGCACCAGCGCGCCGTACTCCGCGGTCCGGTCGAATAGTTTCTTCACTTCGGCGAATTGCGCGGCCGTGCGCACCTTAAGCTCGACGTTCATCGCGAAACCGCCGGCGGCCCTGATCTCCGATTCGAGGCCGGCCAGGGTTGCGCTCCCTGTGGACCCCGCCGGCAATACGTAGAGCCCGTCGCGAAGCACCCCGCAACCGGTCTCCTTGAGCGAGCGCCAGACGCGCATGCGCATCGTGGAATTGCGTGCGGGCAGGCTGAGGACCAGGGAGTCGAACAACATTATTCGTTATGTATATCACATAAATGTGACATACCGTACAAATATCCGTTGACACCGACCGCGGACGGGCGTAACTTTCCGCTCCACGGGTTTATCGCAGGCACCCGGCCCCACCGGACGAACCCCGTCCCAAGCGCTGCTCCTGTCCCTTTGGGGACCAATGGAGAAATCTATGCGCTACCAACTAAAGCAAATCCACTGCCGTCCCTGGACGCTCAACGGACTTTCGCTCAAGCTGATCGAAAGCCACTACGAGAACAACTACGGCGGCGCGTTGCGGCGGCTGAACGCGATCACCGAACAGCTCGAGTCGCTCGACTTCGCGAAGGCCCCAGGGTTCGTCGTCAACGGCCTGAAGCGCGAGGAACTAATCGCGCTCAACTCAACGCTGTTGCACGAGCTTTACTTTTCGTGCCTCGGCGGCGAAGGCCAGGCCACGCCCGGGATTACCCAGGCGCTGGCGCGCGATTTCGGCTCATTCCAGAAATGGAAGACCGAATTCAGGGCCATGGCGGTCGCCCTCGGGGGCGGCTCGGGCTGGGTGCTGCTCTCCTACGTGCCGCGCGACGGACGCCTGATCAACCAGTACGCATCCGACCATAGCCAGGCCATAGCGGGAGCGATTCCCGTTCTTGCGCTCGACATGTACGAGCACGCGTACCACATCGACTTCGGTGCGAACGTCCAGGCCTACGTGGATACGTACTTCCGCAACCTCGACTGGAGCCTGGTCGAAGGCCGGCTCGAGGACGCGATGCAGGTCTCCTCTCCCCGCCCGCTGGTGCAGAAGGAGTTCGGCGACCTGCCGGGCGTCGGCGTGGAGGAAGTGCGCGAGATGATGAAGAGCGGCAAGCCAGTGCAGCTGATCGACGCGCGGCCGAGGCACTTCGTATCGAGGCAGCAGGACATCGCCGACGGCGCCACGTGGCGCGACCCGGAGCGAGTGCAGGAATGGATGGGCGAACTGTCGAAGAGCGATCCCGTGGTCGTTTACTGCGCGTACGGCTTCCACGTCGGCTGCAAGACCGCGATCACGCTGCGCGAGGCCGGATTCGACGCGAGCTACATGAAGGTCGGCCACTCCGGCTGGCGGGCGGCCGGCGCGCCGATGAAGATGTTTACGTAACGTTCATGGAGGCTGCGATGCGTTACCGCGCCGCGCAGCCGCCACAGTAACTTTGAAGGAGGTCTCATGGCACTACAACTACTGGGGCACGTCGACCTGCCCGAGCACCGTTCCAGCGGCGGATTCGATCACGCCGACGTGCACGCGCCTACGGATCGGCTCTACGTCGCCCATACCAGCAACGATACGATTGACGTGATCGACGCGGCGGCGGATCGATACGTCGAGTCGGTGTCTGGGTTTAAGGCTGTTGCAGGTGCGCTCGTGTCCGAAGCGCGCGGCCTCGTCTTCACTTCCAATCGAGGCGAGAACACCGTCTCGGTGTTCTCGCCTCGCGCCGAGAGGGACGCCTTCAAGGTCGCCGTGGGAGTGAAACCGAACGGTCTCGCCTTCGATCCGGCGCGCGGCATCCTGCTCGTCGCGAATATCGGAGATCCATCGATTGCGGATTCGCATACGGTATCGGTCGTGGACGTCGCGCGGCGACAGCGTGTCGCAGACGTCAAGGTTCCGGGCGCCACGCGCTGGGCGATTTACGATCCGGCGCGCGAGATGTTCTTCGTCAACATCTCATCTCCGCCGCGGATCATCGCCATCGACGCGCGTGACCCTACCCGGGTTTCGAAAGAATACGAGATTCCGGTGACAGGCCCGCATGGCCTGGATCTCGACCCGGCTACCGGCCGCTTGCTGTGCGCCTGCGATGCCCGCGTGCTGCTCGCGATCGACGCGGCTTCGGGTCGGGTGCTCGGTGAATGTCCCCTCAGCGGCGCCCCGGACGTGATTTTCCTGCATCCGCAGCTCCCCCGCCTGTACGTCGCCATCGGCGACCCCGGGGTAATAGACGTTATTGACACGGGCACGATGCGCCGCGCTGAAGTAGTGCCGACAGAAGCAGGCGCACACACGTTGGCGCTCGACCGGAAGAGAAACAAAGTCTACGCATTCCTGCCGCGGTCGCACCGCGCGACAGTGTTTCAGGACAATGACTGATCACGCGGAAGTTCGGCTTTGGACCCTGTATTTGTACCGGTATCGGAACAAATTACATTTAAGATTGGCTACAGTAGACAATCTTAAAACTAAATGTCTCTAATTCGTCCGGCGCGTTTCGCCATATCCAGGCGCGGCCCTTTGCCCCGCTGCCGCAGTTTCGCGCCCGACGCCTGAACATGAAACATTTCTTTGCACTTACCCTGGTGGGGATGATCACAATGAATGCACATGCCGAAACCGCAACTTTTGACACGGACAAGGCCGGCACGCTGCCGGCCGGCTGGACCGAAGGCGTCACCGGGCGCGGCACGCCCAAGTGGTCCGTGGAAAACGATTCGACTGCGCCGAGCAAGCCGAACGTGCTGAAACAATCGGGTTCGGGCACCTTTCCATGGTGCGTGAAGAACGCCGTATCGCTCGCCGATGGCTTCGTCGAAGTCCGCTTCAAACCCGTCTCTGGCAAGGAGGACCAGGCCGGCGGTGTAATCTGGCGCTGGAAAGACGGCAACAACTACTACGTGGCGCGCGCCAACGCGATGGAGAACAACGTGTCGCTCTATTACACCGAGAACGGCAGCCGTAAGACCATCAAGTACGTGGACGCGCCCGTGCCCGGCAATACGTGGCACGTCCTTCGCGTCGAGTTCGGCGGGACGCGTATCAAGGTGATGCTGGACGGCAAGGCCTACATCGAAGCCGATGACAGCCATATTGCGGACGCGGGCAGTGTCGGCGTGTGGACCAAGGCCGACAGCGTGACGCTCTTCGATGATTTCACCTACGGCGGATCCGGGGGAAAGTGAACAACGGCGCACCCTCTTCGCACGTCAATCACCTGCTGGTCGCGAAGGGCCTGCGCGCGTTCGGCGACGGCTTCGTCAGCCTGCTGCTGCCGTTGTATCTCATCGAGCTCGGATTCACCCCCCTGCAGGTCGGCATCATCGCGACCACGACGCTGTTCGGCTCCGGACTGCTCACGTTGGTCGTCGGATTGCACGCCTACCGGTTCCACTACCGGACGCTGCTCCTCGCGGCGACGGTACTGATGGCGGCTACCGGCTTCGGTTTCGCCGCGCTCACGGGGTTCTGGCCGCTGATGCTGGTAGCGCTGGTGGGGACGCTGAATCCCTCGAGCGGCGACGTCAGCGTGTTCCTGCCGCTCGAGCACGCGGTGATGTCGCGCGTGGTGGAGGCAAAAAAGCGCACCGCGACTTTCGCGCGTTACAGCCTCGTGGGTTCGCTGGTTGCCGCGTTCGGCTCGCTTGCGGCGGGCCTGCCGAACATGCTCACCGATGCCGGGTACTTTTCGTCGCTCGGCGCGATGAAGGGAATGTTCGTGCTCTACGCATTGCTGGGTGCGGCCGCCTCGCTTGTCTATCGAGGCTTGCCCAGGGCGCTTGGCACCGAAACGGCGCAGCCCACCGCCCCCCTCGGGAAATCGAAGAAGATCGTCTATACGCTGGCCGCACTCTTCAGTCTCGACGCTTTCGGCGGCGGATTCGTCGTGCAGTCGATGGTCGCGTTGTGGCTGTACCAGCGCTTCGACATGTCGCTCACCGCGACCGGCGTGATCTTCTTCTGGACGGGGCTGCTGTCGGCGCTGTCTTTCCTTGCCGCCGTGCGCATCGCGGATCGCTTCGGCCTGGTGAACACGATGGTATTCACCCACATCCCTGCGAATCTCTGCCTTGTCGCGATCCCTTTCGTCGCCAGCCTTGACCCGGTGATCGTCCTGCTTTTCATCCGCAGCGCCCTGTCGCAGATGGACGTGCCTACGCGAAGCTCTTATGTAATGGCGATCGTGACCCCGGAAGAGCGCCCTGCGGCAGCGAGCTTTACTTCAGTGCCGCGCAGCCTCGCGTCGGCCGCAAGCCCTTTTCTCGCCGGGTACATGCTGGGCTTGTCCTCGTTCGGCTGGCCGCTGATCGCCGCCGGCGGACTGAAGATCCTCTACGACCTGCTGTTGCTTGCGATGTTCAGGAAGGTGCGGCCGCCCGAGGAAGGATCACCGTAGCAGACTCGAAAACCACTATTCCAACTATTCGATCACCCGGTCGGCACGAATGAGAAACGACTGCGCAACCGGGAGGCCGAGAGCCTTGGCAGCCTTCAGATTGATTGCAAATTCGAATTTTGCCGGTTGTTGAACCGGAAGGTCGGCGGGCCTGGCGCCCTTGAGGATCCTGTCGACATAGGATGCAGCGCTCGCATAGAGCGCGGGGAAATCTGCGATATAGGAAAGCAGGCCACCATTCGGAACCGATAGCGTAGACGCATAAACGGCCGGTAGTCCGTGCGTGGCCGCGAGATCGATCACCCGGGCGTTATTAATGGCGAATATGCTCTCGGCAGTCGTTATAAGGCCTTCCACGCGATCCTTGGCCCCCATGTCGAACGCGGCCGGGAGATCGTTGGCGGTCCGGATATCGCGAATGAACAGCGTCACGCCCAGTGCGCGCGCTGCATTCTTCATCGCTTCGACCTGAGGCGCCGCGATCGGGTCTGCCAAATACGTGAGCACAAGCACACGCGAGAGTCGAGGCACAAGCTCTTTCAGCAACTCGAGACGCTTGGCCGCAAGGACGGGAGCGATGAAGGTCATTCCAGTGACGTTTCCCCCAGGGCGCGCGAGGCTGTCGATGAGACCGGATCCGACAGGGTCGCCTAGTGCAGTCATCACAATCGGGATCGTGCGGGTTGCCTTCTTCGCGGCCTGGGCGGCCGGGGTAGTAGATACGACGATGATGTCCGCATGACGGCGCAGGCATTCGGTTGCCATCGCGGGAAATCGATCGCCGCGACCATCCGCGGACAGGTATTCGATGGCAATCGTCTGTCCATTCAAATAGCCCAAGTCGCGCAGTCCTTCGAAGAAGGCGCCAAATCGATTCGACTGCAGTGAATCAGGGCCGAACGCAAGGAAACAGAGTCGGGGCATTTTCCCTGCCTGCTGCGCTTGGGCAACAAGAGGCGTAGCACCAAGCACAAGGAGTGCGAGTACGGAGTCACGCCTGTTCATACGAGCCCTCCCGGAGTCGGACAGAATTACCCGGCCGCGCGCAGGCCGAAAGCCTTCGCAAGCAGTTCGTAAGAGCGGTGCCTTGGCGCAGTGTCAAAGGTCCAGGTGACCACCACGAGCTCGTCCAACTCGAGGCGTTCGGCAAGTTCCTTCATCCGCGCTGCGACCTGCTCCCCGGTGCCCACAAGGGCCTTGCGGCGAAGCGACTCGATCGTTGCGCGGTCCGCATCCGTGTAAGGGGCGGCCAGCGCCTCCTCGGGCGAGATCAGGGGGGTGCGCAATCCGCGCATGAATCCGGTGCGCCAATGTTCCCGCGTCATGAGAAGGCGCCGCGCCTCGGCCTCGGTATCGGCTGCGAGCGCCCAGACGCAGATCGTGGCCTGCGGTTTCGGATGATCCACGCTGGGGCGATAGTTCTTGCGGTAGAGCTCCAATGCCTGCTCCACGCCCTGCCCATCGGTGAAGAAATAGGCGAACGCGTAAGGCAGGCCGAAATGCGCCGCGAGCTGCGCGCCGTAGTCCGAACTGCCGAGGATCCAGACCTCCGGACGGGTGGGGCCCGTGGGATGCGCCATGATTGCGCGGAACGGATGGCCTTCCTGCAGCGGCACACCCGCAAGCCACGCCTGCAGGTCGATCACTTGCTGGGGAAATTCGTCGGCCGCATTCGCGTAGGGGTTCAGCGCCATCGCGGTCAGGCGATCCGACCCCGGGGCGCGACCCACACCCAGGTCGACGCGGCCGGGTGCAATGCCTTCGAGCACGCGGAACTGCTCGGCGACCTTGAGCGCCGAATAGTGCGGCAGCATCACGCCGGCGCTGCCGATCCGGATGCGCTGGGTGGTCGCGCCTATTGCGGCGAGCAGCACTTCGGGGGCCGTGCCGACGATGCTGTCGCTATTGTGGTGCTCGGACACCCAATATCGGTTGTAGCCGAGCCGGTCGCAATGCTGTGCGAGCTCAATGCTTTCGCGGATTGCGGCGCTTTGGGGCCGGCCCCTGGAAGAGGTCGACTGGTCGAGGACGGAGAGTTTCATGGCCCAAGTGTAAACTGCAAGCAGCCCGCAGGCGCCCACATCACTCGAAGGGGAATCCCATGCCCGTCCAGAAAGCCAGCGTCTGTCCGCTCGATTGCCCGGATACCTGCAGCCTCTCGGTCACGGTGGAAGCCGGCAAGGTGATCGCGGTGCGCGGGTCGCACGCCAATCCGCTCACGCATGGCGCGGTGTGCGCCAAAGTCGCCAACTACTATCCGGATTTCGTGCATGGCGCGAACCGGCTGCACCATCCGCTCAAACGCGTGGGCGCAAAAGGCGAAGGGCGCTTCGAGCGCGTTTCCTGGAACGAGGCGCTGGACACGATCCATTCACGGGTCGGCTCGGTCATCGAGCGATTTGGCCCGCAGGCGGTGCTGCCGCTCAACTACGCCGGCCCGCACGGAATGCTCGCGGGGGACTCGATGTCGCTGCGCTTTTTCCACAAGCTCGGCGCCTCGCTGCTAAGCCGGCGCCCGCTGTGCGGGGGCGTGCGCGGCGAGGCCTATGCGGGCACATTCGGCGCGACTCCCGGCACGCCGCTGCAGCAGGCGAGCCTGGCAAAGCTCATCATCGTCTGGGGCAACAATGCCACTGCCTGCAACCTGCACCTGATGCGTCACATCAATGCAGCCAAGCACAACGGCGCCAGGCTCGTGGTCATCGACCCGAAGCGGGTCAAGGTTGCCGAGCAGGCGCACCTGCACCTGGCAATCCGGCCGGGCACGGACGTGGTCCTCGCGTGGGCGCTCGCGGTCGAGCTGGAAAACACGGGCGGCCTCGACCAGACGTTCATCGGGCGGAACGTGTTCGGGTTTGACGCTTTCATGCAGCGCGCGCGCGAATACCCGCCGGAGGTCGCGGCGAAGATCTGCGGTATTCCGCTCGAGGACATCCGCACGCTGGCGCGCTGGTACAAGGAGGCCTCGCCCGCCCTGATTGCGTGGGGCAACGGCCTGGAGCGCAACCAGAACGGCGGCTCGGGGATGCGCGCGATTGCCGCGCTCCCGGCGCTCGCCGCAAAGTTCGGCGTGCCGGGCGGCGGCCTCATCGGCGGCGCGGGCAACGCCTTTCCCAAGACGCTCGACCGGCTCGCGCGGCCCGACTTCGTCCCGCCGGGCACGCGCACGATCAACATCATCGACGTGGCCCGCTCGGTCCTCGACGACAGGCTCGAACCGCCACTGAAGGCGCTGTTCATTTACAACCACAACCCAGTGATCGTGCACCCGGACCAGAATCGCATGAAGCGAGCCCTTCAGCGAGAGGACGTGTTTATCGCCGGCATCGAGGTGGCGATGACCGACAGCATGGCCTACGCCGACGTGATCCTGCCTGCCTGCACGCACTTCGAGCATGCCGACGTCTACGCGGCCTACGGCCAGCAATACCTGCAGCGCGCGGAGGCGGTGATCCCGGCGGTGGGCGAAAGCCTGCCCAACACCGAGATCTTCCGACGGCTGGCGGCGCGCTTCGGGTTCGACGATGCGACCTTCAAGGCAAGCGACGTGGAGCTCATGGATGCGGCGCTGGATGCGGCGGATCCGCGCATGAAGGGCTTTCGGCCGAGCGAGCTTCCGACCGACCGCGCGTTAAGCATGGAGTACGACGGCGCGGAGCCGGTGCTGTTCGGCAATGTCCTGCCACGCACGCCGAGCGGCAAGATCGAGCTGGAATCCGCCGTGCTCGGCGCGCGCTATGGTGCGCCGCTGCCCACGTTCCGGCCGGTGGCGTCCAGCTTTCCACTGGCGCTGATCACGCCTGCATCGGACAAGCGTACGACTTCGACTTTCGGCGGTCTTGCGGCGAACGACGCGACACCCGTGCTCGAGATGCACCCGGACGACGCCAGGGCGCGTGGCCTGAGCGACGGCGCATGGGTCAAGGTATGGAACGAACTGGGCGAGGTGCACCTGCCCCTGGGCATCACCGATGCGATCCGTCCGGGCGTGGTGTGCTCCGAAAAGGGGGCGTGGTTCAGGACCAGCCGCAACGGCCAGACCGTGTCGGCCCTCGCCCCCACGCACAAGGCCGACCTTTCGGAGGGCGCCTGCTACAACGATGCGCGTGTGGAGGTGGCGGCGCTTTGAATCATGTGTGCGCGGCGATGTAGGCCTTGACCTTGGCGGCGTCGGCGTCCATGACCTCGAAGCGCTGCGCCAGCGACTCAATATTTTCATAGCCCGCCGGGCGGCCGGGCTCGCGACCGAGCGCCTCGTGGATCGTCTCGGAGAACTTGGCCGGCTGCGCGGTCTCCAGGCAGATGAGCGGGACGCCCTCTTCGCGAAACTGCAGGCCCACCTTGATTCCGTCCGCGGTATGCGGATCGACAATCACGCCGTAGTCCTCGTGCAGGCCGCGGATGGTCGCGATGCGGTCGGCGTGAGTGCTCGAGCCCGAGCTGAACCCGGTCGCCGCAATCATGTCGCGAAACTTTTCGCCGGACAGGTCGAACGAGCCGGCCGAATCGAGCTGCGCCCAGAGCGCCTTGAGCCGCGCGGGATCGCGGCGCAGGAGATCGGCGACATACCTCTCGAAGTTCGACGCCTTGGAAATGTCCATCGACGGGCTGGAAGTGGCGTGCACTTCCGAGCTGGCGCGCACCCGATATTTACCGGTGCGCATGAACTCGTCGAGCACGTTGTTCTCGTTGGTGGCGAGGATGAGCCGCTTGATCGGCAGGCCCATGCTGCGCGCGATGTGGCCCGCGTAGATGTTGCCGAAGTTCCCCGAGGGCACGGCGAAAGTCACTACTTCGTCGTTCGACCTGGTCGAGGCAAAGTAGCCTTTGAAATAATAAACCACCTGCGCGGCCACCCGCGCCCAGTTGATCGAGTTCACGGTTCCAATGGCGTGCTTCGCCTTGAACGCAGCATCGCCCGACACCGCCTTGACCATGTCCTGGCAGTCGTCGAACACGCCCCTGACCGCCAGGTTGAAGATGTTCGGGTCCTGGAGCGAGAACATCTGCGCGGTCTGGAACGGGCTCATCCGCCCGTGTGGCGAGAGCATGAAGACGCGGATGCCCTTCTTGCCACGCATCGCGTATTCGGCCGCCGAGCCCGTGTCGCCCGACGTGGCGCCGAGGATATTGAGGTCCCTGCCCTCTTTGGCCAGCACGTACTCGAACAGGTTGCCCAGCAGCTGCATCGCGAGGTCCTTGAACGCGAGCGTGGGACCGTTGGACAGGCCGAGGATGTGCAGGCCGGGCTCGAGCGTGCGCAAGGGTGTGATGTCGTCGCTGTGGAAGGCGTCCTTCGTATAGGTCCGGCCGATCATCGCACCCAGGTCCGTCGACGGGATGTCGCCGGTAAACTTCGACAGGATCGCGTAGGCGAGCTGGGCGTAGGTCATGCCGCGCATGGCCTTCAGCTCCGGCAGCAGGATCACCGGGTAGGCCTCGGGCACATACAGGCCGCCGTCGGGCGCGAGGCCTTCGAGCAGGATGCCGGTGAAGCCTTTCGGCGAACCGCCGCCTCGCGTGCTCACATAGTTCATCGCGCCGGGCACTAGAGCAGCTCCTCCAGCCGGATCCGGGTGACCTTGCCGACGACCGTTTTCAGCTTTTCCATCTTGCGGATCGCGGTATCGACGTTCTTCTCGATCGCGCGGTGGGTAAGCAGCACGATGTCCACCCGGCTCTCGCCCTCGGCCGGCTCCTTTTGTACCATCGCGTCGATCGAGATCGAGGCGTCGGCGAGAATACGCGTGAGGTCAGCCAGCACGCCAGGCTTGTCCACCACGCGCATGCGCAGGTAGTAGGAAGTCTCGACCTCGCCCATCGGCAGCACGGGGATGTCCGACATTTGGTCGGGCTGGAAGGCAAGGTGGGGCACGCGGTGCCCGGGGTCCGCGGTGATGAGGCGCGTGACGTCCACGAGGTCGGCCACAACGGCGCTTGCGGTGGGCATGCTGCCTGCCCCGGCGCCGTAGTAGAGCGTCGGCCCGACGGCGTCGCCTTTGACGAGGATCCCGTTCATCACGCCTTCGACGTTGGCAATCAGGCGGCGCGTCGGCACCAGCGTGGGGTGCACGCGCAGCTCGATCCCGGCTTTGACGCGCTTAGTGATGCCGAGCAGCTTGATGCGGTAGCCAAGTTCTTCCGCATAGCGAATGTCCTCTTGCGTGAGCTTCGAGATTCCCTCGGTGTAGGCCTTGGCGAACTGCATCGGGATGCCGAACGCGATGGCCGACATGATGGTCAGCTTGTGCGCGGCATCGACGCCTTCGATGTCGAAGGTCGGGTCGGCCTCGGCGTAGCCCCGCTTCTGGGCTTCGGCAAGCACCGTCGCGAAAGGCAGGCCCTTGTCGCGCATCTCCGACAGGATGAAGTTGGAGGTGCCGTTGATGATCCCGGCGATCCATTCGATGCGGTTGGCCGCCAGGCCTTCGCGCAGCGCCTTGATGATGGGGATGCCGCCCGCGACGGCCGCCTCGAAAGCAACCATCACGCCGTGCTTCTGCGCGGCCGAGAAGATCTGGTTGCCGTGCGTGGCCAGGAGCGCCTTGTTGGCCGTCACCACGTGCTTGCCGTTCCTCACTGCCTCCAGGACGAGGTCCTTCGCAATGGTGTAGCCGCCGATCAGCTCGATGACGATGTCCACCTCGGGCGAGCGCACCACCGCGAACGCGTCGCTCGTGACCTTTGCCTTGCCCCTTACGATCGAGCGGGCGTGGTCGACGGCCTTGTCCGCGACGACCGTGATCTCGATGGCGCGTCCGGCGCGGCGCTGGATCTCGTCCGCATTCCTGCGCAGCACCTCCCACACGCCGCCGCCGACTGTGCCAATGCCGAGGAGGCCTACGCGGATCGGCTTGAGCACGGGCTTAGTACCCGGTCCTGCTGCGGCGCGCTTCATTTGAGCAACCCATCCTTTTTGAACATTTCGCGCACGCCTCGCACGGCCTGGCGCAGGCGGTGCTCGTTTTCGATCAGCGCAATGCGCACGTGGTCGTCGCCGTAGTCGCCGAATCCTATGCCCGGGGACACCGCGATCTTCGCGTCCAGCAGGAGCTTCTTCGCGAACTCGAGCGAGCCCAGCTTCGCATACGCTTCCGGGATCTTCGCCCAAACATACATCGACGCCTTGGGATTCTCGACCATCCAGCCGATGTCGTGCAGGCCCTTGACCATCACGTCGCGGCGCTTCTGGTATTTGAGGCGGATCTCCTCGACGCAGTCCTGCGGCCCGTCCAAGGCCACGATCGAGGCGATCTGGATCGGCGCGAACGTGCCGTAGTCGTGGTAGCTCTTCATCCGGCCAAGTGCGTGCACCATGTCCTTGTTGCCGACCATGAAGCCGATGCGCCAGCCGGCCATGTTGTAGCTCTTCGACATGGTGAAGAATTCGACTGCCACGTCGCGCGCGCCCGGCACCTGCATGATGGAGGGCGCCTTGTAGTCGTCAAACGTGATGTCGGCGTAAGCAAGGTCGTGAACCACCAGGATGTCGTGGCGCTTGGCCAGCGCCACGATGCGCTCGAAGAACTCCAGGTCGACACACATCGCGGTGGGATTCGACGGAAACCCGAGCACCAGCATCTTGGGCTTGGGGATCAGCTCGCGGATCGCGCGCTCGGCCTCCTCGAAGAAATCGACGCCCGGCGTCATGCGCACGGAGCGGATGTCGGCGCCCGCGATGATCGCGCCGTAGATGTGGATCGGGTAGGAGGGGTTCGGCACCAGCACGGTGTCGCCGCGCTCGAGCGTCGCGAGCATCAGGTGCGCGAGACCTTCCTTCGAGCCGATTGTGACGATCGCTTCGCTGTCCGGGTCCAGCTCGACGCCGTAGCGGCGCTGGTACCAGTCGCAGATCGCTTTTCGAAGGCGCGGTATGCCTTTGGATACCGAGTAGCCGTGCGTGTCCTGGCGCTGTGCCGCCTCCACCAGTTTGTCGACGATGTGCTGCGGCGTGGGCCCGTCCGGGTTGCCCATCGACAGGTCGATGATGTCCTCGCCGCGCCGCCGCGCCGCCATCTTCAGCTCGGCGGTGATATTGAACACGTAAGGCGGCAGGCGTTTGATTCGGCTAAACTCGCGCATGGCTTTCCTGAGACTTAAATCGCTGAAAAAAAGATAGAATTCTACGTGAAACTGCACGCCTCCGGCCTCACCAGCCTGAATACATTCACCGGCTACGGCACGGGATTCGTCATGGTCAACGACCAGCGCTACGCGACCAGCCTGATCGTGATGCCCGAGAAGCTCCTGCCGTGGGAAGTACAGGATTTCGCTTCGCTCAAGCCCGCGGATTTTTCCGCCATCGTCGCAATGCAGCCGGAGGTGGTCCTGCTCGGCACGGGGGAAAAACTGCGATTCCCGCATCCCGCCCTTACGCGTGCGCTGTCCGAGGCGCGCATAGGCGTCGAAGTCATGGACATCCAGGCGGCGTGCCGCACCTACAACATCCTCATGGCCGAAGAGCGCAAGGTCGCCGCGGCGCTGCTTTTCTCATGACCGATTCCCTCGGCTGGCGCAAGAAGTTCGCCGTCCTGATCCCTTCGACCAATACCAGCGTACAGCCGGAATTCGACGGCATGCGGCCCGAGGGCGTGACCAACCATGTCAGCCGCATCCGCATTCCCAACGATCCGCTCCGCAACGACGAGGATTTCAGGAAGCTCGTCGAGAACATCGCCGCCGCGCAGCTCGAGGCGGTCGACAGCGCCATGAGCTGCGAGCCCGACCACATCGTGCTCGGCATTTCGGTGGAGACGTTTTGGGGTGGGCTCGCGGCCAGCAACAAGCTCAACGCCGAGCTCCAGGCACACACGAAGCTGGGAGTGACCGGCGGCGCCGACGCCTGCGCCGCGGCATTCGCGCAGCTTGGCATCAAGCGAATCGCGGTGCTCACGCCCTACTTCCCGGTTGGCGACAAGAACGTGCAGCAGTTCTTCGAAGAATCGGGCTATGCGGTGGTCCGCATCAAGGGGCTTAAGTGCGCTTCGCCGGTGCTGATTGCGCATGCGCAGCCGGCCGAGTTAAGGGCCGCGGTGGAAGAGCTTGATGGGGATGACGTGGACGCAGTGATCCAGGTGGGCACCAACCTTGCGTTCGGCGCGCTGGCGGCAAAAATGGAGGCGGAACGGAAAAAGCCGATCCTCGCGATCAATACGGCGATCTACTGGCGGGCGCTGAGGAAGAACGGAATTGCGGACAAGGTGAAGGGATGGGGGAGATTGCTGGAGAAATACTGAAGTTTTTCGTCGAGCGTACTATCACGCCCGAGCGATTCTCGAGGTCATCAAAAACTGCACCGACGTGCGCATAGCGACAATCAAAAGGAATTCCCATGACCCGCAGATTCAAGGAACTCGGCAAAGTCGAAATGACCGATGCCCAGCGCAAAGCATACGAAGCCATCATCTCGGGCCCCCGCGGCGGCGCGCGCGGCCCCTTCAATGCGCTGCTGCGCAGCCCCGACCTCGCCGACCGCGTGCAGCGCGTGGGCGAATACGTGCGCTTCAACAGTTCGCTGCCCGCGCGCCTCAACGAGCTGGCGATCATCATCGTCGCGCGCTATTGGACCGCGCAGTACGAGTGGTATGCGCATCGCAGGCTCGCCGTCGAGGCGGGGCTGGACCCGAAGATTGCGGACGCCATTGCGCAGGGCAAGCGCCCGGCGGACATGAAGGACGACGAGACGGCGGTCTACGATTTCTGCACCGAGCTGCACGAAGCCAAGGTCGTCAGCGACACCACGTACGCCAAGGCGCTGGAGAAATTTGGCGAGCGCGGCGTCATCGACCTGGTCGGCGCCTCCGGCTATTACACGATGGTGTCGATGGTCCTCAACGTCGACCGGCACCCGCTGCCCGAGGGCGTCGAACCCCTCCCAGCCCTGAAATAGCCGGCTTCAGCGGGCACGGGCCGGAAATCCTTTTTGTTTCAGTGTTCTGCACCGGAAAAAAATATTTTTCGGCCGAAAGCTTGCAGTTGCAAAACAAATTGTGTTCAATGAAGCTGTTGCAACGCATTGCTAAGAAGGTTTTTCAACAAAACCAGGCATGCTAGGAAAACCCGTCAAGGATTTCTCCCTGCCGTCCACCGGCGGTGCAACATTCAAACTGTCCGAGCACAAAGGCAAGAAGCTGGTGCTCTACTTCTACCCGAAGGACAACACTCCCGGCTGCACGACCGAGGGGATGCGGTTCCGGGACCACCACAAGGATTTCAGGAAGGCCGGCTGCGAGGTCTTCGGCATTTCTCGCGACTCGATGAAGTCGCACGAGAACTTCAAGGCCAAGCTCGGCTTCCCGTTCGAGCTGCTGTCCGACGCGGATGAAGCCGCGTGCGCGCAGTTCGGCGTGATCAAGATGAAAAACATGTACGGAAAGAAGGTCCGCGGCATCGAGCGCAGCACGTTCGTCCTGGATCCAAAGGGCGTGCTCGCGCGCGAATGGCGCGGTTTGAAGGTCCCCGGCCACGTAGAGGAGGTACTGAGCTTTGTTAAAACCCTATGACCGTCCAGTTGGCACTACCGACGACGTCCGCAGCGAGTTCACCGAAGCCCCTACCTCCTCAGCATCCTTGACCAAGAAACGCTCCCGATCGGCGCCTAAAAAGCGCGTCACCAAGCTCTTCGTGCTCGACACGAACGTGCTGATGCACGACCCGACGAGCCTGTTCCGCTTCGAGGAGCACGACGTCTACCTCCCTATCGGCACGCTCGAGGAACTGGACAACCACAAGAAGGGCTTGTCGGACGTCTCGCGCAACGCGCGCCAGGCGAGCCGGTTCCTCGACGAGATCGTCGCGACTGCCGTGGGCGGCACCGCGGGCGACATCAGCGAGGGGATCCCCCTCACCGCGAAGGCAGGAGAAGCCCCGCGCGGACGCCTTTTCCTGCAGACCGAGGCGATCAGCGCCGACCTGCCGGTCACGCTGCCCATGGGCAAGGTCGACAACCAGATCCTGTCGGTCGTCAGCCACCTGCACAAGGTCAATCCCCAGCGCCAGGTGATCCTCGTCACCAAGGACATCAACATGCGCATCAAGGCGCGGGCGCTGGCCCTCGCCGCCGAGGATTACTTCAACGACAAGGTGCTGGAGGACAGCGACCTCCTCTACACCGGCGTGATGAAGCTGCCGGCCGATTTCTGGGACACGCACGGCAAGGACATGGAGTCGTGGAAGAAGGAAGGCCGCACCTTCTACCGCGTGCGCGGCCCGCTTATCCCGCAGCTCTACGTGAACCAGTTCGTCTACGACGAGTCGGGCGAGAAGCCGCTGTACGCGGTGGTGAGGGAAAAGGGCGGGCGCGTGGCGGTCCTCGAGACCCTGCGCGACTACTCGCACACGAAAAATTCGGTCTGGGGCATCACCTCGCGCAACCGGGAGCAGAATTTCGCCCTCAACCTGCTCATGAACCCGGCCGTCGACTTCGTGACCCTGCTCGGCCAGGCCGGCACCGGCAAGACGCTGCTCGCGCTGGCCGCCGGCCTCACCCAGGTGCTGGACGAGAAGCGCTACACCGAGATCATCGTCACGCGCGTCACGGTGCCGATCGGCGAGGACATCGGCTTCCTGCCCGGCACCGAGGAGGAGAAGATGACGCCGTGGATGGGCGCTTTCGAGGACAACCTCGACGTGCTCAACGCCACCGACGAACCCGGCGGCGAATGGGGCCGTGCCGCGACGCGCGACCTCGTGCGATCGAGGATCAAGATCAAGTCGCTCAACTTCATGCGCGGGCGCACCTTCATCAACAAGTTCCTGATCATCGACGAGGCGCAGAACCTTACGCCCAAGCAGATGAAGACGCTGATCACGCGCGCGGGGCCGGGCACCAAGGTCCTGTGCCTGGGCAACATCGCGCAGATCGACACGCCCTACCTGACCGAAGGCTCCTCGGGCCTCACCTACGTCGTCGACCGCTTCAAAGGGTGGGGCCATTCGGGGCACGTGACGCTTGCGCGCGGCGAGCGTTCGCGCCTGGCCGACCACGCGGCCGAGGTGCTATAAGCCTTTTTCCCTGCGGCCCATACTGAGGATGGAAATGAAAATGTTGCGCCTGCTTGCCTTTGCGGCGGTTGCCGCCCTGCTGTCCGGCCCCCTGTCGTCCGGTACCGCCTCCGCGCAGTCCTCGAAGCCCTACGAGCCGCAGATCGGCCAGCAGGGCAAGGACGTGATCTGGGTGCCCACCCCCGACGAGATCGTCGAGCGCATGCTGCGCATGGCGCAGACCACGCCGAACGACTACGTCGTCGATCTCGGTGCGGGCGACGGCAAGATCGCGATCATGGCCGCGAAGAAGTTCGGCGCGAAAAGCCTGGGCATCGAGTACAACCCCGAGTTCGCCAGGTTTGCGCAGGGCAACGTCGAGAAGGCCGGTGTCGCCGACAAGGCGCGCGTCCAGCAGGGCGACATCTTCGCCACCGACTTCCGCTCGGCGACGGTGGTCACCATGTACCTGCTGCCGGCGCTAAACCTCAAGCTGCGCCCGACCCTCCTCGCCATGAAGCCGGGAACGCGCGTGGTGTCGCATTCGTTCACGATGGACGACTGGGAGGCCGACGAGATCTCCAACCTCGACGGCCGCCGCGCCTATTTCTGGATCGTTCCCGCGAACGTGCAGGGCACCTGGAAGATCACCCTGCCGAACGGGGAATCGCCGGAGGTGACTTTCGACCAGCGCTACCAGAAGATCGAAGGGCACGTGCAGCTCGGGACGCTCCAGGGCGGACTGCGCGAAGCGCGCCTTTCGGGACAGAACATCACGTTCGCGTATGTCGACGGCGCCGGAGTCCGGCGGGCCTTCATCGGCCGTGTGAACGGCATCGCGATGGACGGCACCCTGCGCGCCGACAATGGCAGCGAAGACCGCTGGACCGCCGCGAAGCGTTAAATCTTTAGAGTTTTGAGTGCGAGCCGTCGCAGAACGGCTTGCCGGCGCTGTGCTTGCAGCCGCACAGCCAGACTTTCTGCGCTTCGTTCACCGAGAACTTGACCGGCTCGATGCCGGTGCCCTTGTGCGAGCCGTCGCAGAACGGCTGGCGCTTCGACAGCCCGCAGGCGCACCACCAGTAATCGCCGGGAGCGAGCTCGACTGCGTAGGGGGATTTCTGCGGGACAAGAGGCTCGGGCATGGTGGCGGCCGGCTCAGTAGCTGCCCTCGCGCGCGCCGTTCTCGAAGCGCGTGTGCTGGCCCAGGAAGGTCAGGTGGACCGTGCCGATCGGGCCGTTCCTCTGCTTGCCGATGATGACCTCCGCCTTGCCGCGCGAATCGGGTTTCTCCGGGAAATAGACCTCGTCCCGGTAGATGAAAAGGATCACGTCCGCATCCTGCTCGATGGCCCCCGATTCGCGCAGGTCGGACATCATCGGGCGCTTGTCGTTGCGTTGCTCGAGCGCCCGGTTGAGCTGCGAAAGCGCCACCACCGGAACTGCGAGCTCCTTGGCCAGCGCCTTGAGGCCGCGCGAGATCTCGGAAATTTCCGTCGCCCGGTTTTCGCTGCTCGCCTGGTTGGAGCCGGACATCAGCTGCAGGTAATCGACCACGATCAGGCCGAGCTTGCCGCACTGGCGGCGCAGGCGCCGGGCGCGCGACCTGAGCTCGAGCGCATTCAGCGCAGCCGTCTCGTCGATGAAGATCGGGGCGTCGTGCAGCTTGCCCATGGCGCTGGAGAGCTTGCCCCATTCCTCGTCGTTCAGCCGGCCGGTGCGCATGCGATGCTGGTCGACGCGCGCGATCGATCCCAGCATGCGCATTGCAAGCTGGGTGCCGCCCATCTCCATGCTGAAAATCGCGACCGGCAGGCCGTTGTCGACCGCCACGTTCTCGGCCATGTTCAGCGCGAAGGCGGTCTTGCCCATCGAGGGACGGCCCGCGACGATGATGAGGTCGCCCTCCTGCAATCCGGCGGTTTTCTCGTCGAGGTCGACGAACCCGGTAGCCACGCCGGTAACGTCGGAGGGGTTGTCGCGGTGGTAGAGGAAGTCGATCCGTTCCATCACGCGCGCCAGCACAGGCTGGATTTCCTCGAAGCCGGTGCGGTTGCGCGTGCCCTGCTCGCCGATCTCGAGGATGCGCGTCTCGGCCTCGTCCAGCAGCTGGCCGACGTCCTTGCCGGAAGGGCTGAGCGCGATCTCGGCGATATCGGTGGCCACCTGCGCGAGCTTGCGCTGCACGGCGCGCTCGCGCACCAGCTCCGCATAACGGCGGATGTTCAGCGCGCTGGGCGTGTTCTGCGAGAGGGACCCCAGGTAGGCGACACCGCCGGTCTTGTCCTTGTCCTCGCTCCCCTCG
Source organism: Burkholderiales bacterium (assembly GCA_038329645.1). Lineage (GTDB taxonomy): Bacteria > Pseudomonadota > Gammaproteobacteria > Burkholderiales > SG8-39 > SZAS-79. The sequence continues at coordinate 37,430 of JBBQNG010000004.1, forward strand.
ATCGACTCGAGCACTGTGACGACGTCCGCGGGCCGGCTCGCTTCGATCAGCTTGCCGATGTGGCGGAAGATGCGGCGATGGTCGTCGCGGTAGAAGTCGTCGATCGAAACCAGGTCGGCGATCTTCTCCCACGCCTGGTTGTCCAGGAGGAGCCCGCCGAGGAGCGACTGCTCTGCTTCAACCGAGTGCGGCGGAACGCGCAGCGCCAGCAGCTGCGGGTCGGCCGGCTCGACATTGAATGCTGCGATCTGGGGTGCGCGGGCCATGGGGAAGTGATGCTACACAAAACAAAAAGGCCTGTCGCCAGGCCTTTTTCCATCCGTTACAACTGCAGCAGAATCAACCGCTTTAGGTTTCGCCCAGCACCGAAACCGTGATGCTGACGACGACATCGGAATGCAGCGCGACGGCGATCACCGTGTCGCCCACCTGCTTGATCGGGCCGGCCGGCATGCGCACCTGCGCGCGCTCGACCTCGAAACCCTGCTTGTGCAGCGCTTCCACGACGTCGTAGTTGGTGACCGATCCGAACAGCCGGCCGTCCACGCCCGCCTTCTGCGCGATCTGCACCATGAGGCCGTCGAGCTTCGTGCCGCGCTCCTGCGCCTGCGCGAGCTGCTCGGACTGCGCCTTCTCGAGCTCGGCGCGCTTCGCCTCGAACAGCTTGAGGTTGGTTTCCGTGGCCCGCTTCGCCTTGCCCTGGGGAATCAGGAAGTTGCGCGCGTAGCCATCCTTGACCTTGACCACGTCGCCCAGCGCCCCGAGGTTGGCCACTTTTTCCATGAGTATGACTTGCATGTCGGGCTCCTCTCAGTGCAGGTCGGTATAGGGCAGGAGCGCGAGGAAACGCGCGCGCTTGATCGCAACCGACAGCTGGCGCTGGAAGCCCGAGGTCGTCCCGGTGATGCGCGCCGGGATGATCTTGCCGTTCTCGTTGACGAAATCCTTGAGGACGTCGACTTCCTTGTAGTCGACCCACTCCGCCTTCTCTGCGGTGAAGCGGCAGAACTTGCGGCGCCGGAACAGCGCCTTCTGCCCGCGGTCCTTCTTGTCCTTGCCTTTTCCCTTGCCCTTGCCCTTGCCACGTCCGAAAGCCATTTAAAGTGCTCCTTCCATGAATTCGATGTTGGTTACGTGCAGCACGCTTTTCATGCTGCGCTGGCTCTTGTTCGCCAGGAATCCCTGTGCCTTGATTGCGGTTCCCAAAGGAGCCGACGCCACCTGCCGCGCCACGGTGTCGAAAGCAATCGCGGCGACTTCCGCGCGCACCTTGCGCTCGCCGCCCGCTTCGATCCTGGTCGATTCATGGCGCACGCGGAATTCGACCGCCGGCAAGCCGGCCGGTGTGTACCGCAATGTGCCCAGTTCCACGAGGATCCCGCTCAGGCAGACCTGATTGGCGTGCGCTTCGCCCAAACGGCGGTTTAGGCCTGCGCCTGCGGGGCTTCGGCCTGCGGCGCTTCGCCGGCGGGCCTGTCCGCGGGACGATCGGCCCGCTGCTCACCCCGCTGCTCACCCCGCTGTTCACCCCGCTGTTCACCCATCAACGAGCGCGACTTCTCCTCTTTCATCATCGGGGAGGGCGTCGTGTGGGCCTTGTCCATCTTCACCACCAGGTGGCGCAGGACCGCGTCGTTGAACTTGAAGGCGTGCTCGAGCTCGGTGAGCGTCTCGCCGTCGCACTCGATGTTCATGAGCACGTAGTGCGCCTTGTGCATTTTGGCGATGGGATACGTCATCTGGCGGCGGCCCCAGTCCTCGAGGCGGTGCACCACCCCGTTGCGGGTGGCGACCAGCGCTTTGTAGCGCTCGACCATGCCGGGGACCTGCTCGCTCTGGTCCGGATGGACGATGAAAACCACTTCGTAATGTCGCATGCATATCTCCTTATGGTTGAGCTACCCGCCATGCATTAGCGGTGCAGCAAGGTGCGGCCCGGGACTGCGGACCGCGGAAAGCCTTGAATTATATCCCTAAAATCAGCCCGGATTCAAGCCGACCTGGTTTTGCCGACGGCGAACTCGGCTAAATTCCCGAAGGCCGCGCCAAAATACAGCTCGTAGCCGTCCTTTTCAACGTAACCCAGATGCGGCGTACAGATTGCGTTCGACAGCTTTAGGAGCGGGTGCGCCGCCCCCGCCACGGGCTCCTCCTCATAGACATCGACGGCCGCAAAACCGGGCCGGCCGGCGGTGAGGCCCGCGGCCAAAGCCCCCGGCGCGACCAACTCCGCCCGGCTGGTGTTCACAAAGACGGCATCGGGTTTCATCAGGCCCAGGTCCCGTGAGGTGACAAGCCCGCGCGTCTCCGCGATTAGGCGGACATGGAGCGAAAGGACATCCGACGAGGAAAAGAACTCGTCGCGTCCCGGCACAGTATCGAATCCTGCGGACCTGGCGCGCTCGAGGCCGCCCTCCCGGCCATGGACCAGGACCCGCATTCCGAATGCCTTGCCGTACCCCGCAACCACCGACCCGATCCTGCCAAACCCGTAGATCCCGAGCGTCCTGCCCCTCAATCCACGCCCGAGGGATTGCTGCCAGCCGCCCTTTTTGAGGTTTTCCACCTCCTGCGGGATCCGGCGCATCGAGGCGAGGATCAAGCCCCAGGTCAGCTCGGCCGTTGCGTAAGGCGAGCCCGAGCCCTCGAGAATCGCGATGCCGCGCTTCTTGCAGGCCGCGAGGTCGATGTGCGGGCCGGCCTTGCCGGTCTGGCTCAGCGCGCGCAGATTAGGCAACCGGTCAAGAAGCGAGGCTGTAAACCGGGTTCGCTCCCGGATCAGGACCAGCCCGTCGAACGGCTTCAGGCGCTCGGCCAGCGCATTTTCGTCAGTGAGCGTGTCGCGGAACACCGTCACTTCGTGGCCGGCGAGCTTGTTCCAGGCTTCGAGCGTGCGACAGGCGTCCTGGTAGTCGTCGAGGATGGCGATCTTCATTTGTTCTTTCCCCTGCTCTGCCGTCTGCGTACCGATTCGAACAGGACGATGCCCGCGGCGACCGAGACGTTGAGGCTCCCCACCGCGCCCTGCATCGGGATGCGGACCAGGAAGTCGCAGTGTTCCCTGGTCAGCCGGCGCATTCCTTCGCCTTCCGCGCCGAGTACCCAGGCCACGGCCTCCGGAAAATCGGCGCTGAAGAGGTCATCCTTCGCCTCCTCGTCGGTGCCGACGATCCAGATGCTGCGCTCCTTCAGCTCCCTCAGCGTGCGCGCGAGGTTGGTGACCTGGAAGTAGGGGACCGTCTCCGCCGCACCGCTGGCGACCTTGGCGACAGTCGCGTTAAGGCCGACGGCGCGATCCTTCGGCGCCACGACGGCACTCACGCCGGCCGCATCGGCCACGCGAAGGCAGGCGCCCAGGTTGTGAGGGTCCTGGATCCCGTCGAGCACCAGCACGAGGGGCGGCCCGCTGACGGCGTCCAGGGTGTCGTCCAGGCTGTGGCTGCGCTTCGATTCGGATACCTGGGCAACGACGCCCTGGTGCCGGCCGTGACCCGCGAGGCCGTCCAGCCGGCTCCCGCCAGCGGACATCACGCGCACTTTCTTCTGTTCGGCAAGCTTGAGCAGGTCGCGCATGCGGCCGTCGGACCGATCGTCCTGCACGTGCAGCTCGAGGACCGATTCCGGGCGCTGGCGCAGCAGGACCGTCACCGCGTGGAACCCGAACACCATTCGCGCCGGGTTCATTTCTCCACGGGGACGAGGTCCATCTTGCGCGTTTCAAGGTCGACCCGCACGAGCTTCACGCGCATGCGGTCGGCCAGGCGGTAGCGCTTGCCGGTGCGCTCGCCCAGCAGCACGTGGCGCGCCGGATCGAACTGGAAATAGTCGCGGCCGAGCTCGGAGATATGCACCAGACCGTCGACGAAATATTCGTCCAGCGTCACGAAAACGCCGAACCCCGTGACACCAGTGACGCGGCCCTCGAACACCTCGCCGACGTGGTCCTGCATGTAGAAGCACTTGAGCCAGTTCTCCACGTCGCGGCTCGCCTCGTCCGCGCGCCTTTCCGTTTCGGAGCAGTGCCGGCCGAGGGCTTCCCAATCGACCCCGTCGTAGCGTTTGCCCGCCACGCATGCCTTGATCGCGCGATGCACCAGAAGGTCGGGATAGCGCCGGATCGGCGAGGTGAAATGCACGTAGGCCTCGAACGCGAGGCCGAAATGGCCGGCGTTGTCGGGGCTGTAGACCGCCTGCTTGAGCGAGCGCAGCAGGATCGTCTGCAAGAGTGTGAAGTCCGGCCGCTGGCGGATCTTTACAAGAAGCTCCGCGTAATCCTTGGGCCGCGGCTTGTCGCCGCCGCCGAGGTTGAGGCCGAGCTCGGCGAGGAACGCCCGCAGCATGGTGATCTTCTCGGGTGCCGGAACGTCGTGCACGCGGAAGAGCACCGGCTGGCCCCGTTCGACGAGGAAATTGCCCGCGCAGACGTTGGCCGCGAGCATGCATTCTTCGATCAGGCGGTGCGCCTCGTTGCGCTGCTCCGGAACGATGCGCGAGATTTTGCCCCGCGCATCGAACTCCATGCGGGTTTCCACCGAATCGAAATCAATCGCACCGCGCAGCTCGCGCGCCTGCAGCAGCACCTTGAATACACCGTGCAGCGTTTTAAGATGCGGCAGCAGGTCTTCGCGGCCCGGATTGGCCTTGTCGGCCGACAGCATCTGCCAGACTTCCGTGTAGGTCAGGCGCGCCCGCGAACGGATTACAGCGGGATAGAACTCGTAGCGCGCCACCGCGCCTTTTGGCGTAATGGCCATCTCGCAGACCATCGCAAGCCGCTCGACATCCGGGTTGAGCGAACACAGGCCGTTGGAGAGCTTCTCAGGCAGCATCGGGATCACGCGGCGCGGAAAATAACCCGAGGTGCCGCGCTCGCGCGCATCGATGTCCAGCGCATCGCCATGCCGGACATAGCTGCCCACGTCGGCGATCGCCACCCAAAGGCGGAAACCCTTCCCCTCGCGGACGGCATGCACCGCG
>JBBQNG010000005.1:0-38446 GCA_038329645.1 Burkholderiales bacterium
CAAAGCATCAAGGGCGAACTCGCGGTGAAAATCCTCAAGCGCCGCGGCGGCCCGCTCGCGCGGCCCCTGCTGCTTACTCCCGCGCCTGTGATCGAAACGCCGGCGCGAATTCCATCGGCGAATACCCATGCCATCGACCACGCTGCAGTGGGCCGCGCTGTCCTTGCCGCGCCTGCCGCTCGAATCGTTCCTGCGCGCCTCGTCCACGGCTGAGCCCTGGGCAGTGGCGGAAGGCCGTCATGTCCTCGACTGCAACGCAGCGGCTTTCGCCCAAGGCGTGCGCCCTCGCATGGCCCGCGCAGCAGCCGTGGCCCTCGCCCCTCATCTGCGCCTTCACGAGCGCGACGCAGCCGCTGAGCGCTCAGCGCTCGAAGGCCTCGCGGCCTGGGCCGGACGCTATACCCCGAACGTCGCGCTGGTAGACGGTCCCGCCGGCCCAGGGGGGCTGTTGCTCGAAATCTCCGGCAGCCTGAAGCTTTTCGGAAACCCCTCCAACATCTCCGCTGGCCTCGCCCACGGCGCCTCTGAAATGGGCTATACCGCTTGCCCGGCTTCAGCGCCGACCGCGCATGGTGCCTGGCTGCTCGCGCGCGGCGGATCCCCCTCGGCTTGCCCTACGCAGGGCGACCTGGCTCGCAGGCTGCAGCCGCTGCCGCTCGAGGTACTCGATTGCGATGCGCGCACGCTGGCGACACTCGAGGCCGTAGGTGTGCGCACGATCGGTGAAGTCCTGGCATTGCCGCGCGCCGGGCTTGCCCAGCGTTTCGGGACGGCGCTGGGCGATGAACTCGACCGTGCCCTCGGCACACTTGCAGATCCACGCGGCTTCTTCGTTCCCCCCGAGCGCTTTTACGCCACCGTCGAATTACCGGCGGAGGTGCGCGAAGCCGAAGCGCTTGTATTCGCCCTGCGACGGTTGATCGTGCAGCTGGGCGGGTATCTCTCCGCGCGCGATGGCGGCGTGCAGCGCCTGCGCGTCGAGCTCTTCCACAAGGAAACACGCACCGACGTGGAGATCGGCCTGGTGCGGCCAAGCCGCGACACCGAACACTTCGTCCTGCTTGCCCGCGAGAAATTGTCCGTCCTCGTGCTTAAGGCCCCGGTGCGGCGGATCGCGCTCGCCGCCGACGACATCCTCGCCCTCGCACATGAAAACCTCGACCTGCTCGATAACACCCTCAAGCGCCCCGGCGACTGGCGCGGACTGGTCGAGCACTTGCGGGCGCGATTGGGCAACCATGCGGTAACCGGCATCGCGACAAATGCCGCCCACCGGCCCGAGGCGGCATGGCAAGCCACGGAGCCAGGCGAACGCGGCGAAAAGCTCGAATTCGGCACCCGCCCGCTGTGGCTGCTTGCGCAGCCCAAACGACTCGAGGAGATCGGCTCGGCGCCGCATTGCGACGGCCCGCTGGCGCTGCTGGCCGGCCCGGAGCGCATCGAATCGGGCTGGTGGGACGGCCGCGACGCCGCGCGCGATTACTTCGTCGCGCGCAGCATGACCGAATCGCTGCTGTGGATCTACCGCGAAAGAGGGATCGAGCGGGGGCAGTGGTACCTGCATGGCATCTTTGGATAAAACCCTTCCCGGTTACGCAGAGCTGCACTGCGTTTCCAATTTCAGCTTCCTGCGCGGCGCCTCGCATGCGGCCGAGCTCGTCGGGCAGGCGCATGAGCTCGGCTACAAAGCCCTGGCATTCACTGACGAATGCTCGCTCGCGGGAATCGTGCGTGCGCATGTAGCGGCCAAGGCGCTCGGGTTCAAGCTGATCGTCGGCAGCGAGATCCTCCTGAAGGACGGGCCGAAGATCGTGCTGCTGGCAACCGACCGCGAAGGTTACGGCAACCTGTGCGAGCTGATCACAACCGGTCGCAGACGCATAAAGAAAGGGGCCTATGAATTGTGTCGCGCCGACCTGGAGCATGGCCTGCCCGGATGCCTCGCGCTGCTGGTTCCGGGCAAACGCCTGGATCAAGAACACACGTGCTGGATCGCCGAGCGCTTCCCAGGCCGTGCCTGGGTCGCTGTCGAACTCCACCAGGGTGCGCGCGACAAGGCCCGCCTCGCCGAATTGCAGTCTTTCGGCGCAACCTGCGGCCTCCCTCTGGTCGCGACGGGCGACGTGCACATGCATGCGCGCTCGCGCCGGCGGCTGCAGGACACCCTCACTGCGGTGCGCCTGGGGATGCCGGTGTCCGGGGCGGGCCACGCGCTCTTCCCGAATGCCGAGCGCCACCTGCGCAGGCGCGTGCGCCTGGCACAGGTCTATCCCGAAGCAATGCTCGCCGAGACGCTGCGCATCGCGGAGCGCTGCACGTTTTCACTCGATGAGCTGCGCTACGAATATCCCGAGGAGGTCGTGCCCGAGGGCATGACTCCGGCGGCCTATCTGCGGGAACTTGTCCGGAAAGGCGCACAGAAGCGTTACCCCTCCGGCATACCCTCCAAGGTCGGCGCACTGCTCGAAAAGGAGCTGGCGCTCATCAGGACGAAGCAATACGAGTACTACTTCCTCACGGTCCACGACATCGTCCAATTCGCCCGGGCCGAGGAAATCCTCTGCCAGGGACGCGGCTCGGCGGCCAATTCGGCGGTTTGCTATTGCCTTCACATCACCGAGATCGATCCGGAGCGCTCCAACCTGCTGTTCGAACGCTTCATCTCGGCAGAGCGCGACGAGCCTCCCGACATCGACGTCGACTTCGAGCACGACCGGCGCGAAGAAGTCATCCAGTACGTCTACGCCAAGTACGGCCGCGAGCGCGCAGCCATTGCGGCGACCGTCATCAGCTATCGATCGAAAAGCGCGTTGAAGGATGTTGGAAAAGCCCTCGGATTCTCGCTCGAGCAGGTCGACCGGCTTGCAAAGCTGCTGGCCTGGTGGGATGAGCCCGGGTCGCTGCCCAAACGCCTTCGCGATGCCGGTTTCGATCCGGGCGCACTGGCCGTAAGGCAGCTGATCGAGATCGTCGGCGAGCTGCGCGGCTTCCCACGGCATCTCTCCCAGCACGTCGGCGGCTTTGTGATCGGACGGGAAAAGGTTTCGCGCCTGGTGCCGATAGAGAATGCGGCAATGCCCGAGCGATCCATCATCCAATGGGACAAGGACGACCTGGATGCGGTCGGGCTGATGAAGGTGGACGTGCTCGGCCTGGGCATGCTCTCGGCGATCCGGCGCGCGCTGCAGCTTCTGGGCAACGGCCGCGGCTGCGCGCTGACAATGCAGGACATCCCGGCGGAGGATCCGGCCGTCTACGCGATGATGCAGAAAGCCGATACCGTCGGCGTGTTCCAGATCGAATCGCGCGCGCAGATGTCCATGCTGCCGCGGCTGAAGCCGAAATGCTTCTACGACCTGGTCATCGAAATCGCCATAGTGAGGCCGGGGCCGATCCAGGGCGACATGGTGCATCCGTACCTGCGCCGCAGGCACGGCAAGGAGGAGATCGAATACCCGAGCGAGGCGGTGAAAAAGGTACTCGAGCGTACGCTCGGCGTGCCTCTGTTCCAGGAACAGGTCATGCAAATCGCCATGGCTGCAGCGGACTTCACCCCCGGTGAAGCCGACCAGCTGCGCCGCGCCATGGCGGCGTGGAAGAGGAAAGGCGGGCTCGGCCCTTTCCAGGAAAAGCTCAAGAACGGGTTGCTGAAAAATAACTACACGCAGGACTATGCCGATCGCATCTTCAACCAGATCCTCGGCTTCGGTGAGTACGGCTTTCCCGAATCGCACTCGGCCAGCTTCGCGCTGCTCGCCTATGCCTCGGCCTGGCTCAAGCTCTACCATCCGGCGCAATTCCTCTGCGCGCTGCTCAACAGCCAGCCGATGGGCTTCTATTCGGCTTCGCAGCTGGTCCAGGATGCGCAAAAGGCAAAGGGCGCAAGGCCCGCCGTGGAAGTAAGGCCGGTGGATGTGTCGGCAAGCAACTGGGATTGCACGCTGGAGCCAACGGCGCAAGGCGCGCAGGCGGTAAGGCTTGGACTGCGCATGGCGAAGGGGCTGGGACAAGTGGCTGCGGAGCGCATCACGTCAAAGCGCAGCAACGCCCCCTTCGCATCGGTTGCAGACCTGGCGGAACGAGCCGCGCTCGATCGCCGAGATCTCGACGCGCTTGCGCGTGCCGGTGCGCTTGAGCCGATCGCTGGCCATCGCCACGCAGCCAGCTGGGTAGTCGCTGGTATCGAAGTCCAATCCTCGCTGCTGCGCGGCACGGCGGCCAGGGAAGAGAGCCCGCGGCTGCGCGCGCCGACCGAGGGCGAAACGCTTGTCGCCGACTATGCGAGCGTCGGTCTCACGCTCGGCCGGCATCCGCTCGAGCTGCTCAGAGCCCGCCTTGCGCGCTCGCGCTCGATCACCGCCGAAGCGCTGATGCGCCTGCCGCACGGCAGCCCGGCGAAAGTCACCGGCCTCGTGACCGGCCGCCAGCGACCCGGCACGGCTTCGGGCACGGTCTTCGTGACGCTCGAGGACGAGACCGGCTGGATCAACGTGATAGTGTGGCCAAGCCTGGTCGAAAAGCAGCGCACTGAACTGCTCAGCGCCAGACTCATGACCGTGCACGGCGCGCTGGAGCGCGAAGGCGACGTAGCGCACCTGATCGCGCGCCGCCTGGTGGACGACAGCCGGTTGCTCGGACAACTCACAACGCCCAGCCGCGACTTCCAGTAAGCTAATGACCTCATGCGCCTGCCCATCTCAAAAAACCCCATTCACGCTCTCGCGACGGCTTTTGTCTGCATCGCATTCGCGCTCCTTCCCCCGAATGCGCATGCGCAGCTGTATACGTGGAAAGACCCCCAGGGCAACGTAATCATCAAGAACTCGCCGCCACCCTGGTACAGCGAGAATGAAAGATCCCGCGGGGCGCGCGTGCAGGTCCTGCGCAATGGCAAAATCATCGACGACACGGCATGGCCGGCGGAAAAGAGGCAGGACGGGCGCAACACCGCGGCACGCCAGGAGGCAAAGCAAGTCCAACCTGAGAGCGCGACGTTGCCCGCGAAAAAAGAAGACGACGACAACTGAATGGTGGGCCGTGTTGGACTCGAACCAACGACCAAAGGATTATGAGTCCTCTGCTCTAACCGACTGAGCTAACGGCCCCCGGGGGATTATTGCAGACTGGCAGGGCTACCTCATTTTGAGAATGCGCCCGATCGTATCGACGAGGATGTTCTTGCTGTACGGCTTGGTCATATAGGCATCCGCACCCAGGCTCAAGCCCTTGGCGATCTCCTGGGGATCGTCCTTAGCGGTGAGCATTGCGACCGGGAGCAACGCAAATTTCGGGTGCTTGCGCAGCTTGGCGAGGATGTCGAACCCGTTGCCGTCGGGCAGCATGACATCGAGCAGCAGAATTTCCGGCAAGGGCCGGGTGCGCAGATCCTCCAGGAGCTCCCGCGCATCGTTGGCGACACGCACGCGATAGCCCGCCATCGAAACGCGCAGGTCTGCCAGCGCAAGCTGATCGGGGTCGTCCTCGACGATCAGGACCGTCGTTTCGCCCGGCGGCGCGGACGCCGCCGCTCTGTTCTTGAGCCGGTCTTCGGCAATCCACGCCCCGGCGTGCGTGAGCGCGGTCTCGGCCGTCTTCGCATCGGCGGCGATACGCTTGGCGTCCTCCCCACTCAGCACGGGCGCGGCAAACATCTTGGTGAAATCAAGATCGAAGTCCGCTTCGCTAGGCACAGCCTCGAGGTAACCGATCTCCTCGAGCTCCCCAACCCACTCCTCGATCAGCTTGTCGGGGTAACGCCGGAGCGCACCGCGGATCACGTCGAAGTGGGTATCGGATTTGACCAGCGCCAGGATGCGCCGGTAGTCGGCCGGTACCGAAAGGTCGTCGCCCGTGCTGACCGCGCGGCCGACTTCGGTAAGTCTGTAGGTGGACCCTCCTGCGCTCATGCGTGGGCTGTTCCGCGCCTACGGGCGTGCGAGCGCGCGCTCGAGAAAGTCGAGCCGGTCCTGGCCCCAGAACAATTCGCCGCGATAAACATACGTGGGAGCACCGAACACATTGAGCTTGAGCGCTTCCTCGGTATTCGCGGCATAAATCGCCTTGCCCGCCTCAAGAAGAGGACCGATTTCCTGGATACCGTGCCGGGCGACAATTGCAGACAGGGTCTGGGCATCCGCGATGTTCTCCTCGCGCACCCATACGGCGGCGAGGACATCGCCGGCGACCGCCATCCGCTTGTCCTCGGCCGTGGCTGCGATGAGATAGGCGGCCTGCGAACCGTCCACCGGAAAATACTTTGGCTGGAGCGTGAGCGGAACTCCCAGGGAGTCCCTCCAGCGCGAGAGTTCCACCAGGCGGTAGGCTTGGCGCTGGGGCGCACGCTTGCCCAGAGGCAGTCCGCCGGACACTGGAAAGATTACGCCATAGTCAACGGGCTTGGCGCTTATCGAAGCACCGTTTCGACGCGCAATGTCCAACACCCGCGCGTGCCCCAGGTAAGTCCACGGGGAAACCGGCGAAAAATAATAATCGACGACTTTCATTCCTTGCTCCCAAAAATGAAACGGGCCGCCTCGAAAGCTCCGTGGCGGCCCGTCCCTTGCGACTGGCGATCAGCCTTCCTGGTCGAGGAAGCTCTTGAGGCGCTCGGAGCGCGACGGATGGCGCAGTTTACGCAGCGCTTTTGCCTCTATCTGGCGGATGCGCTCGCGCGTAACGTCGAACTGCTTGCCTACTTCTTCCAATGTGTGGTCGGTCGACATCTCGATGCCGAAGCGCATGCGCAGCACCTTGGCCTCGCGAGGAGTGAGCGTGTCGAGGACCTCTTTGGTCGCATCGCGCAGGCTCGAGTAGGTCGCGGCATCCGAAGGCGCCATCGTCGACTGGTCCTCGATGAAATCGCCCAGGTGCGAATCGTCGTCGTCACCGATCGGGGTTTCCATCGAGATCGGCTCCTTGGAGATCTTGAGGATCTTGCGGATCTTCTCCTCGGGCATTTCCATGCGCGTCGCGAGTGTCGCCGGATCGGGCTCGGAGCCGGTCTCCTGCAGGATCTGGCGCGAGATGCGGTTCATCTTGTTGATCGTCTCGATCATGTGCACCGGGATGCGGATGGTGCGCGCCTGGTCGGCGATCGAGCGCGTGATCGCCTGGCGGATCCACCAGGTGGCGTAGGTCGAGAATTTGTAGCCGCGGCGATATTCGAACTTGTCGACCGCCTTCATGAGGCCGATGTTGCCTTCCTGGATCAGGTCGAGGAACTGGAGGCCGCGGTTGGTGTACTTCTTCGCGATCGAGATCACCAGTCGCAGGTTCGCCTCGGTCATCTCGCGCTTGGCACGGCGGGCCTTGGCCTCACCGGTGGACATCTGCTTGTTGATCTCTTTGAGCTCTTTCAGCGAGATCCCGATCTTCTGCTGCACGGCGACCATCTTGCCGAGCAGCTCGAGAACCGAGGGCTCGAGGCGGATCAGGCCGGTGCTCCACGCGTGATTGCCGTTGATCTCGGTCGTGAGCCAGCGCCGCGACCCCTCGTTGCCAGGGAAGATCTTGATGAAATGCTGGCGCGGCATGCCAGCCTTGCGCGTGCAGATGTCGAGGATTTCGCGCTCATGCGAGCGGATCTGCTCGACCAGCCGGCGCACGCTGTCGCACAGGCGCTCGACGGTGCGCGCAGTGAACCGGATCGCCATCAGCTCCTTGGAGATCTTGTCGCGCGCGTTGAGGTAGTCCTTGTCCTTGGAGCCTTTCGCCTCCAGGGCCTTCTTCATCTTTTCGTACAGCCGGCGGATGCGCGCGAACTTCTCCAGCGCATCGGTCTTCAGTTGCAGCAGGTTCGCCGCGGCGATAGCGCCGTCGTCATCGGCGTCAGCCTCTTCCTCGACGACGTCCTTGTCCTCTTCCTCGACCGCGGCCTCGACTTTCTTCGGGTCGAAGTCGTCCTTCGCGTTCGGGTCGATCAGGCCGTCGACCACCTCGTCGATGCGCATCTCGTCCTTCTCGACCTTTTCGGCCAGGTCGAGGATGTCCTGCACGGTGGTCGGGCAGGCCGAGATGGCCTGGATCATGTGCTTGAGGCCTTCCTCGATACGCTTGGCGATCTCGATCTCGCCTTCGCGCGTGAGGAGCTCAACCGAGCCCATTTCGCGCATGTACATGCGCACGGGGTCGGTGGTGCGGCCGAACTCCGAGTCGACTGTCGAAAGCGCCGCTTCGGCTTGCTCTTCGACGTCTTCATCAGTGGCCGCAACCGGTGCGGCTTCGTTGATCAGCAGCGTTTCCTGGTCGGGCGCCTGGTCGAACACCTGGATGCCCATGTCGCCGAACGTCGTGATGATCGATTCGATCTGCTCGGCATCGACAAGGTCGTCCGGCAGATGGTCGTTGACTTCGGCATAGGTCAGGAAGCCCCTCTCCTTGCCGAGCTTGATGAGGTTGCGCAGGCGCATGCGGCGCGTTTCTGCGTCCTCCTTCGGCAGCTCCGGGGAGTTGGCGAGGAAGGCTTCTTTCTTGCCGCGGCGGCCGGCACGGCCCTTGCCGATTTTGAGGCCCTGGTTGACCTTTGCCTCGAGCAGCTCGAGCGCCACCTTGGCGCTCTTGATCGTGGTCTTGCCGCCGGCTTTCGCTGCTACCGGCTGTTCGGCCTTGGCGGCCGGCGCGGGCGCGCCTTTCTTGCCGGCTTTGAGGATTTCCTTGGCCGCGACCGGCTTTGCTGCGACCTTAGTCGCAACCTTAGTCGGAAATACGGCGCCCTTGTGCGCCTTGCCGTTGACCGGGGCAGGCGGCTTTTTCGCGGCGTGCTTGGGCACGACCTTCAGCACGGGCTTCTTCGCCGGCTTGGCGTGGATTTTCCTTGCCACCGGCCGGGAGAGGGCGGCGTTCTTTTTCGCGGCGGGACGGGCGAGCGCCTTTGCGGCCTTGGCTTTGGCCGGCTTTTTGACCTTCACACCTTTGATTATTTTATGTTTTTTCTTCACAGGGGCTGCTTTTTTGGCGCCCGGTTTACGCTTGTCTCTGGCCATTCCTGCCTCGCGCTGGTGTCCGGTCGAATTCGCCCCCGAATGGGCAAACCCCTTACCGGAAAGGGGACACCTCAATTATAGCAGAGCCCCCTACATTCGCTGGCTCTTGAGCACTGCGAGCTCCTTGGTGCGGCGTGCAAGCTCGGCACCCAATTCCGGCTGGTTGGCCGCTTCCCGCTTGAGGCTCTCGATTTCCTCGTTCTTCCGCTTGATGTGGAGCGACAGCAGGATCTGGCGGAACTCGGGCTCGGCCGAATCCTCGTTCGGGCCGTGCTCGAGCATCGCAGCCTGGGCGCGGTGCACCACCGCTTCCTGCCCGGTCCCCTGCATCCGCTCGACCAGCATGGCTTCGCTAGGGGCCTCTTCCACCTCGAGCCATCCGGCGATGGTGCGCAGCGCGGCGGTTTCCGCGAGCCGGTCATCCAGCAGGTCGAGGTCCAGGCTCGCCGCGAGGGACGGCTTGGCGAGGATGCAACGCAGCAGGTTCTGCTCCTGCGAGGTGATGAGGGGAGCCGCAGCACGTGCGGGGGCCGAGCGCCGGTAGGTGCGCTCCCCCGGGGTATGCATTTCCATAAGCCGCTCGGCTTCCTCCTGCGAAACTTTTGCCAGCGAGGCGATCTCCTTCAATAGCTGGAGCTTCAGACCGGCAGCAGTGATCTTGTGCAAATGCGGCTTGGCCTCGGTGAGCAATTTCGAGCGTCCCTCGGCGGTGGAGAGATCCGCGCCGCCACGCAATTCCCCGAGCAGGAATCCGGACAGCGTCTGGGCTTCCCGCGCGAGCTTCTCGAACGCGCCCTGGCCGTGCTTGCGGATATAGCTGTCGGGATCGTCCTCCGCTGGAAGGAACAGAAAGCGCATCGGTTTGTGGTCGACTGCCAGGGGAAGGCTCACTTCAAGGGCACGCCACGCCGCCTTGCGTCCTGCGTTGTCGCCATCGAAGCAAAACACGATCTCGTCGGCCTGCCGCAGCAGCTTGGTTATGTGAACGGGAGTTGTTGCGGTGCCAAGGGTAGCCACCGCATACCCCACGCCGAACTGGGCAAGGGCGACGACGTCCATGTAGCCCTCGACAACCAGCACGCGCCCCGAAGCACGAATTGCGTCGCGCGCCTGGGTCAGACCGTAGAGCTCGCGCCCCTTTTCGAACAGCGCGGTCTCGGGCGAATTGAGGTACTTCGGGTCGCCCTCGCCCAGCACCCGTCCGCCGAATCCGATGACCGAGCCCCGCTGGCTGAAGATCGGGAACATCACCCGGTCGCGGAAGCGGTCGTAACGCCTGCCTTCGTCGTTGTCGATCACCAGGCCCGCCTCCGCGAGGCTCTTGTCCTGGTACTCGGCGAATACCGTCTTCAATCCCTGCCAGTCGTCGGGCGCGTAGCCGATGCGGAAGCGCGCGGCGATCTCACCGGTAAGACCGCGTCCCTTCAGGTATGCAACGGCCTTGGGGGATTCCTTCAGCCGGGCGCGGAAGAATTCCATTGCCTTTTCCATTACCCCGTAGAGATCCGTCTCGCGCTCGCGGCGCTGGATGTCCTGCGGGGATCGTGGCGCCTCGGGCACCGTCATCCCCGCGCTTGCCGCCAGGTCCTTTACCGCATCGACGTAACCCATGCTCGCGTAGGCCATCATGAACCCGATCGCGTTGCCATGCGCACCGCACCCGAAGCAGTGATAGAACTGTTTGGCCGGACTCACCGTGAACGACGGCGACTTTTCCGTGTGGAACGGGCACAGGCCCTGGTAGTTCGCGCCGCCCTTTTTGAGCTGGACGTAGCGCGACACGACATCGACGATGTCGACGCGGTTCAGGAGGTCCTGCTTGAACGAGTCAGGGATCATGGGGCAGGCCCCATTTTTCCACGGAAAATCGGGGTCTGTCCCCGAATTTGGAAATCAGCCGCTGAGCTTCGCCTTGACCAGCGCGGAAACCTTCGCCATGTCGGCCTGACCGGCGAGCTTCGGCTTGAGGACCGCCATCACTTTGCCCATGTCCGGCATGGACTTGGCGCCGGTCGCGGCCAGCGCGGCATCGACCGCCGCGGCAACTTCCGCCTCGCCCAGCTGCTGGGGCAGGTAGGCGGAAAGGATGCCAACTTCGAACTTCTCCGCATCCGCCAGATCGGCGCGGCTGCCCTTTTCGTACTGGACGATCGATTCGCGGCGCTGCTTGATCATCTTCTCGATGATGCCCATGACGTCCGCGTCGGTGAGCTCGATCCGCTCGTCGACCTCGCGCTGCTTCATCGCTGCAAGGAGCAGCCGGATCGCCAACAGGCGCGCGGACTCCTTTGCGCGCATTGCGCCCTTCATGTCTTCGGTGATGCGTGCCTTGAGTGACATTTCTTACTCCGCAAATGAAAAAGCCGCGAGGCGGACTTGCGTCGCGCGGTCGCGGCCCTGTGAGGCGCGAGCCTCAGTACATCTTCTTGGGCAGCATCTGGCTGCGCAGGCGCTTGTGGTGGCGCTTGACCGCGGCGGCAAGCTTGCGCTTCCTTTCTGCGGTGGGCTTTTCGTAGAATTCCCGGGCGCGAAGCTCGGTCAGCATCCCGGTCTTCTCGATGGTGCGCTTGAAACGGCGCATGGCCACTTCGAACGGCTCGTTTTCCTTAAGTCGTATGGTCGGCATAACCCCTCGTGAGCGCTTTGCGTGAAGCTGCCGGACCGCTTGCGGCCCGGGCGAAAGGCGCGGATTTTAACGGCAAAAGGTGCTATCGCGCCAGCTTTACTCCGGTGTTTGGCCGCGGGTGCTGGACGCTGGTCAGCACCCTGGGTCACACTGCGGCCACAGCATCCAATCACAACCCTTTAAAATCAACCACATGCTAATTCTAGGCGTGGAAACGTCCTGCGACGAGACTGGCCTCGCCCTGTACGACAGTACAGGCGGACTCTTGGCGCAAGCGCTCCATTCACAGGTCGCGATGCATCAGGAATACGGCGGCGTCGTTCCGGAGCTTGCCTCGCGCGACCACATCCGTCGCGTCGTCCCGCTCGCGCGCGATGTGCTCGCGCGCGCCGGTCGGGCCCCGCGGGACCTCGACGCAGTCGCGTACACGGAGGGGCCGGGCCTGGCGGGAGCACTGCTGGTAGGCGCGGCCTTCGCGAAAAGCCTGGCCTTTGCCCTCGGCGTTCCAGCAATCGGCGTCCACCATCTCGAAGGGCATTTGCTGTCGCCGCTTCTCTCGAAGCATCCGCCAGCCTTTCCCTTCGTCGCGCTGCTCGTTTCCGGCGGGCATACGCAGCTCATGCGCGTCACCGAAGTGGGCAGTTATGAGCTGCTCGGCGAAACCCAGGACGACGCGGCCGGCGAGGCGTTCGACAAGACGGCCAAGCTGCTCGGCCTGGACTACCCCGGCGGGCCGGCGCTCTCGAAACTGGCCGAGGCGGGGCGCGCCGGCCGCTTCAAGCTCCCCCGCCCCATGATCGCCTCGCGCGACCTCGAATTCAGCTTCAGCGGCTTGAAGACCGCAGTGATGATGCTGGTGCGAAGCCAGCCCGCGGACGAGAAAACCCATGCGGACATCGCGCGCGCATTCCAGGAAGCCATGGTCGAGGTGCTCGTCGCCAAATCCGTCGCGGCATTGCGCCAGACCAATCTCGATCGGCTCGTGGTGGCGGGCGGCGTGGGCGCCAACAAGCAGCTTCGAGCCGCCCTCGACGCCGCCGCCATTCGCGAAGGCTTTTCGGTTTACTACCCGGAGCTCGAGCTATGCACCGACAATGGCGCGATGATCGCGTTCGCCGCCGCACTGCGTTGCAATGGCAGGCTGCCGCCTGCCGACACAACGTTTAGTGTGCGGCCCCGCTGGGAGCTCTCGGCGTCCGCCTAAGCCGGACCTGAAGCGACAGGTTTTTTCTTCGCACCTATGCGCGGCTCGGTGCCGGCGATCAGCCTTTCGATATTGGCGCGGTGGCGGACCATCAGCAGCACGGCCATCGGGATCGTCGCCCACATCACCGGCCGCAGGCCGAACATCCAGAACGCGAAGCACGGCGCGAACACTGCCGCGATCAGCGCGGCAAGCGACGAGATGCGGAAAAACACGGCGATGATGAGCCACGTCGCCAGCGTGCCCGCACCCAGCCAGACGTCGTAGCCGAGCAGCACGCCCGCGGCCGTCGCCACGCCCTTGCCTCCCTTGAACCGGTGGAACACCGGAAACAGGTGGCCAATGAACGCAGCCAGCCCGGCGAGCGGCACGACCAGGCTGGTGGCGACGTCTTCGCCCGTAATCGCCTTTGCGATAAGCACTGCGACAAATCCCTTGCCGGCGTCCCCCGCCAGGGTCAGCGCCGCCGCGGTTTTGTTGCCGGTGCGCAGCACATTGGTCGCACCGGGGCTCTTCGAGCCGTAGGAGTGCGGGTCGGGAAGCGAGAACAGGCGGCTGACCACCACGGCGAACGATATCGAGCCGATCAGGTAGGCAGCGGCGACGATGAGGGCTTCATTCATGGTGACGGCATTCTACCTGCCGGCTGCGTCCTATAATGTCGGAGCCATGGACCACATCTTCATCCGCGATTTCCGTATCGAGACGCTGATCGGTTTCCACAAACGCGAGCGGATCGTCCCGCAGACGCTGCGCCTGGACCTGGAGATCGGCATCGCAAATACCGCCGTATTCGAAAGCGACAAGGTCACAGACTGCATCGACTACGAGAAGGTCACGATCCGGATCCGCGAGCTGGTGGCCGGGACGCATTTCAACCTGGTCGAGACCCTCGCCGAGCGCATTGCCCGGATCATCATCGACGAGTTCGGCGCCGCCTCGGCAAAAGTCAGCGCCGCCAAGCTCGGGATCCTCAGGAATACCGGGCTGGTCGGCGTCCAGATCGAGCGCAAGCGATAGAGCGGTCAGTCTTCCAGCGCCACTTCGACCAAGGTCGGCGCAAGGGTCCGGACGATTTCCCCGGGCGCGATGCAAACCAGGAATCCGCGCCGCCCGCCATTGATCCAGATCCGCTCGAGGCCGAGGATCGACTTCTCCATGTACACCGGCATTTGCTTGCGTGTACCGAAGGGCGACGTGCCACCCACCTGGTAGCCGGAATGGCGCTGCGCGACTTCAGGCTGGCAGGGTTCGATGCGCTTCGTGCCGGCCTGGCGCGCGAGGTTCCTGGTGGAGACCTTGCGGTCGCCGTGCATCAGCACCACGAGCGGCGCGCGCGCCTCGTCTTCCATCATGAGGGTCTTGACTACGGAGTGCTCCGGAACTCCAAGTGCGCCGGACGATACGGCGGTGCCGCCCTTCTCGACGTACTCGTAGAAGTGTTCCGTGAACGCGACGCCGGATTTTTTCAGGAACTGCGTCGCCGGTGTTTCGCTGTGGCTGGGTTTCTTCATCCGCGCGGATGGTGGACCTTGTGCAACTGCTTCAGGCGCTCGCGCGCCACGTGCGTGTAGATCTGGGTGGTCGAAATGTCCGCATGCCCCAGCAGCATCTGCACCACGCGCAGGTCCGCGCCGTGGTTGATCAAGTGGGTGGCGAAGGCGTGCCGCAATACGTGCGGGGAAAGCGCCTTGCCCGGCACCGCTTTCGATCCATGGCGCTTGATGATGTGCCAGAACGCCTGCCGCGTCATGCCGGCGCCCCGTTCGGTCACGAACAGCGCGTCGCACGGCGATTTTTTCTTCAGCAGGCACGGACGCGCATCGACGAGATAGCGCTTCACCCAGTCGACCGCTTCTTCTCCAAGGGGCACGAGGCGCTCCTTTGAACCCTTGCCCATGATGCGCACCACGCCGGCGTCGAGATTGGCCTCGAAGGTCTTCATGCCCACCAGCTCGGAAACGCGCAGGCCTGAAGCGTAAAGGACCTCCAGCATCGCCCGATCACGCAAGCCCAGCTCGGTTTTGACCTCGGGCGCCGCGAGGAGCGCTTCGACATCGGCTTCGGTGAGCGTCTTCGGAAACCGCGGCACACGCTTGGGCGAATCGAGCTTGAGGGTCGGGTCGAGCTTGACGTGCTTTTCGCGCAGGCAGTATTGGTAGAAGCGCTTGAGGGTCGAGAGCATGCGCGCATCCGAAGAGGCGCGATGGTTCGCGCCTGCGCCCGCGTGGCGCGAAGCGAAGAATCCGTGCAGATCAAAATCCTCCGCGTCGAGCAGGTTTTTTTTTGCGGAGGTCTGCAGCCAGGCGGCAAGCAGCTTGAGATCGCGGCGATAGGCTTCCAGCGTGTTCTTCGACAGGCCGTCTTCGAGCCAGAGCGCATCGCAGAAAGCATCGACCGGCCCGGCCGCGTCCTGCGTTGCGGCTAGCGCGCCCCGGGCCACAGCTCCCCGCTTTCGTACATCTGGATGTTGCCTTCGTGCTTGAGCAGCCACTTCTTGGCGTCCATCAGGTAGCCATCGACGTGATGCGAGAAGCCCCCGAGACCGTCAGCAGCCACAACGCGGTGGCAGGGGACCACGATCGGGAACGGGTTGTCTCCGCACGCCTGACCCACCGCCCGGGCTTCGGCCCCTATGCGCCGCGCAAGGTCGCCATACGTTCGGGTGCGCCCGCGCGGGATCTCGCCGATCTGGCGCCACACGTCGCGCTGGAACTGGGTCCCGCTGGCTGAGAGCGGCAGAGCGAATGAAGCGTCGGGGTCGTCGCGGTAGCGCTCGATCTGGCGTGCCGCCCGCTCGGCAAGGGCGCCTTGCGGCGCCAGCAGGGGTGTCTCGGGCGGCAGGTAGGCGATGCCGGTAAGCGCATCGCCTTCGACGCGGATCCCGACTCGCATGCGCGGAAATTCGATCACCGCGGCGTAAGCGCTCATGCGGCGAGCTTTTCGATTTTCGAGAGAAGGTCGTCGGGCACCTCGATGCCGGCGGCGGTCTTTTTCTCGGCGGCAAAGCGCTTCGCGCCCGGCAGGCGCACCTCCGGGTCGGCAAGCATTGCGGCGATGAGGGCCTCGACCCGCTCAAAATAGCGCTCGCCCCCGGCCAGCGCGCCCGGATCGACGGCGAGGAACAACTGTCCGAGGCGCGGTTTGTTGCCCTGCTCGGTGAAGAACGAGTCCGCCTCGCGCCCGAAAGCCGAACCGGTGAGCGCGGAGCAGAACAGCTCGAACATGAGCGCGAGCATTGCGCCTTTGGCGCCGCCGATCGGGTGGAGGCTTCCGTGCTCGAGGGCTTCCTTGGGATCGGTCGTGCCCTTGCCGTGCCGGTCCATGGCCCATCCCTCGGGAATCCGCTCGCCCTTTTGCATTGCCAGCATGATCTTGCCGCGTACGACTGTCGTCATGGCGAGGTCGATCACGAGCGGATCGGCGTCCCTGCGCGGGAACACCGCCGCCACCGGATTGGTCCCAAACAGCGCCTGGGTGCCGCCCCAGGCCGGGATCGCCGCGGGGGAGTTGGTAAAGGCGATACCCACCAGCCCAGCGCGTGCCACATCGAGCAAATGGATGCCGAGCACGCCCATGTGGGCGCTGTTGGTGATGCCTGCCAGGCCGATGCCGTTCGACTTCGCGCGTCGGATCGCTTCCGTGAGCGCCAGCGCGCAGGACTCGTAGGGCAGCGCATCCGCGTTGTCCACCAGGCAAACCGCGGTCGAATTCGCGGCAAGGCGCGGCGCGGCTTTGCCGTCGGCGCGACCGGTTCGCAACATCGAGCAATACATGGGGACGCGCGACATGCCGTGGGTGGGCAGGCCCTGTTCCTCGGCGCGCACGAGGTGGCGCGCGGCGGCGGCGGCCATTGACGCGTTCGCCCCAGCGCGCTCGAGGGCCCGGGCGGCGAGCGAGCGAAGATCTGCGGAGGATCTCTTCATAGCGGAATTCTACCCGCGGCCATGCGAACGGCGGCTAGAATAACCGCTGGCAAACCCGCTTCCGAAACCCCGCAGGAGGAAATGCACATGGGCAAGATGATCGAACTCACGGCCGCCGATGGACACAAGCTCGCGGCCTATCGCCCGGAGCCCGCCGGCAAGCCGCGCGGCGCCGTTGTCGTGATCCAGGAAATCTTTGGCGTGAACAGCCACATCAAGTCGGTCGCCGACGGCTTCGCGGCCGACGGTTACCTCACGATCGCACCTGCGATGTACGACCGCGTGCAGCGCAACTACGACACGGGCTACTCGCCGGAAGAAATCCAGGCCGGGCTCGCAGTGATGCAGAAGCTCGACTGGAAGCAGACGATGGTCGACGTAGATGCGGCGGTGAAGGAAGCGAAGACCGCGGGCAAAGTCGGCATCGTCGGCTATTGCTGGGGCGGCACCGTCGCCTGGGTCGCCGCGGCCCGCACGCCGGGACTCGCCTGCGCGGTGCCTTACTACGGCGGCGGCATCGCCAACTTTGCCGACGAGGGCCCCAAGGTCCCGATGATGTGCAACTTCGGCGAACAGGACCAGTCGCCGACGCCCGAGCAGGCCAAGGCCGCGGTTGCGAAGCACCCGTCCATCGTTGCGCATTTCTATGCCGCCGGCCACGGCTTCAACTGCGACCAGCGCGGCTCGTACAACGCCGAGGCGTCGAAGCTGGCGCGCTCGCGGACGCTCGAGTTTTTCCGCAAGCACATCGGCTAGAAAGGAGGGTCCGTTCGCGATGGCCAAGGGCGTGCGCATTGGGATCGTCGGGGTCAGCGGCTACGGCGGCAGCGAGCTGTTGCGGCTGTGCGTCGGCCATCCGGCGTTTGAAGTCGCTTACGCAAGCGGCGAGAGCACCGTCGGGCAGACGCTGGCGCAACGCTTCCCTGCGCTCGCCGGCCACCCCACAGGCAGGATCGTGATCGAGTCGTTCGTGCCTGAAAAGCTCGCCGGCATCGATCTCCTGTTTGCGTCCCTGCCTACCGGAAAATCGAAGGGGCCGCTGTCGCGCGTGCCTGCCTCGACAAAGATCGTCGACGTCGGCGGCGACCATCGCTATGTAGACGGCTGGGTGTATGGCCTTACCGAATTGCCGGGCTGGCGCGAGCTGATCGCAAAGACCTCGCGGCTCGCCAACCCGGGCTGCTATCCGGCCGCCTCGCTGCTCGCGCTCGCCCCGCTCGTCAAAGCCGGGCTGGTCGAGCCGGAGGGGATCGCGATCGACGCGAAGAGCGGCGTCACCGGCACCGGACGCGGAGGCGCGAGCGACTTCGGTTATGCCGAAACCAATGAAGACCTTTTTGCCTATGGCCTGGAAGGCCACACCCATGTGCCGGAAATTCAGCGCACGCTATCCGACCTTGCCGGCCGGCGGGCTTCGATCGCCTTCACTCCCCACCTCGTGCCGATGACGCGCGGGATCCTCGCGACTTGCTACGCGCGGCCCCGGGGCAATGTCGACACGGCAAAGCTGTACGCCGCGGCCGAAGCCGCCTACGGCAAAGAGCCGTTCGTAAAGATCGTCGCGACCGACAAAGGGCGCGGCCCGCACACCAAGTGGGCGAGCGGCTCGAACCTCGTCTTCCTTTCCTACGCCTTAAACCCGGATGCCGGGCTGATCGTGGCGGTGGCCGCGATCGACAACCTGGGCAAGGGTGCCGCGGGGCAGGCGGTGCAGAACGCGAACCTGATGATGGGGCAGCCGGAGACGGCCGGGCTGGAGGGGCTGCCGCTGTGGCCCTGAGGGGCTGTCCCCGGCACCTTGAATGTACCGATATCGGTACGAAAACTGCCTTTAGAACCAGTATTGGCGCGGTTCTACGAAATTGAATTCGTAAGAATCATGCAGCGTCCCTGAGCAGGGTCTGTCCCGGCTTCACGCGCGTAAACGCCACCGGCTTCATCGCGATCTTTAACGCGCCGGCAGCGTCCATCGTCACGCTCGTGTAAGCCGAGCTTTCGAGCGGCCCGGCTTCGGGGAAGTCGGCGCGGAAATGCGCGCCGCGCGAATCCTCGCGGGCCAGCGCCGCCTCGGTGATCACCCGGCTCACCTGCACCAGGCTCTTCAGGTTCATCCAGTCGTGCCAGGACAGGTTGAACGCGCGCTGGTGGTCGGCAAGCGAGCAAGCGTCCAGTTCGGCGTCGATCCCTTTGAGCGCCGCATTCGCTTCGCGCAACGGGCCGGCCTCGCGGATGATGCCGACCTTGTCCCACATGAGGTCGAAGAGGCCTTCGCGCAGCGCTTCCAGGCTGCCGTGCGATGCCGCTATCGAGCGCAGCGGCACCTCGCAGCGCCCGACAGCCGCGTCGATCGCGGCTTTGTCCGGCTCGCGGAACCCGCGTTCCTCCTTGAGCCAAGCGGCCATCACCTCGCCGGCCACGCCGCCGAATACGGTGGAATTCGCCACCCCATTGCCGCCCAGACGGTTGGCGCCATGCACGCCGCCCGAATCCTCGCCCGCGGTGAACAGTCCCGGCAGCGCGGTCGTGCAATCGAGGTTGAACTCCGCGCCACCCATCATGTAGTGCGCCGTCGGCACGACTTCCACGAGCCCGCCGGCCAGGTCGAATCCGGAGTCCGCGCAGCGCTCGACCATGCCCTTGAACATTCTCGTCACGTTGGCCGGGCCGAGGTGTGCCATCGAAATGTAAAGCCCGCCATGCGGCGTGGTGCGGCCGGCGCGCATTTCGCTGTACATGGCGCGCGACACGATGTCGCGGGTGGCGCGCTCGAGCTTGGGGTCGTACTTGTGCATGAAGCGCTCGCGGTTGCCGTCGAGCAGGTAGCCGCCCGAGCCGCGCAGGCCTTCCTCGATCACGGTCCCGGTCATGCGGGTGTGCGCCCCGGCGAGCAGGCCGGTAGGATGGAACTGCACCATCTCCATGTCGCGCAGGGCAAGACCGCTGCGCAGCGCCATCGCCAGGCCGTCGCAGCTCTTGTCGCCCGAGGGCGTGTGGTACTTGTACATCGTGGGGCCGCCGCCGGTAGCGAGCAGCACGGCTTTCGCCTTTACGAACACGTATTCGCCGGTACGCATGTCGATCATGAGTACGCCGGCGATGGCGTCGCCCGATGCGGTCTTCACCAGCTCGACCGCGCGATGCTCCTCGAGCCGGGCGATCTTGCGTGCCCACACCTGCTCGGCCAGGCGGTTGATGATCTCGATGCCGGTGAGGTCGCCCTTGTGCACTGTGCGATCGAAGGTCTGGCCGGCAAAGGCTTTCTGATGGACCGTGCCGTCGGGGTTGCGGTCGAAGAAGCACCCGAGCTCGTTCTCCAGCTCGTGGATGCGCTCCACGGCGAGCGTCACCAGTTTCCAGGCCAGCTCCTGGTCGGGCAGCCACTTGCCGCCCTCGATGGTGTCCATGAAGTGGCGCTCGACCGAATCGCCCGCCGCGAGGGCCACGTTGTACCCGCCCTGAACCATGCGCGTACAGCCGCATTTGCCCAGCAGACCCTTGACCGCGACCGTGATCGACAGCGTGGGATCGGCCTGGTGGGCGTGGAGGGCCGCGAACAGGCCCGCGCCGCCCGAGCCCAGGATCAGGACGTCAGTTTTATGCTCGATCAATTCGTTACTTCCCCGCGCCCATCCGCAGCACCTTCTGGAAGGCGCTGATCTCGCCCTCGAGGAAGCGCTGCGCGTCCTTCATGGGGATGTAGCTGTCGGGCTGGGCGTACTGGTCGCGCAGGTACGACGCAAACTCGGGAGTCGCCGCATAGCGACCCAGCGACGCCGAAAGCATCTCGAGCCGACGTGGGTCGGTGCCGGCCTTGGCGACAATCGCGCGCATCTGCGGCAGCAGGATGTCATAACCTAGCTCGGCCGACACCGGCACATCGCCGAACGGCGCCTGCAGGCGCTGCGTGGCAAAGAAAATCAACGGCCGCATCGCCTTAGAGTCAAGGTTTCCCTTGATATCGCCCGCCTGCTCGTAAAGCAGGTCCACGTGCCCGCCGAGCACGGAGGTATACCGCTCGCCCGGCCTTGCAAACGGCACGCTGATCAGCTTGAGGCCCTTGCTTGCGAGATAGTTCACAGTGGCTTCGTCGGGGCTGTTCGCGCCCGTGATCGCCACAGTCACGCTTCCTGGCTTGGTCTTGTCCGCGGCGATCACGTCGGCCCAGCTCTTGAACCGGCCCTCGCCCCTGGCAAACAGGCCGGAGGGCTGCCGGATCATCACGCCCAAGGCGACGATTTCGCCGAACTTGAAAGGCGAATCGGGAAACGCCGCCATGGTGAGCGTGTCGCCGGTGAGCACGCCGATGGCATGGGCATCGTTGCCGCCCGCCACCATTTTTTGCAGGCCTATCGACCCCGTGGCTCCCGGCAGGTTGATGACGGGAAACGAGCCTTTGAGGTCCGCTTCCATCCACTTGGCGATAAAGCGCCCCAGGATATCGGCCCCGCCGCCCGGCCCCCAGGGGACCACCACTTCGACGGGCTTCGAAGGGTAGCGATCCTGCGCGACGGCCGGCGCGGCGTATGCCGGTGCAAACATCGTCACCACAAGCGCCCTTGCGAATTTCTTGCACGAAATCACGATGCCTCCTCAGGCCGCCGGAAGTAGGGTGCGGCGGCGCCATACCTGCATGACGATCGCAACGAGCACCAGGCCGAAGCCGATAATGTCGGCAATCGCTGTCGGATACACCAGCGCGAAGCCGGCCACGATGAACATTGCCCGCTCGACAGCAGTCGTCTTGAGCAGCGCCCAGCCCTGGAACCCGGCGGCGAGCGCAGCGATCCCGACCGCTGCAGTCACGGTGACCTCCGCAATCGACCACCAGTTCGCCGCCGCGAGCGCCTTGGTCGAGCCCATCAGAAGCAGGCCCAGGCCGCTCGGGTCGAGCACGAACATGAAAGGCACGAGGAACGCCGGCACCGTGTACTTCCAGCATTGCAACGTCGTCTTGTAGGGATCGCCGCCCGTGATCGCCGCGGCCGCGAAAGGCGACAGCGCCGTGGGCGGCGAAACCTCCGACAGCACCGCGTAGTAGAAGATGAACATGTGCGCGGCGAAATCGGGCACGCCAAGCTTGATCAACGCCGGCGCCGCGATCACTGCGCTGATGATGTAGGAGGCCGTCACCGGCACCGCCAGCCCGACGATCCAGACGACCAGAGACGTATACAGCGCCGTCAGCAGGAGCGAGCCGCCGGCGTAGTCGATCACGATCGAGCTGAACTTGAGACCCAGTCCCGTAAGCGTCACCACGCCGACTATGATGCCCGCGCCGGCACAGGTGGCCGCCACGTTGAGCACCCCGACCGAGCCTCCTTCCATGGCCTTCATGAACGGCGAGCGCAGGAACCCGTCGACGAAAGACTTCTTGCCCGCGAGGAAGTCGTACGAAATGAGCGCCGTGTCGCGGCGCAGGAAACTGGTTAAGAACGACACCACGGTGGCCCAGAACACCGACAGCACCGGCGAGAACCCCCACAGCATGAAAGCGACGATCGAGACCAGCGACAGGAAGTGGTACCAGTACTTGCGCGTGAGGTTCCACACCGTGTCGGGCTTTTCGATGAGCATGTCGCCCATGCCGTACTTGCGCGCGTCGATCTCGACCATGAGGAAGAGCGCCAGGTAGAAGAGCAGCGTGGGGATGACCGCCATCAGCAGCACGTCGAGGTACGAGATCTTCAGGAACTCCGCGATCAGGAAAGCCGCCGCGCCGAGCACCGGCGGTGAGATGATCGCGCCGAGCCCGCCGGCAGCGAGCAGCCCACCCGCGGCATTCTTCTCGTAGCCCGCCTTGGCGAGCATCGGGTACGCGACCGCACCCAGCGTCACGGTGGTCGCCACGCCGGATCCGGAGGGCCCGCCGAGGAGGAACGAGGCGAGCACCACAGTGCGCCCCGCGCCGGTGGGCTTGCCGCCCATCGCGGCGAACGAGAAATCGATGTAGAACTTGCCCGCGCCGGAAAACTGCAGGAAGGCGCCGAAGATCGTGAACAGGATGATCAGCGACGAGGACACATCGACCGCCACGCCGTAGATGCCCTCCAGCGTCATGTACATGTGGCCGATCAGCCGGCCCACCTCGTAGCCCTTGTGCGTCCACGGCTCGGGCAGGTACGGCCCGAACAGGGCATAGGCGATGAAACAGGCGGTGATGAAAGGCATGATCCAGCCGTTGGTCCGGCGCATCACTTCCATGACCATCAGGATGAGGGCGACGCCGAAGAAGATGTCCCACGGCTCGGGCGAGGTGTTGCGGTCGGTGAAGTCGTCACCGCCGATGAGGAGGTAGGCGGCCACCGCCACTGAAAGCAGCGCGAAGAACCAGTCCCACCACATGATGCGGTGGCGAAAGCGCGCCGCGACCGGGAACAGCAGGAAAGACAGCGACAGCACGAACGCGACGTGCACGGGGCGCAGCGTCTGCGTGGCCACGATGCCGTACGCGGTGTACAGGTGGAACGCCGACATTGCGACGGCGAAGAACACCACGAACCAGCCCAATCCTCCCTTAAGCTTGTTGGCCGCGCCCTCTTCTTCCTCGATGTAGGACTCGGCCTTGCGCAGCGCCTCGTCGCTGATCGTATCGCCCGGCTGGGGGACGGCGAGCGGCCCCTCGCTGGGTCCCAGGCTGGCGGGGCCGCTGCTCATCCGGGGCGGGCCTTAGAGTGTCTTGGCCGGGCTTAGTTGACCTTGATGCCTTTTTCGGAGAAGAACTTCGCCGCGCCCGGATGGAAGGGGATGGGCGAAGCCGAGGCCTTCTGGTTCTCGAGCTTGAAGTTGGCCGCTTCCTTGTGGACCGCGATGAGGTCGTCGCGCTTGTCGAAGATGGTCTTCACGATGTTGTACGCTGTCTTGTCGTCCATGCTCGCGTTCGAGACGAGGATGTTCATCACGGTGGCCTGGTGGTTGTCGGTGTCCATGCCTTTGTAGACCGATTTGGGGATGGTGTCCTCGACGTACAGGTCGCCGTACTTCTTGTTCATTGCAGGCACGAGGTCGGCATGGTCGATCATCTTGATCTTGGTGCCCGGCGTGTTGGCGAGGTCGGTGACCGCCGAGGTCGGCAGGCCGGCGACGAAGAAGTAGGCGTCTATCTTGCCGTCCTTCATCGCGTTGGTCGATTCGGAGGCGCCCAGTCGCTCGCGCTTCATGTCCTTGTCCTTGTCCAGGCCCGCGGCCTCGATGATGCGGAAGGCCATCACCTCGGTCGCGCTGCCGGGCGACCCGGTCGACACGCGCTTGCCCTTCAGGTCGGAGATTTTGTTGATTCCCTTGCCATCGATCGTGACTGCGTGCATGCGGTTCGGGTACAGGATCATGAGCGTCTTGAGCGGCACCGCGTGCCCCTTGAACTTGTCCACGCCCTTGTAGGCATCCATGCTCGCGTCAGCCATGGCCAGCGCGATATAGGGCTTGCCGCTGCCGATCAGCTTGAGGTTGTCGACCGAGCCCCCGGTGACTTCGGCGGTGGCCTGCATGCCGGGCACGTACTTGGACAGGGCCGCGGCCATGCCGCCGCCGAGCGGGTAGTACACGCCGCCGGTGCCGCCGGTGGCAATGGAAATATTCTGCGCCCCGGCGCCGGCCGAAAAAGCAGTGCCAACGACGACAGCGACAATACCGAGTAGCGATTTCATAAACCCTCCTATAGGTTTTGGGGAGCGGCCGGATTGTTTTGGCTCCTTCCGGCGCGACCGGGGCATTCTACCGGAGGCACACCCCCCCGGCCCGCCGCGGTTGAAGAAAAGCACGATCGGTCGTAGCATCGCGGCCTCCATGGCGGCGATTCCCAAGAGCGAGAAGACCAAGACCCGGGTGCTGCACGAGGCGCTCTCGCTCGCGAGTCGCGTTGGTTTTGCCGGGCTCACGTTCGGCACGCTCGCGGAGCAAGCCGGCATTTCGAAAAGCGGGCTGTTCGCGCATTTCGAATCCAAGCAAGACCTGCAGATCCAGACCCTGCACGTCGCCGAGTCGATGTTCGTCGACCGGGTGCTTCGGCCGGCGGTGAAGCAGCCGCGCGGCGTGCCGCGCATCCGACGCCTGTTCGACGGGTGGATGGACTGGATCCATTCGGGGACCGTGCCCCGCGGCGACATCCTCACCGCGGCGGCGTTCGAGTTCGACGATGCCCCCGACAGTCCCATTCGTGCGGCGGTGGTCGAAGGCCACGGCAAGATGCACGGCACGATTGAGCGCATGGCGAAGCAGGCGATCGAGGCCGGAGAGTTCAGGAAGAAGCTCGATCCCGCGCAGTTCGCCTTCGAGTTCCTCGGCATCGTGCACGCCCATCACCATGTGCGGCGGTTGCTGCGCACCGACCTGCACGCGCGCCGAGCGCGCGCCGCTTTCGAGCGCCTGCTCGAAGCCTACGCGGTTTGATACTCGCACCGCGCGAACGGATCGCCGAGTACACCGCGCGCGGATGGTGGGGTACGCGACGCATCCAGGACTGGTTCCACGAAGCGCTCGCCGCACGTCCGGGGGCCGAGGCCCTCGTCGATGCGCCGAATCGCGCGGACTTTATTGACGGCGCGCCCCGTCGCCTGACCTGGCGGCAGCTCGAGGCCGAGGTGGCGCGCTTCGCCACCCTGTTCCTTGACTCCGGATTGGCCAAAGGCGACATCGTCTGCCTGCAACTGCCCAATTGCGTCGAGCTGCCTGCGGCGTATCTGGCCTGCCTCAAGCTCGGCCTCATCGCCACGCCGGTGCCGGTCCAGTACCGCGAGCACGAGCTGGAGCACATCCTGGCGCTCACCGAACCGCACGCGATCGTCACGGCGGGCCGTATCCTGCGTCACGGCCATGCGGGCATGATGCGATCGCTTGCTGCGTCGCACGCGTCCGTCAAGACTGTGCTCGCGATCGACGAAGTCGATTTTCCCGCTGCAGATGCGCGCCGCATCGCCGCGCACGAACGCGATCACCCAGTCGAGGCCAACGAGATCTTCACCATCTGCTGGACTTCCGGCACCGAGGGCGTGCCAAAAGGCGTGCCGCGCAGCCACAACGAATGGCTCGCTATTCCCGAAAACATCATCCTGTCCGGCGGTCTTGCGCCGGGCTGCCACCTGCTGAACGCTTTCCCGCTGGTGAACATGGCGGGCATTGCGGGGCAATTCCTGCCCTGGCTGCTGACCGGCGCGAAGCTCGCGATGCACCATCCTTTCAACCTGTCCGTATTCCTTTCGCAGGTGCGCGACGAGCAGGTTGACTATACGGTGGCCGCGCCCGCAATCCTCGCCACCCTCGCCCAGAATCCGGAGCTGATGCGCGGCATCGAAGGCTCGCGCCTGCGCGCGATCGGTTCCGGCGGCGGCCCTCTGGCCGAATGGACCGTGAAAACGTTCACCGAGCGCTACGGGATAGACGTGATCAACTACTTTCGCACCAATGAAGGCGCATCGCTCACCGCGAGCGCACTCGACCTGCCCGACCCGGCTGCGCGCGCGAGCTATTTCCCGCGCTTCGGCGTCGAGGGATTCGAGTGGAAGCTGCAGGTGGCAAAACGCGTGTCGACGCGGCTGGTGGACCCGGATACGGGCATCGATATCGATGCGCCGCGCAGGCCCGGCGAGCTGCGGGTGAAAGGTCCGGCGCTGTTCTCGGGATACTTCCGTGCGCCTGAAATGACTGCGCGGGCTTTCGACGCCCTGGGCTATTACCGCACCGGCGACCTGTTCGAAATAGCGGGCGAGCGCAACCAGCTCTACCGCTTCGTGGGCCGGCTCAAGGACATCATCGTGCGCGGTGGCTTCAACATCTCCTCGGAAGAGCTGGAGGCGCTGCTCGCCTCGCACCCCAAGATCCGTGAATCGGCAATCGTCGGATATCCGGACGACAACCTGGGCGAGCGGGTATGCGCAGTCGTCGTGCTGCATGCGCAAGCGTCGCTCGCCCTCGCGGAGCTGGTGGCTTTCCTGCGCACCGAAAAGAAGGTCGCCTCCTTCAAGCTGCCGGAAAAACTCCTTCTGGTCGGCTCGCTGCCGCGAAACCCGGTGGGCAAGGTCCTGAAGCGGGAGCTGCGTTCCATTGTTGCGCCCTCGTCGGCCCCCGACCCCTAACCCGGGCCGCACCAAATACGCACAGCTCCCGCGCGCTCGCGCCCGAGTATCGCGTTCCGGCCCCGGAGCCTTGCCGTAGTGCGCCCGCTACCAGAGTCCGGCCGCGAAACAGGCCGCGCTTCGCGAAGCCCCCCACGAATCGCACGGCACGGTGCCCGCAAGCTGACCATCGCGCTAGAATCCGCCGACGCCACCGTCGGGAGGATTCTGGTGAAACTGAATGAAGCAGAGCGCGCGATGCGCGCGGGAGAGATGGGGCGCGTGCCGCAGATCGCCATCGAGCACCAGATCCAGGTGGGCGACTTCCTGCACGCGGCGGATTTCGTCGAGGTGACCCAGGCGCACATCATGGCGGACACCGAGAGCCTGGGCGAGGAAGGCGTGCGCTGGCTCGAGGCGCTGGCGCGCGAGGATGGCGGCAAGGCGCGCGTGCGCGTCCCCACCATCACCGATCCGCGCGGCACCGATTTCGCCAAGGCTTCCGTCCTCAAGCAACCGCTCCAGTTTCTAGAGCTCGAGCGCCGCACCATTGCCGCGTTCCAGCAGCTCGGTGTCGCATTGACCGACACCTGCATTAATTACCAGACCATCCAGGCGCCAACGCGCGGCGAAAGCGTCGCGTTCGGCGACACCGGCGTGGTGATTTACTCCAACTCGGTATGCGGCGCGCGCTCGAACTACGAAGGCGGCCCCTCGGCGCTTTCGGCCGGCCTGACCGGGCGCACGCCGCGCTACGGCTACCATCTCGATCAGCAACGCCGGGCCACGATCCGCATCCGCACCGACTGGACGCCGAAGACGCTCAACGAATGGGGCGCGCTTGGCGGCCTGGTGGGAAAGCTGGCCGGCAACTACTGGGCGGTCCCGGTCGTGGAAGGATTGGAAGGCTCGCCCGGATCGGATGCCATGAAGCATTTCGGCGCCGCGATGGCGAGCTTCGGCTCGATCGCGCTATTCCACCTCGTCGGCATCACGCCGGAGGCGGTAAAGATCGAGGATTGCGGCGGCGACAAGCTGCCGGTCGCGCACCGCGTCGGCGAAGCGGACGTGCGCGCGCTCGCCGCCAATTACGCGTCCGAAACGGACATCGACGTGGTCGTATTCTCCGCGCCGCAACTGAGCATCTACGAGCTGCGGGCACTTTCCCTGTTGTGCGCCGGGCGCAAGTTCGTGAAGCCGCTGCTTGCAATGACCAGCCCCCAGGTCAAGCCCGATTCGGATCGTTTCGGCTACACAAAAGCGATCGAGGACGCCGGCGGCCACGTCATGTCCGGCATGTGCTTCTACCAGTCCTACGCGCGCGAGATCGCCGAGGCGAACGGCTGGAAGCGCCTGGCCACCAACAGCACAAAACTCGTCAATATCCTCGGGGGCTACGGCTACATCCCGATGCTCGCCTCGATGGAGCGATGCGTCGAAGCCGCGGAAAAGGGCCGGCTCCCATGATCGAGCTCATTGCGCGGCACGCGATCGGCAAAGCGGTCGCAGGAGAAGCGCTGGTCGCCAATGACGGATTCTCGGCGCGTTACGACCTCGATCGCCTCGGCGGCACCTTCTCGCGGCCCACCCACAAGCTGGCGGGACAGTCCTACGTCGGCAAGATCCTCGTGCTCGACACCGCGAAAGGCGGCGTGGCCAGCGCATGGATGCTGCGCGAGATGGCCTCGCGCGGGATCATCCCGCTTGCGCTGGTGTTCAACAGCGTCAACCCGATCCTCGCGCAGGGCGCGGCGTTCGGGAACGTAACCATGCTCGCGGGATTCGATGGCGAGATCACGCAGCAGGTGCCCAACGGTGCCCGGGTTGAAATCGACCCGGCCCGGCGATCGCTGCGGATCCTCTAGGCTCAGTCCACCTTCGCGCCGGCGGCCTTCACGACGGCCGGCCACTTCGCCAGGTCCGCGCGGATGAAGCGCGCGTAGTCGTCAGGTTGCGGGCTCGTAACCACATCCATGCCCGCACCGGACAGGCGCTCGACGAACGCTGGCGCGCGCGACGCCTTCAGCAACTCCGCGTGCAATTTGGCGATGACCGGCGTCGGCGTGCCGGCGGGCGCAACGACGCCATACCACTGCAAGGTCTCGAACTCCGGCAGGCCGGACTCGGCGATGGTCGGCACGTCGGGCAAGACCGCCACGCGGCGCTTGCCGGTCACGCCGAGTGCCTTGAGCCGGCCGGCCTTCAGGTGCGGGATAACCGGCGCAAGGCCGAGCACGGCGAACTTCACCTGCCCGCCCACGATGTCGCCAATGGCCTGCCCGCCGCCCTTGTAGGGGATGTGGGTGATCTGCAGGTTGCCGGCCATGGCCTTGAACATTTCCGCTCCCAGATGCTGCGCTGTGCCCGTGCCGGGCGAGGCATAGCTGAGCTCTTTCGGATGCGCCTTCGCATACTCGATCAGCTCCTTCACGTTGTTCGCCGGCAGCGATGGGTGAGCGACAAAGATATGCGAGCCCGTCACGAGGTTGGTGATCGGCGCGAAATCCTTGATCACGTCGTGATTGAGCTTGGAGTAAAGCGCGGGCGCAATGGTGTTGTTGTCGCCGAGCATCATGAGCGTGTAGCCGTCCGCCGGCGCCCGCGCCGCTGCGTCCGTGCCGATGTTCCCGCCGCCACCGGGCCGGTTCTCGATGATCACACTCTGGCCGAGCGAATCGCCGAGCGGCGCGGCGATCGAACGCGCGGTAAGGTCCATCACTCCGCCGGGCGCGAAAGGCACGAGCACCCGGATAGGCTTGGTCGGATAGTCCTGCGCATGCACCGCAAACGGCAGCAGTGCGGCTACGGCAATACGCGCGAGCAGCTTTTTCATTCGTGTCTCCTGGGTCAGGCCATTCCGACTGCGGGCAGGCGCTCTTTGCGCGCATCGTCGGGGCGCGCATCGATCATGGCGTTGAGCTCCTTGCGTACCGCGGCGCAACCCGAATCGTCGAAGCGGTTGTCCATCTCCTGCGGATCGTTGGCGAGGTCGTAGAGCTCGCCGGCGCCAGTGGATTGCTCCAGTGTCAGCTTATGCGTCTTCGTGCGCACAGTTCGCAACTTGAGCTCCACCCCGCATCGCGAGGCCGAGAGATCCCATTCGTTGTAGGCGTAGTCACGCGTATCGGAACCCTCCACCATCCCGCGCAGGCTGCGCGAATGCTGCGGCAGCAGCGCGGAGGCGCCCGCGTAATCGATGAAGGTTGCCGGCAGGTCGAGCGTCGACACCGGATCGGCCACCACCTTGCTCTGCGGCACACCGGGCCCGCGCAGGATGAGCCCGACGCGTAACAGCCCTTCGTAGTGCATTGGCCCCTTGAGGATCAGGCCGTGGTCGCCGAGCCAGTCGCCGTGGTCGGTGCTGTACACCACTATGGTGTTTCGATCCAGCCCCAGCCGGGCGAGCTCGATCAAGATGCGGCCGACGTTATGGTCGATCAGGCTGATCATGCCGTAGTAGTTGGCGATCAGCTCGCGCAGTTCCTTGTCGGGCTGGGTACCGATGCGCGAATACTCCTCGCGCACGCGGCGCAGGTCTTCCTGGATGATGGGCTTGCCCTCCATGCTGGCCTTGTGCCACCAGGGACGCCTTTCGTAGTCGAGAGTGCGGTGCTTGGGCAGGTCCACTTCGTCCGGGTGATGCATGTAGCTCCAAGGCGCCGGCGCATCGAAAGGATGGTGCGGGTCCGGGAACGAAGCCCACGCACAGAACGGCGCGTCCTTGTGATTGCGCAGGTAGTCGATAGTACGGTCGCCGATCCAGGTCGAGTTATGCCAGGCCGGCGGGAGCCCGGAATGAAAGGTCTGCGCGGCCGTGGTTTCCGGCGGCAGGCGGCTCTGGTATTGCGCGTTGCGCTCGTCCCCGTGTCCGTCCGCGTAGTACCACCGTTCGTAGTGCTGGCCGAAGGGTGGCTTCATGGGGAGCCAGTAGTTGTGGCCCTCGGTGACGAGCTCCACGTGCCTGAAACCCATGTACGGCCCGTACCAGTCGGGCCCGTAACGATCCATGCTGTAGCGGCATTCCGGCGTGCCAGTGGCCGCAAACGTGTGCATAGTCGAGAAATGGGCCTTGCCGATATAGCCGGTGGCGTACCCGACGCGGTTCAGCGCTTCGGCAAAACCGAGCTCGCCGATTTTCGGGTCGAGGTCGATTCCATTGTCGCAAACCCCGTGCGTGCGCGGCAGGAGTCCCGTGAGGATCGATGCGCGCGAGGGCTGGCAGACCACGTTCGGCGTGATGCAGGCCGAGAACCGCGTGCCGTCGCGCGCCAGCGTATCGAGGTGCGGCGTGCGCACCTTGCTGCCTTCGAAGCCGTAGGCATCGCCGCGTTGCTGGTCGGAGGTAATGAACAGAATATTCGGTTTGGTCACTCGATATACCTCATGTAATTTGCGCCGCGCGGGCATCGTCGCGCACGAGGTCGGCGCCCTTCTCGGCGACCATGATGGTGGCGGCGTTGGTGTTGCCCGAGACCAGCGTCGGCATTACCGACGCATCGATCACGCGCAATCCCTGCACGCCATGCACACGCAACCGCGGGTCGACGACAGCGCTAGCGTCCATTCCCATCCTGCAGGTACCCGCTGGGTGGTAGCCCGAGGAGCCGTGCTCGCGCACCGCATCTAGAATTTGTTCGTCCGTATGTACGGACGCGCCCGGCTGGAGCTCTTCGAGCACGTACGGTGCTAGCGACGGCGTAGCGGCTAACGCGCGGGCCATGCGCGTGCCGGCCACCATGATGCGCCGGTCGTACTCGGTGGAGAGGTAGTTGGGCTGCATCGCCGGCGCAGCCATCGGGTCGGCGGACTTGATGCGCACATATCCCCGGCTGGTCGGCCGCATCGGATAAAACACGAACGTGAATCCCGGGAAAGGATGCGGTGCCGCGCCGCGGGCTTCGGCGCTCACAGTCGAGATGAAGAACTGGATGTCCGGGGTGGCTGCGTCCGGGAATACGCGCGTAATCATTCCCCCGGTCATCACGCCAATCGCCAATGGGCCGCGCCGGAGGAGGATGTACCGAAGTCCGGTCAATGCCTTGCGCCAGAGGTTGCTCAGGTCGTCGTTGGTGGTGATCGGCTTTGTGCATTTGTAGACCAGGCGCAGGGCAAGGTGGTCCTGCAGGTTTTCGCCCACGCCGGGGAGGTCGTGCACCACCGGAATGGCTTTCTCGGCCAGCAGCGGCGCTGGTCCTACGCCCGACAGCTGCAGCAGCTGCGGCGATTGCAGCGCACCTGCGCACAAGAGGACCTCGCGTGCAGCGCGCACGCTGCGGGTCGTGCCCCCGGCGCGATAGTTCACTCCCGTGGCGCGCTTACCCTCAAACGTGACGCCGGTCGCATGCGCCCCGGTTACCACGGTCAGGTTGGGGCGGCCGAGCGCCGGGCGCAGATAGCCCACGGCCGCCGAGCAGCGCCGGCCGTTGCGCGTGGTGAGCTGCAGGTAACCGGCGCCTTCCTGCCCCGGCCCGTTCAGGTCGTCGTTCGGCGGCACGCCGAGATCGCCCGCTGCGCTAATGAAAGCATCGACCAGCTCGCTCTTCTCGGTGATGTCGGTAACGCTGAGCGGGCCGGAACCGCCGCGCCAGGCGTTTGCACCACGCGAGTTCGTTTCGGACTTGATGAAGTAGCGCATCGTTTCGCGTGCATTCCAGCCGGCGGCGCCGCGCGCCTCCCATCCGTCGAAATCCTCGGCCTGCCCGCGAATCTGGATCAGTCCGTTCACCGCGCTCGAGCCGCCCAGCGTGCGGCCGCGTGGCCAGTAAATCCTTCGGCCGTGCATGTTCGGCTCGGGCTCGGTCTCGAAGCGCCAGTTGAGGACCGGATGCAGCATGGTCTTTGCGTAACCGATGGGCACATGGATCCACGGATTGGTATCCGGCGGCCCGGCTTCGAGCAGCAATACGCTGTGGCGGCTGTCTTCGGTCAGGCGGTTGGCGAGCACGCAGCCGGCCGAACCCGCGCCGACGATCACGTAGTCGAATGTGCGTTGCTCCACCTGCAATCCTCCGATTGTTGCAGCGCGGCGCAGTTGACAGCGCCGAAAGTCATCCTATAACGTTATACCAAGACCCCGGCGCACCGCCACTACCGGTGCGGAACAACATCAAAGCATGCGCGGGGGCTCCCAACACGTCGGAGGAGGCGTCATGAAAAAACGTTCCGCAGAAGCAGGGGTCAAAGATCAGTCGCGCCGCAGCGCGCTCAAGAAAGGCGCTGCGATAGGCGCAGCAATAGTCGGCGCGCCGTGGGTTGCGCGCTTTGCAAACGCGCAGGGCATGGATCTCGGCCCCTACCAGAATGCGAAGATCAACTGGCGCCAGGCCGAGGGCCAGACGGTGAACGCCGCCGTCATTCCCGCGAGCTATTTCGACAACCTGATCGCAGTGACGCCGGAGTTCGAAGCGCTCACTGGCATCAAGGTGCGTTACGACAAGGTGCCGCCGGGGCAGATCCGCCAGAAAGTCGTGCTCGACATGTCCTCCAAGACCGGCAACATCAGCACGCACGCGGGCGACCCCATGTACATCCCGCTTTACGCGGCCAACAAATGGGCCGACGAGCTGGAGCCCTACCTCAACGATCCCAAGCTCACCGACAAGGCGTGGTTCAAGCACGACGACATCTTCGAGGCCTGGCGCAAGGCCGACATGGTGAACGGCAAGACCTACGCGATCCCCTACAACGGCGAGATGACGATCCAGACCTACCGAAAGGACCTCTACGACGCGAAGGGACTCAAGCCGGCCGAGACGCTGGATGAAATCGTTGCCAATGCCAAAGCCATCCACAACCCGGCCGCACGCATGTGGGGCTTCTGCCTGCGCGGCATGCCGGGCGCCGGCCAGAACATGTACATCTACCCGTCGATCCTCGGTGCGTTCGGCGGCAAGTGGTTCGACGCCGGCGGCAAGATCAAGGTCAACAGCCCCGAGGCGGTCGCGGCGCTCAACTGGTATGTGACCACCAACAATACCTACGCGCCCCAGGCCGCCCAGAACTGGAACTGGCCCGACATCGCCGACGCCTTCGCACAAGGCACGATAGGCTGCTATATCGACGGGCATTCGGCGGTGACGGTGATCGCTAATCCCGAGCGCTCCAAAGTCATGGGCAAGATCGGCTTCGCGCGTTGGCCCAAGGGCCCCTCGGGACGCCGCGTCAGCTCGATCTGGAACTGGGCCATGCCGATCAACTCGGCGCTGCCCGAAAAAGCGCGCCAAGCGACCTGGCTCTTCATCCAGTGGGCCGCAAGCGAGGAAACCCAGGCGCGGACCTCGTACAAGTTCAAAGGTCCCGGCAAGCGCTTCGACCTCAACCGGCTGTCGATGTGGAAGAACCCCGAGTACGTGAAGACCATGGCCGGCGCCGGCGCCAACTTCGTCAGTGCCTCGATCGAGAGCCTGGAGCTGGATACCGACGTCGACTGGCGGCCGCGCGTTCCCCAGTGGCCGGCATTGGGCGAGACCATGGCCAAGATCGTGCAGTCCGCGCTGGTCGGCCAGGTGAAACCGCAGCAGGCCCTCGACG
This sequence comes from Burkholderiales bacterium, assembly GCA_038329645.1. Taxonomy (GTDB): domain Bacteria; phylum Pseudomonadota; class Gammaproteobacteria; order Burkholderiales; family SG8-39; genus SZAS-79. The sequence continues at coordinate 34,314 of JBBQNG010000005.1, forward strand.
ATGCGCAGACCCAGTGCGAGCGCATCATGCGCGGGGGCTGACCCATCCCGACCGGCACGCGAAGCATCGGCGCGGCCGAGCGGCTCGCGATCGCCGAAGGGCCGGAGCGGCGCTTTGCGCTCGCGATGGTTGCACCCGGCGTGCTGGTCCTCGTCGCCACCACGACGTTCCCGCTGCTCTACCTCCTCTGGCAGAGCCTGCAGAACATCAACCTTTCGATGCCGGGAATGGACCGCTACATCGGCGCGGAAAACTATGTGCGCATGTGGGAAGACCGGCGCTTCTGGGGCGCGTTGACCTTCACGGTGATCTACACCGTGGTGACGGTCACGCTGCAGCTCGTGATCGGGCTTGCAATGGCGCTGTTGATCCTGCGCATTCCCCGCGCGCAGTGGTTGTTTCGCGTGGTGGCGATCCTGCCGATCGTGCTGGCTCCGGTGGTGGTCGGTCTCTTCTGGCGCACGCTGATGCTGACCCCGGATTTCGGCATCGTGGACTACGCCTCGCGCTCGCTCGGGCTGGGTTCGCATAACTGGCTCGGCGATCCGGACCTCGCGCGCTTTTCGGTGATTGCAATCCATACCTGGCAATGGACGCCGTTCGTGTTCCTGTACCTGCTCGCGGCACTTGCAGCACTGCCAGAAGACCTCTACGAGGCCGCGAAGATCGATCGCGCCAGCGCATGGCGGCGATTCATGCATATCACGCTGCCGCTGATCCGTCCCGCCATCGTGGTCGTCGTGATCCTGCGCATGACAGTCGCACTCGCCGCGTTTGCCGCCATCTACGCGGCCACCGGCGGGGGGCCCGGCACGTCGACGGAGATCATCAACCTGTATGCCTACCGCGTTTCGTTTGCCGAGCTGTCGCTTGGCTACGGCGCGGCAGCGGCGGTGGTCCTGCTGGTGATTACGATGACCGTGGCCGGCGTGCTGTTTCGCATCCGCAGGGCGTCATGAGGCGGCGCGGAAACGGAACGCTGCGCGGCGCGGTCCTGATGGCGGTTTCGGCCGCGTTGCTGCTGGTGTGGACCGTGCCGATCCTGCTGGCCGTAATCACTTCCCTGAAGGACGAGAAGGAGGTGCTCGCCTTTCCGCCGACGCTCGTATTCGAGGCGACGCTGAAAAACTACGTCGCGGTGCTCACCGGCCCGACGAGCATCGTCCCCAACCTCACCAGCAGCCTCATCATTGCCATCTCCACGACGATCCTGTCGATCATCCTCGCAGTGCCGGCTGCTTATGCCATCGCGCGATTGCGCCTGCCGGGCAGAAAGCCAGTCGGGTTCTACGTGCTGGCCACGCAGCTGGTGCCGCCGATCGGCCTCATCATCCCCTACTTCCTGATCCTCAACCGCATCGGCTGGATGGACAGTTACAAGGGCATGGTGCTGATCTACACTACCTTCTCCCTGCCGTTCGCGATCTGGCTGCTGGTGTCTTATTTCGAGGACATCCCGCGCGAAATGGAGGAAGCGGCGATGCTCGACCGCGCCAGCCGCTGGCAGGCGTTCTGGCACGTGATCCTCCCGCAGGCGCGCGGCGCCATCGCGGTGACGGTGATCTTCGTGTTCCTCAATTCCTGGAACGAGTTCCTGTTCGCCGTGGTACTCGGTGGCGCCACGGTCAAGCCGGTGACGGTGGCGATGTACAACTACATCAATACCGAGCAGACCCAATGGGCGCAGCTGTCGGCCGCGGCGCTGCTCGCGATGCTGCCGGTGATCCTGCTGGGCGTGATCGCGCAGAAACACATCGTAAAAGGTCTGACCGCTGGTGCGGTCAAGGGAGCGGGCAGGCGATGAGCAAGCGCGGCGCGGTACACCTGAAGGGCGTGGGCAAGTCGTTCGGCGACACGAACGTGCTGCGCGACGTGAACCTGGAGATCCACCCGGGTGAATTTTTCTCGCTGCTCGGCCCGTCGGGCTCGGGCAAGACCACCACGCTGCGCATCATCGCCGGCCTGGAGACTGCGACCGAGGGGCATGTGCACCTCGATGGGACCGATGCGACGCTGCTGCCGCCCGGCGATCGCGACGTCGCCATGGTGTTCCAGAGCTATGCGCTGTACCCGCACATGACGGTGGGCCAGAACATCGGCTTTCCGCTCAGGATGATCAGGACACCCGCCGCCGAAATCAGCCGCGCGGTGCGCGAGGCCGCAGCGCGCGTGCGCATCGACCACCTGCTCGAGCGCCGGCCGGGCCAGCTCTCAGGTGGCCAGCAGCAGCGCTGCGCCCTGGCGCGTGCGATCGTCCGGAAACCCGCGCTGTTCCTGCTCGACGAGCCCTTGTCCAACCTCGACGCAAAGCTGCGCGTCGAGACGCGCGTCGAGCTCAAGCGCCTGCAGCGGTCGCTCGACGTGACCGCGGTGTACGTCACGCATGACCAGGAGGAGGCCATGTCGCTCTCGGATCGCATGGCGATCTTCATGGACGGGCGGATCGTGCAGATCGGCTCCCCCGAAGAGGTGTTCCAGCGGCCGGCGACGGTGCAGGTGGCGGGGTTTCTCGGCAACCCGCCGAAGAACCTGCTGCCGGCGACGCTCGAGGGCGGCCGTGCCGGGATAGGCGGCCTGAGCTTCGCGACCCCGCGCCTCGCCCCGCTGGGGACGCGCGAAGTCACGCTCGGCATCCGCGCCTCCGAAGTGGCGCTCGCCCCGGATGGACTGCCCGCCGTGGTAACGCTGTGCGAAGTGCTGGGTGAGGAAATGATCGTCGACCTGGACCTCGGTGGCACCCTGCTGCGCGCAAAATCCGCCGTAACCGGGCGCATTGCCGAAGGAACGCGCGTCCACGTGCGAATTGCCGCGGAAAAGATGCACGTTTTTGACCGGGCAAGCAGCATGCGGCTGGATCCCTGACCCTACGACGATGCCGGCCACGGCCCGGGTCATCCCGCTCTCGCGCGACAGCCCTGTCGCCATGCACCGCCAGCTCGCGCAGCAGCTGCGCGAGGCCATAGCCAGCGGCGTGTACAAGGACGGCGGCAAGCTGCCCACCGAGCCACAGCTGATCCGACGCTACGCCGTGTCCCGCATAACCGCCCGCCAAGCGGTCGATGCGCTCGTGAAGGAGGGGCTGGTGGTGCGCCAACAGGGCAAAGGATCGTTTGTCTCGGGTCCGCCGGTGCATCACGACCTGCTCGAGCTGCGCGGGCTGTACGACGAGCTGGTCGCCCATGGCCTGAACCCCAAGACCCGGCTGCTCGATTTCGGCGAGGGCGTGCCGCCGGGCCCGGTCGCGAGGCGCATGGGCACCGGCCGGCGCAAGTTGCTGCGCTGGGAGCGCCTCTACCAGCTCGGCGGCAAACCCTTCGCGGTGGCGCGGGTGCATCTGCAGACGTTCGGCAAGAGCATCGGACGCGAACTGGTCGAAGCGCACCCGACCTATTCGATCCTCGAAAAGCTCCTGCGCATGCGGATCAGCCGCGCGGAGGTCTCGATCCGCTACCTTCGGGCTCCCGCAGACATCTCGAAAGTCCTGCGACTGCGCTCAGGCGCTCCGCTGATGGTCCTCGAGCGCGTATCCCATGGGCCGGACGGGATCCCACTTGAGCATTCGCTCTATTTTGCGCGTGCCGAAAGCTACGCCTTCTCGCTGACCGTGCGCGGCAAACTGCCGATCACCCGGTCCCTGAAAACCGCCGGCTGACCCGGGCGGCTTGCAAAATAGCACGATCGGTCGTAAGGTCGCCCTTCACCCGGTTTGCGGCATGAGGGACGGCCCATGGCAACGCAACGCGTCTATGTACTCGGCGGATTTCAGACTGATTTCGCGAAGAACTGGTCGCGCGGCGGCGAGGACATCTCCGCGATAGTCCGCGATACCGCGCGCGGCGCATTGGCCGCCTGCGACATGCAGCCGGCGGAAATCGAAACCATCCACGTCGGCAATGCGTTCGGCGAATTGCATCGCCACCAGGCGCACCTGGGTGCAATGGTCGCCTCCACCATCCCGGAGTTCTACGGGACACCGGCCTCCCGGCACGAAGCCGCTTGCGCCTCTTCCAGCATCGCGGTGCTCGCCGCGATGGCCGAGATCGAAGCGGGCCGCTACGGTTGCGCGCTGGTGCTCGGCGTCGAGGAAGAACGCAACGTGCACGGCGACCAGGCCGCCCACAACCAGGCCGCCG
>JBBQNG010000006.1:0-35038 GCA_038329645.1 Burkholderiales bacterium
AAAGCTCGAGCTGCCCGACTCGCCGCGCACCACGCTGGTCGCCTGCATCGTGCAGGACGGCACGGCGTGGTGGACGCACGTCGGGGATTCGCGGCTGTATTTGATCCGCCGCAGCAGCATCGTCACGCGCACCCGGGACCATACGCGCGTGCAGCAGCTGGTCGACCAGGGACGCATCCGCGAGGAGTCGATCAGCTCGCATCCGGAGCGCAACATGCTGCTCCAATGCCTCGGAGGCGGGCACACCCCGCGGATCGAGCCGACAGCCAGCGCGCGGCTGGCGAAAGACGACGTCCTGCTGCTGTGCTCCGACGGGTTCTGGGGGCCGCTCACCCAGCGGCAGCTGCTGGGCAAGCTGGCCGAAAAAAGCATCATCCAGGCCCTGCCCGAGCTCATGACGCTGGCCGAGTCGCGCGCCGGTCCCCAGTGCGATAATGTCTCCGTCGTGGCGGTCGGCTGGGGCGAGGAAGCGGTCGCGCAGCCTCCTGCCGCGGCATCGCCCGTGACCGTGCCCTCCTACGACCTGCCCACGGACATCCGGGATTTCACCGCCACGGATCCGGACTTCACCAAAACCCAAATGTCGGACGACGAAATCGAGCGCGCCATCGCCGACATCAAGGCCGCCCTCAAACGCTACCACCACGAGAAAAAATGAGACCGAGCAAACGACGGCCCGACCAGATGCGCGCCGTATCGATCGAGCGCAACTACACCAAGCACGCCGAAGGCTCCGTGCTGGTTTCCTTTGGCGACACGAAGGTGCTCTGTACCGCGAGCGTCGAGGCCAAGGTGCCGCTTTTCCTCAAGGGCCGCGGGCAGGGCTGGCTGACCGCGGAGTACGGGATGCTGCCGCGCGCGACCAACACGCGCGGCGATCGCGAGGCGGCGCGCGGCAAGCAGTCGGGGCGCACGCAGGAGATCCAGCGGCTCATCGGCCGGTCGATGCGGGCGGTGGTCGACCTCGCGCGCCTGGGCGAACGCACGATCCAGATCGACTGCGATGTGCTGCAGGCTGACGGCGGCACGCGCACCGCCTCGATTACCGGCGCGTTCGTCGCCGTGCACGATGCGCTGACGTGGCTCAAGGGACGCGGGACGATTGCGGAACTACCGCTCAAGGAATTCGTCGCCGCGGTTTCGGTCGGCGTGTACCAGGGCACCCCGGTGCTGGATCTGGACTATGCCGAGGATTCGGCATGCGACACCGACATGAACGTGGTGATGACCGGGGGAGGCGGGTTCATCGAAGTCCAGGGCACCGCCGAGGGCGCCGCGTTCTCCCGCGCCGAACTCGATGGCCTCCTCGTCCTCGCCGAAAAGGGGATCGGTGAACTGGTCGGGCTGCAAAAGCAATCGCTGGGGCTGTGACGCCAGTCGCGCACCCCGCCCTGAAGCGGCTCGTCGTGGCGAGCGGCAATCCGGGTAAGCTGGCCGAGATCCGCGCGCTGCTTTCGCCCTTGGAGATTGCCGTCGTATCGCAGGGCGAGCTCGGAATCCCCGAAGCCGAGGAGCCGCATTTCACCTTTCTCGAAAACGCGCTGGCCAAGGCTCGCCATGCGAGCCGGTTGTCCGACCTGCCCGCGCTGGCCGACGACTCCGGCATCTGCGTGGATGCGCTCGGCGGCGAGCCCGGCGTCAACTCTGCCTATTTTGCGGGACGCCAAGGCAACCGCGAGGAGCGCGATGCGCGGAACAACGCGAAGCTCCTCGCCGCAATGGAGGCGGAATCCGTCAAGGGCGCGCACTACGCGTGCGTGATGGTGTTGGTGCGCCATGCAGGCGACCCGCAACCCTTGATCGCCGAGGGCGATTGGCAGGGCGAGATCACCAACCGCCCGCGCGGCGCGAATGGTTTCGGCTATGACCCCCTGTTCCTGCTTCCGACGCGCGGCAAGACTGCCGCCGAGCTGGAAGGCGCGGAAAAAAACCGCATCAGCCACCGCGGGCTCGCGCTGCAGCGGCTGCTCGAGCGCCTGCGCGCCGGGACCTGATGCCGGCCGCCGCGAAAGTCGGCCTCGCACGACCGGGCGCGACCCGCCTCGAAGCCCTGCCGCCGCTCTCGTTGTACGTGCACATGCCGTGGTGCGTGCGCAAATGCCCCTACTGCGACTTCAATTCCCACGAGAAGAAGGGCGACCTCCCCGAGGAGGCATATTGCGCTGCCCTCATCGCGGACCTCGAGAACGCCTTGCCCTGGATCTGGGGCCGGCGCGTCTACAGCATCTTCTTCGGCGGCGGCACCCCGAGCCTGTTTTCGGCGCCGTCGATCGACAGCCTCCTGTCCGGCATCCGCTCACGCGTTCCCATCGCAGCGGATGCCGAGATCACGCTGGAAGCCAACCCGGGAACGTTCGAAGCACAGAAATTCCGCGACTTCCGCGCCGCGGGCATCAACCGGCTGTCGATCGGCATCCAAAGCTTCAACGATGCCCACCTCAAGGCGCTGGGACGCATCCACAGCGCCGACGAGGCCCGCCGCGCCATCGGGATCGCGCAGGCGGATTTCGACAACATCAACCTCGACCTCATGTACGGTCTGCCGGAGCAGACGCTCGGAGAGGCGGGCGCGGACATCGAGGAGGGCATCCGGTGGGGCACCTCCCACCTGTCCGCCTACCAGCTGACGCTCGAGCCCAACACGGTCTTCTACAGCCATCCGCCGAAGCTGCCGGCGCACGACCTGGCCGCGGAGATGCAGGAAGGTGCGGAAGGCCTGCTTGCCGCTGCCGGCTTCGAGCACTACGAGACCTCCGCATTCGCCCAGCCCGAGCGCCGCTCGCGCCATAACGTCAACTACTGGCAGTTCGGCGATTACCTCGGCCTGGGCGCCGGCGCGCACGGCAAGCTCAGCTTTCCCGACCGCATCGAGCGCCACGCGCGCGCCAAGCAGCCGCGCGAATACCTCGCCCTGGCGATGGTCGGTGAGTCGATCACCGAGCAGCGGACGCTGGGGCGCACCGACCTGCCGTTCGAGTTCATGCTCAACGCGCTTCGCCTGACCGAGGGCGTTCCGGTCGCGCTGTTCCGCGAACGCACGGGGCTCGGGATCGCTTCAATCGAGGCGGCTCTGGCAAAGGCGGAGGGCCTTGGACTGCTCGAGCGCGATTGGAAGACCCTTCGCCCGACGCTCAGGGGGCAGCGGTTCCTGAACGAGCTTCTGGAGCTGTTCCTCCCCTAATTTAAGAAGATTAGTTTTAGAAGAGCCGCTCCTGGAGCCAATCTACAGACATTCTTGTACTGATGTCAGTACATTTACCCTTGTCTGCAGCGGACCACCAGATCCCACACGCCGTGACCGAGCCTCAACCCGCGCGCCTCGAACTTGGTTTGCGGGCGGTACGCCGGGCGCGGCGCGTAGCCGGCCGACGGGTTCTCCAGCAAGGGCTCGGCGGACAAGACTCCGAGCATGTGCTCGGCATAGGGCTGCCAGTCGGTTGCCAGGTGGATGTAGCCGCCGGGGGCAAGCTTGCGCGCCATGAGCGTCACCAGCGGTGGCTGGACGATGCGCCGCTTGTTGTGCCTTTTCTTGGGCCACGGATCGGGGAAGAAGATGTGCAGCCCGGCGAGCGACGCGTCGGGGATCATCTTTTCCAGCACGTCGACCGCGTCATGCCGGATCACACGCAGGTTGGCGAGGCTTTCCTCGGCGATTGCTTTGAGCAGGCTGCCCACGCCGGGTAGGTGGACCTCGATGGCGATGTAGTCGTTCTCGCGGTGGGCTTTGGCGATGGCTATGCTGGTCTCGCCCATGCCGGAGCCGATTTCCAGGATCAGGGGCGCGGTGCGCCCGAATATGGAGCGCGCTTCCATCGGTTGATCTGAAAAGGCAATGCCGAACTGCGGAAACAGGGTGTCCCAGGCGCGTTGCTGGGCGTTGGACACGCGCCCTTGGCGCAGGACGAAGCTCTTGACCGTCCTGCGCGGCGGTGCCTCCATGGAGGGCCTAGGCGGCTTTGGTCTGCGCGGAGCCGCTGATCATTCCCGCTGTCGGGGAGGAGGGCGTGGCGGAGTAGAGCTTCCTCGGCATGCGGCCGGCGAGGAACGCCTCGCGCCCGGCCTCGACGCCTTTTTTCATGGCTTGCGCCATGAGGACCGGGTTCTTCGCCGCGGCGATGGCCGTGTTCATCAGCACCCCGTCGCAGCCGAGCTCCATGGCGATCGCCGCGTCCGAAGCTGTGCCGACGCCGGCGTCCACAAGCACAGGCACGGAAACCCGGTCGATGACCAGCTGGAGATTCCAGGGGTTGAGGATGCCCATGCCGGAGCCGATCAGGGAGGCCAGGGGCATCACCGCGACGCAGCCGAGCTCCTCGAGCATCTTGGCCTGGATCGGGTCGTCCGAGCAGTAGACCATCACCTTGAACCCATCCGCCACCAGGGTCTTCGCCGCTTCGAGCGTCTCCGGCATGTTCGGGTAGAGCGACTGCGGGTCGCCGAGCACTTCGAGTTTGACCAGGTCGTGGCCCTCGAGCAGCTCGCGCGCAAGCCGCAGCGTGCGCACTGCGTCTACCGCTGTGTAGCACCCCGCGGTATTGGGCAGCAGCGTGAACTGGGACGGCGGTAGCGAATCGAGCAGGTTCGGCTCATTGGGATTCTGGCCGATGTTGGTGCGGCGGATCGCGACCGTGACGATCTGGGCGCCCGACGCGTCGATGGCCGCGCGAGTCTCGGCGAAATCCCGGTACTTGCCGGTGCCGACGAGCAGGCGCGAGGCGTATGTCTTGCCTGCGATGACGAGCGGGTCCTGCATGTTCAGCCTCCACCCACGGCGACGACGATCTCCACCCGGTCCCCATTGGCCAGGCGCGTGGCGCGGTGCACGCTTTTCGGCACGATTTCGCCGTTGCGCTCGACCGCGATTTTCCTGCCGGCGAGCTCGAGCCGCTCGATGAGCGTCGCGACATCCAGCGCTTCTTCGAAACGGTGGGCCGCCCCGTTGACCGTCACTTGTATCATTGCGTGAATGATAACCCGGCGGCAGGCTCACGCAGCGCAGTGAGGCTGGCTTAGAATGCGCGCTCGGGGACCCAGCAATGCCTGCTCCAGAGACCAACACCACGGAAAGCCAGCTGTTCGCGGCGCAAAACGAGCTGCGCGACATGCAGCGGGCGATTGTCGCCCTGCGCGGGGAGCTCGAGCTTGCCCACATCCGGCGCGAGCAGGAGGTTCAGCAGGCCGTCGCGGCCGGGCAGGACGAGATCAAGCTCCTGAAGGCCACCGCGGCGAGCCTGCGGGATGCCCTTGAGCAGGCGGCCCTCGAGAAGGACGCGCAGGTCCAGGCGGCGCGCGCGTATGCGGCCAATGAGATCGCGCAGCTGAAAGCGACCTCGGGTGCGCTGCGCGAACAGCTCGAGCTCGCCCGCATCAATGCGGAAAGCGGCTTGCAGGCGGCGCGCGCCGCCTCGGCCAATGAGATCAGCCAGCTGAAGTCCACCGCGGCGGCATTGCGCGAGGAGCTCGAGCTGGCGCGGATCAACGCCGAGGCCGGCCTCCAGGCCGGTCGGCAGCGCGCGCAGGACGAGATCGCACAACTGCATGCGTCCATAGTGGCGATGCGCGAATCCATGGACAAACACACCGGAAACCCATGAGCGAAGATACCGCCACCCTCGGAAAGCCCGGCCGCAAGCCCGCGCCGGCAGCGGCGCCAGGTGCGGCCGCCGCGGCGCAAAAGCGCCGCCTGCGCGAAGTCGAGCTCCTGCTCGAGGTGTCGCGCAAGATGTCGGTCACCGACTCGCTCGACGAGGTCCTCAACACGCTCCTCGATGCGACGACCGCGGAGCTCAACGCGGAACGCGGCACCCTCTTCCTCAACGACTACGAGACCAACGAGCTCTATTCGCGCGTGGCGCAGGGTTCGTTCCGGCGTGAGATCCGCATCCTCAACACCACCGGCGTGGCCGGACACGTATTCACCACAGGCCAGGGGGCGATTGTCCACGACGCGTACGCCGATCCGCGCTTCAATCGCAGCGTCGACGAGCGTACCGGGTACGTGACGCGCAACCTCCTGTGCGTGCCGATCAAGACCGCCAGGGGGCTTGTGGTCGGCGTGGCGCAGCTGCTCAACAAGAAGAGGGGCAAGTTCACCGCCGCCGACCTCTCGCTGCTGGAGCAAATGGCGGCGCAGGGGGCGGTCGCGCTGCAGAGCGCGCAGGTGATCGAGCGCGTCGAGCGCGTGAGGAAGCAGGAGCTCGAGTTCGTCAACATCGTCTCCGAGATGACCTCCGACATCAAGCTCGGCTCGCTGCTGCAGAAGGTGATGGGCGAGGCCACTCGGATGCTGAATGCCGAGCGATCGACCCTCTTCCTCAACGACGAGAAGACCAAGGAGCTCTGGTCGGAAGTGGGGCAGGGGCTGGAGTCGCTGCAGATCCGCTTGCCGAACCACCTGGGCATCGCGGGAGCGGTGTTCAAGTCGGGAAAGACGATCAACATCCCTTACGCCTACGCCGACCTGCGCTTCAACCCGGCGTTCGACAAGAAGACCAACTTTTTCACCCGCTCGATCCTGTGCGTGCCGGTTGTGAACAAGCAGGGCAAGACCATCGGGGTGACGCAGGTGCTGAACAAGCACGGCGGACCGTTCTCCAACGAGGACGAGGCGCGGCTGCGGGCCTTCACCGCGCAGGTCTCGATCGCGCTGGAGAACGCAAAGCTGTTCGCCGATGTGCAGGCGATGAAGAATTACAACGAAGCGATGCTCGAGTCGATGTCCAACGGCCTCATCACCCTCGATGCGCAGGAGCGCGTCGCGACCTGCAACGCGGCGGGGCTGCGTATCCTGCAGACGACCGCGAAGGACGTCGTCCAGGCGTCGGTGGCGGATTTCTTCGGCGCGAAGAATGCCTGGGTCCTCGAAAAGCTCAAGTTGGTGGCCGAGACCGGCGAGCAGCAGATCAGCGTGGATGCGCCGCTGGTGGTCGGTGAGGCGACGCTGTCGGTCAACTTCACCGTGCAGCCCCTGCTCAACGTGGACCAGCAGAGGATAGGCTCGATGATCGTGCTCGAGGACATCAGCTCCGAGAAGCGCCTCAAGTCGACGATGTCGCGCTACATGGATCCGGGCATCGCGGACCGGTTGCTTGCCGCAGGCACCGATCTGCTGGGCGGGCAGGACATCGAAGCGACCGTGCTCTTTTCCGACATCCGCGGGTTTACCACGCTGACCGAGCAGCTCGGCCCGCAGGGAACGGTGGCGCTGCTGAACGAATACTTCACGCTGATGGTCGACTGCCTGCAGAAGGAAGAGGGCATGCTCGACAAATTCATCGGCGATGCGGTGATGGCGGCGTTCGGCATCCCGGTCCCGCACGAAGACGACCCGGATCGCGCGGTGCGCACGGCGATTGCAATGCTCACCACGCTTGCGAAATGGAACCAGCAGCGCGCGGGCGAAGGCAAGCTGCCGGTCAACATCGGCATCGGCCTGAATACCGACCGCGTGGTTTCGGGCAACATCGGGTCGCAGAAACGGATGGATTTCACGATCATCGGCGACGGCGTCAATCTCGCAGCGCGGCTGGAGTCGGCCTGCAAACAGTATGGCGCCAAGCTGCTCATCAGCGAGTTCACGTTCCAGAAGCTCAGGGGAACCTACCGGACCCGAGAGATCGACCTGGCCGTGGTGAAGGGAAAGACCAAGCCGGTGGCGGTGGTCGAAGTCCTCGATTTCCATACCGAGGAGACATTCCCGAATATCGTCAGCGTGCTCAGCCTGTTCAAGGACGGCCTGGCGACGTATCGCGTCCGGCGCTGGGAAGAGGCCACGCGCCTGTTCCGCGAGGCCCTCGAGCTGAACCCCAACGACAAGCCGAGCCTGATCCACATCGAGCGCAGCCAGTACCTCAAAGAGAACCCGCCGCCCGACGACTGGGACGGCGCGTGGGTGCTCGAGAGCAAGTGAGCCGCCGGGCGACTTGCACGCCGCGGCCGTGACCGGACCTGACAGCCGGATGGACGACGGCCTTCCGCCTTATATCGGCTTTGCCGGGCTCTGGCGCCTCGAGCTGTCGGGGATGGCAGCCGCGCGCCTGGGGCCGTTGCTCGAGGCACGCGTTGCGCGCAATCCGGGTGACGCCTCGGCGATGATGGATATTGCGACGCTCTCGATTCTCACGCTGCGTCCCGAAAACCGCGAGCACGCATTCGCCATGCAAGCCCGGGCGCTGGGGCTGCAGCGGGTTTACCGGCTGCCGGCCGCGCGAACGCCGGCTGCGATCCGGTTGCTGGTGATCATGAGCCCCGGCGACATGACCGCAGTCACACCCGTGGATTGCCTGGTTGAAGATTCGGATGTCGAGCTGCTGATGCTCTATGCGGCGCCCGGGGCGCCCCTGCTTTCAGATCTGCCAGATCACGACGTGGTTTTTGTGGCGGTCGGCGAGTCCGGGCCGAATCGGCCGTTGTTGGAGGAGATTGGGAGCTTTGCGCAATCCTCCGCCCGACCGGTGCTGAATCCACCGGCAAAAATCCTGCAGTTGTCCCGCGACATTGTGTCGCAGGTCCTCTGCCAGATTCCCGGGGTCGAAATGCCGGCGACGGTCGGCGTCAGCAGGCAAGCGTTGGCCAAAGCGGCGCGCGGCGAAATTCCCCTGGCCGGGGTCATGGCGCAAGGAGCGTTTCCTATCATCGTCAGGCCGCAGGGGTCGCAGGGCGGCAAGGATCTTTCCCGCCTGGAGGGACCCGAAGCTCTCGCCGGTTACCTGGCGGCAACGCCGTCGGAAGACTTCTTCGTTTCGCGCTTCGTCGACTACAGCGGGCCGGACGGGTTGTTCAGAAAGTTTCGTGTCGTGATTATCGACGGCCGGCCTTTCGCTTGCCACATGGCCATTTCAGCGCACTGGATGATTCATTACGTAAACGCGGACATGGACTCGGATACCTCGAAGCGGCAGGAAGAAGCGCTTTTCATGGCGGGATTCGAGTCGGGGTTCGCGTTCAGGCACGCGCGCGCACTGCGGGGCATCGACGATGCGCTGGGGCTCGACTACTACGCAATCGACTGTGCGGAGACGGCGGACGGGAAGCTGCTGGTCTTCGAAGCCGACACGGCAATGCTGGTCCACGCCATGGATCCGGTCGACCTCTATCCGTACAAGCAGCCGCAGATGCGCAAGGTCTTCGATGCCTTCCGCGCGATGCTGCTGTCGCGTAGCGCGGGCCGGGACAAATGAAAAGGGCCGGCCGCTATGCGGCCAGCCCTTGCCGGGTACCGCTGACTGCTAGCGAATCTTGTTCAGGTCCGAATTGGACAGTGACGCGAGCAGTTCCATGAATCCGGGCGCTGCGGGCTTGGATGCGATCAAGTCGCCTTCGGACGCCTGGTCGAAGGATCGGGCACGCACAACCAGCGTGAAGCCGCCCTTGCCGTTGGAGTTCGTGCTGCGGCCGCGCAGGTCGGAGAAATGCCCGCCGATGCTATGGCCGGCCAAGTCCCGGATGATCGCTCCGCCGCGCGCGGGCTCCTCATAGCCGACGATCGTTCCGCTGTCGCCGAGGATCGGCGTAAAGAGCGCGACCTGGGCGACGATTTCACCGGTCTCCGCGTTGCGCAGCATCTGTTTGTAGCCGATGACGTGACCCTGATCATTCTTGACCGCCTTCTTGCTCAAGGGTCCGCTCTTACTCACCGGGCCGTAATCGGTCAGCGTCGAGCATCCGCTCAACGCCACCACTGCTGCGACTAACAATGTCTTGGCAATCATTTCAACTCTCCTGTGTCTCTTTCGAGCCCCCACGCTTCCCAATGTACTCCCGGCATCCGCATCGCGATAGGAAAAAGTGCCGTTTTGGGCGCTTTTTTTAAATTGAGGTGAATTCTACGATTTTACTTTAAATATATGAAACTAAAAGTATTTTAACTCAAAAAATTGTAGAAAAAAACACCGCTCGTCGGCTGTGCCGCCGACAAGCGGTGCTCGCAGTCCTGGCACGAACCAAACACCGACCGCTTCATTCTTTCCATGTTGCCTCGCCAGCAGAGGGCCCGGCGCGCGGCCGTGCTTTAGAATTCGCGCCACACGCGGGTGTAGTTCAATGGCAGAACGGCAGCTTCCCAAGCTGCATACGAGGGTTCGATTCCCTTCACCCGCTCCATCGCGCGGCCGCCGGGGGGATAACTGGCGGTAGACTCTGCCTGCAACCTTCAGTCCGCATGAAGCCCATCGACATCACGCATTTCACTACCGCCATGCGCCGCGCGGCCACGCCGGTGTCGGTCGTCACGACTGATGGTCCCGGCGGACGCTTCGGGGTGACTGTCAGCTCGATTTGTACCGCGTCCGCTGACCCTCCCCAGGTCCTGGTCTGTGTTCACCTCGGCGGTCCCTCGGCTGCCGCCCTGCGGGCCAACAAGTGCTTCGCCGTGAACATCCTGGACCGCAAGCATCGCCACGTGGCCGATTCCTTTGCCGGGCGAGTCGAGCGATGGCGCGGCGACCGGTTTGCGTGCGATACCTGGACGACGATTGCCACTGGCGCCCCCGTATTGACCGACGGGCTGCTCGTGATGGACTGCGAACTCACTCAGGAACTCGTGGTGTCGACCCATGCGGTGTTTGTCGGCATGGTCGTCGGCCTGCAGTCGCGAGATGGCGCGCCGCTCCTTTATTCCGACCAGGCCTATCGGACGCTCGAGAACCACGGCAACATCCCAAGCGAGGATATCCAGCTGTGACCTTTTCGATCGCCGCTCGCTGTGCCGAGACGGGCAGGTTCGGCGTTGTCGTAACCTCTTCAAGCATCGCCGTCGCCAGCCGCTGCGGCAGGTGGGCGCGCGCCGGGGTCGGCGCAGTCGCCACGCAGAACATCACGGATCCCGGCCTGGGCCAGCTTGGATTGGACCTGCTTGCAGAGGGCTACGGTGCCGAGGCGGCGCTGCGCTCCATGGTAGCTGCCCGGCCCTTCGCCGAATTCCGCCAGCTTGCCGTGGTGGATATGAATGGCGCGACCGCGAGCTACTCCGGTGCCAAATCCCTTGGCTTGTTCAAGGAGGAGCACGGCAAGGACTGCGTCGCTTGCGGCAACCTCCTTGCCAACGAATCGGTGCCCAGCGCCATGATCGCAGCCTTTGAGCGCGATCCGGGCAAGCACCTGGGCGAACGCCTGCTTGCGGGCCTGGTGGCCGGTCTGCAGGCAGGCGGCGAGACTGCGCCAGTGCGTTCAGCAGGTCTGTACGTTGTCGACCGCTTCGTCTGGCCGGTCATCGACCTTCGCGTCGACTGGCACGACATGCCGATCGCCGAGCTGCAAAAGGTCTTCACCGAATATTTCCCGCAAATGAACGACTATATCCAGCGCGCGGTCGACCCAACCCAGGCTCCGGGATACAAGTAGGATGAGGCAGCAATGAGCACGCCAGAGCGCAAGTGCGTCTATTTCCTCAACGGGCCCAACGCCAACCTGTATGGTCTGACAGACAAAGGCACTTACGGCAGCGATACTTTTGCGACCCTCCAATCGCGCTGCGAATCCGAAGCGCAGCGCGCATCGATCGCCCTCGCATTCCGCCAGAGCAACTCGGAGGGCCAACTGATCGACTGGATCCACGAGGCGATAGGCAAGGCCGACGGGGTGATCATCAATGGTGCCGGCCTGACGTACACCTCCATTGCGCTGCTCGACGCGCTGCTCGCCTTCCCTGGCCCCATAGTCGAAGTGCACATGAGCAATATCTACAGGCGCGAGCCTTTCAGGCATCACTCCTACATCTCGAAGGCGGCAACCGGGATCGTTGCCGGCCTCGGCGCTGACGGCTACGAGCTGGCCGTGGCCGCAATGCGCCGCCTGCTGGACCGGAAGAAGTAATGGCCCTCCTTTTCTACAGCCAGTTCGATGACCCCGCGGACTGGGGAAAGCACCTGCGCGATGCATTGCCCGGCCTCGATTTCCGCGTCTGGCCGGATGTTGGCCGCCCGGAGGAAATTGAAGCGGCGCTGGTCTGGAAGGCGCCTGAAGGGGAATTGCGCAAGTTTCCCAACCTCAAGCTGATCATCAATCTGGGCGCGGGTGTCGATTCGATCGTGAAGGACCCCTCGCTGCCGGCGGGGATCCCGATCGTGCGCATCGCCGATCCGAAGATGAGCCGCATGATGGCCCAATTCGTCCTGGCCGCCGTGCTTCGCCACTATCGCGATTTCGTGCCCTTTGCGCGTGCCCAGAGGGAGCGCCGCTGGCATTACATCCATCCACGCGAAGCGCCCACTTGCAGCGTCGGGATCATGGGGCTCGGTAACCTTGGGGCGATGGCCGCGCAGGAACTCACCCGGCAGGGATTCCGCGTTGCGGGCTGGGCACGCTCGCCGAAGGCGATCGATGGGGTCGAATCGTTTCACGGCCGGGACGGATTCGCGCCCTTCCTCGCCCGCAGCGAAATCCTGGTTGTGATGCTGCCGCTGACGCCGCAAACCGAAGGGATCCTGGGTGCGCAGGCCCTGGCCCGGCTGCCGCGCGGCGCCAAGCTCATCAACGTCGGGCGCGGCAGGCTGGTGGACGAAGACGCATTGATTGCCGCGATTCGTTCGGGCCAGATCGCGGAGGCTACGCTGGACGTATTTCGCACCGAGCCGCTGCCGGCCGACTCGCCGTTATGGGATTTCGATCAGGTGCTCGTTACGCCGCACCTGGCCTCGGTCGCGATCCCCCGGACGGCCGCCCGGCAGGTGGCCGAAAACCTGCGTCGGCTTGCAGCCGGCGAGCCCTTGCTCAACGTCGTCGATCCCGTGCGCGGGTACTAGCGCTGGCGCGGCGCCTGGGCGCGGGCTGCATCAGCTTCGGCCAGACTTGCGCGAAGTGCTGCTTCGCGAACTCGGCGAACACGGTCACGGCGGGCCGCGCAGCCAGTTTTTTCAGGCGCAGGCTGACGACCAGGATATTCGGCAGCTCCTCTGCTATGGGCACTGCAACGACCTTGTGGCCGTCATAAGTCCACGGGAGGCGCGGGATGGCGTTGAGGATCCCAAATCCCAGGCCGCGCGCAGCCAGGCCGCGCACCATCTCGTATGAGCGCGTGCGATGGGCGACCCGGGGCTCGATCTGTACGCTGCGGAAGAGCGACAGGAAATAGTCCCGCGTGTGCGGCAGGTCGAGCAGGATCATCGGCGCGCGCGCGAGCTCCTTCAGGCTCACCCGGCGACGGTTTGCAAGTGGATGATCCTGCGCGAGGATCACCCGCGGGGGCAGCTCGGCAAGCACGTCGGCCTCGAATTCGTCCGACAGGCCATAGGCGTAGCTGAGCGCAATTTCACAGCGTCCGCTGCGCAGGTCTTCGAGGACCTCGGCCTGGTTGCCTTCCTCGATGCTCAACGCGATTTCCTGATAGCGGGCCGCAAATCCGGTCAAAAGGCCCGGCAGGATGAACGGGGCCAGCGTAATAAAGCATCCCGCGCTGACTTCGCCGCGCTGCGCGCCGCCCATTGCGTCGGCGAACTGTTCCAGCTCCCTCGCGTGTGCGAGCAGCCCCCGCGCCTGGCCGAGCAGGCGGTCGCCCGACAGGGTGAGAGACAGGCCCTTGGCATGGTGCCGCACGAAAAGCTGCACTTTCAGGTCGGCTTCCAGCCGGGCGATCGCCGCGGAAATCGACGGCTGCGAGATGCGCACCAGCCGGGCGGCGGCAGTCACGCTGCCGGCCTCGGCCGCCGCGACAAAGTAGCGCAGTGCCCTGAGGGACAGGCGGGCGGGCCGGACATCGGCATCTTGCATAGGACTATCCTATACAGTTGAGCAAGAAAAAGTATTTTATCCGATGCTGCGCGGGGGCTAAGTTGGGCGCTTCCCCTTATGGAGTCTCACTGCCATGCTGCGTACCGGCGAGCAATACAGGCAAGGCCTCCGCGACGGCCGTGAAGTCTGGATCGACGGCGAGCGCGTGAGGGACGTCACCAGCCATCCGGCTTTCAAACCCATCGTCGATGTGAAGGCGCGGATGTACGACATCCAGCACGAGCCCGAGCACAAGGACGTGTTCGGATATTCGGAAGGCGCGGAGCGCAATCCGTTGCTCCTCAAGCTTCCCCACACCCAGCAGGACTGGTGGGACAAGTGGAACGCCCTCGACATCTTCTTCAAAGACATCAAGGGTGTCGTGACCCGCGTGGGCGACGAGACCATCGGCGAGATGTGGTCCCTCCACGACGGGCGCGACGTGCTCAACAAGATCGATCCGCGCTTCTCGCAGAACATCGACAACCACATCCGCCGCGTGCTCACGGACGACATCTTCCACGTCTCGGCCAATACGGACCCCAAGGGCGACCGCTCGAAGCGTCCGCAGGACCAGGACCCGGACATGATGTGCCATGTGGTGAAAGAAACCGACAAGGGCATCATCATCCGCGGCGCCAAGTACGAGACCGCCGCCGCTTACGCCGACCAGGCGTTCCTGAAACCCACGGTGGGCCAGTGGGCGGACGAAAAGCTGTCCGACTACGCGTTGGGCTGCATCGTCAAGATGGGGGCGCCGGGCGTGAAGCACATCTGCCGGTCGGGTTTTGCCGGCCGCGGCTCGAAGCAGGACTATCCAATCAGCAACGGGTTCGACGAAGTCGACACCTTGATGGTGCTCGACAACGTATTGATCCCTTGGGAAGACGTGTTTTTCCATCGTTTTACCGAAGGCGCACGCTACATCCGCGGCACGCTGCACCGGTATTCGGCGTTCCCGTACGTTTTGCGGATTCTCTACACGGCCGACATGATGATCGGCGCCGCGATGTGGAACTGTAAGCAGACCGGTCTGGACAAGATGCAGTCGGTGAAGGAAAAGCTGGCCGACATGGTCGCCTACCGGGAAGGCATCCGCGCCCATCTGGCCGCGTCGATCGCGCTGGCCGAGAAGAGCCCGGGCGGGCTGCTGATGCCGAACCAGTCGTTGCTCTATGCCGGTCGCATCCACGCCTGCTCCAACCTCCCCCACATCATGCATATTGCGCGCGAACTGTGCGGCGGGCAGCTGTGCGTGACGCCGAATTATTCGACCTTCGTGTCGGAGGGGACCAAGTCCTGGATGGACAAGTTCTATTCGCTCAACGACAACTGGGTGGCCGAGGACCGCCGGAAGCTGCTCGCCTTCGCCCGCGACCTGCTCAACTCGGACTCCGCAGGCCATCGCCTGACGTTCGTGCAGTTCGCCCAGGCCCCGCATTTCAACCACCTTGCGGCCCTGTACGGTGCGTTCGATTTCTCGGGGCCCCTCGACCTGGTGAAGAAATGCGCCGGGTTGTCGGATCGGATCGATGCGCCCGTGCGGGCCCATCCGACCGGAATGAAATCGGCGGCATGAGTATTGCTTAGGGAAACCCATGGTGCATACAAGAATAAGGAAGTTCAACACCCGCGATGTCTGGAGGGGCCAGAACATCGACAACGACCTTGCCATGGCCGTACGGGCCGGCAACATGGTATTCGTCCGCGGCCAGACCGGCATGGACCTGAAGGGAAAAATCCACGGCATCAACGACCCGGCGGCGCAGACGGAAAACGCGATGCGGTGCTTGAAAACGCTTCTTGAGGAAGCCGGTTCAAAACTCGAAGACGTGTGCAAGATCGTGATCTACGTGACCGACCGCGCCTATCGCGAAGCGGTCTATCGGGTAATCGGCAAATGGCTCAAAGGCGTCCACCCGGTATCCACGGGGATCATCGTGCAGGGATTGGCTCGCCCCGAGTTGCTGATGGAGATCGACGTGTTCGCGGTGATCCCGGATACCCGGGCCATCGCCGCGAAACCGGCAACGAAGGCAGGACGCAGGGTGAAAAAAGGGTCGAAGTAGACTTCAACGAATGGGCACTCAACGCGCGCCGCTTTCAGGGCCGGATGTCTGGCTCGGCAAGGACATGGAAAAACGCACCGACTGGATCCATGTCCTTGCGAAGGATGAGATTGCCGATCTCGAGCGAGCCGTTCTCTCGGTGCGCCAACGTCATTCGGAAATGTACGCTGTGACTGCGGATGCCTTTCCGCTTCCGGTCCTCTCGCGCCGGTTCGAGGCGATTTCCCATGCTCTCGAGCACGGATGCGGAGTGGCCAATATCCGTGGCATTCCCACAGACACTTTCTCAATGGAAGATCTGCGGTGGGTCCTGTGGGGCATGGGGACGCACCTGGGTACCGCCGTTTCTCAGAACAAGATCGGCGAATTTTTTGCTGAAGTGCGGGACTACGGTGAAAACCTGGGAAGGCCGGACTCGCGAGGGTATCGGACCGCGTCATCGCTCAGGTTCCATACCGACCGGTGCGATGTAGTCGCATTGCTGTGTGCGCGCCAGTGCAGGGAAGGCGGCGACAGCCGCATAGTGAGCACGCCCGCGATCCACAACGCGATGCTCGAACGCCGCCCCGATCTTCTGGAAGAGCTGTTCGGGCCCTACCACCACAGCCGGCAGAGCGAAGAAGGGGCGGGGGAATTGCCGTACTACGTCAATCCGGTGTTCGGCGTGCACAAGGGGCGTTTTTCCAGCCAGTATTCCCGCTCATACGTCGAATCCGCGCAGAAATTCAACGGAACGCCCCGGCTGCGCAAGGAGCAGGACGAGGCGCTCGACCTGCTCGCAGCCCTCGCGGACGAGATGTGCCTCCAGACGCGCATGGAACCAGGGGACATCCAGCTCCTGAATAACCATGTCACCTATCACTCGCGCACGGCGATTGTCGACCATGACGAGGTGGACAAGAAGCGCCTGGTCTACAGGCTCTGGCTCTCCACGCCCGAGAGTCGCGAGCTGCCGCCGGGCTATGAGGTGCTGTGGGGATCGGCTTCAGGAGGGGCTCTGCGCGGCGGGGTGGCGCCCGGCACCGGATTGCGCAACGTGTCCGAGTGGCGCATGGCGGCCGCACGCCATGGCTGAAACGCAACGGGCCGCGGCGCAGGATTGCGAAGTCGCCAGGGCGGGACTGGCCGCCTTGGGAGCCCAGCCGCTGTGAATCCTGCAAGCGGGGAGCCGCCCGGCTAGCGCAGTACAATCAGCCGGATTAGCGCCGAATCGCGGCGCCGCGGAAATCCTGATGGCGGTAACTTTCGACGGCAAGCTGGTGGTGGCGATCGCTTCGCGCGCCCTGTTCGATTTCGAGGAAGAGAACAAGGTGTTCGAAAAGAGCGGCGATCGCGCCTATATGGAGCTGCAGCTTGCCCGCCTTGAGGACTGCGCCAAGCGCGGAGTTGCTTTCCCATTGGTCCAGAAGCTACTCGCTTTCAACACGGCTGACGCTCACCGGGTCGAAGTCGTAATTCTTTCGAAAAACGACCCGGTGTCCGGTCTGCGGGTCTTCCGGTCGGCGAAGCAGGCCGGCCTCAAGCTCGAGCGCGGTGTATTCACCCGGGGCCGCAATGCCTATCACTACCTGGAGGCATTGCACGCGAACCTGTTTCTGTCGGCCAACGAGGAAGATGTGCGCGGTGCGATCGATGCCCACTTTCCCGCTGCGCGGGTAATCCCGGAATCGGCGCAGGCTGCGGCCCGGCACGCCGGTGAGGTGCGGATAGCCTTCGACGGCGACGCGGTCCTTTTCTCCGACGAGGCCGAGCAAGTGTTCCAGCGCGACGGCCTCGACGCCTTCCAGAGGCACGAGAGCGAGCACGCCCTCAAGCCCCTGCCGCCCGGACCATTCAAGCCGCTGCTCGAAGCGCTGCACCGCCTCCAGAATGCGGGTGCAGAAGTACCGATGCGGATCCGCACTGCGCTCGTGACCGCGCGCAGCGCGCCGGCGCACGAGCGCGCGGTGAGGACACTGATGAACTGGAACGTGGGGGTGGACGAGGCGATGTTTCTGGGTGGCCTGGATAAAAGCGCGTTCCTTACTGCGTTCCAGCCCGACATCTATTTCGACGACCAGCGCGGTCACGTCGAGTCTGCCCAGAAGCACGTCGCGACGGGGCACGTGCCTTTCGGCGTGGCTAACCTTCGAAAGCGCTGAGCCTTCCCTCCTCGACGGCGTGGCACGCGACGCTACGGGCACCCGGGAGATCGAGCCGTGCCGGCGCTTCTGTCCTGCAGCGCTGATTCGCATGCGGGCACCGTGGATTGAATGTGCATCCGCTTGGCGGCGACAGGGGATTGGGCACTTCGCCGGCAACCGGGGTGCGCGCCTTGCCGCTCATCTCGAGGTCGGGTATGGCATCGATCAGCATGCGGGTGTACGGATGGCGCGGGCGATCAAACAGATCCTTCGCATCGGCGACTTCGACCAGCCGGCCCAGGTACATCACCCCGACCCGGGTCGCGATATGGGCTACCACCGCGAGGTTGTGCGAAATAAAAAGATAGGTCAGTCCGAGGCGCTGCTGCATATCCTTCATGAGGTTGAGGATCTGCGCCTGCACCGATACGTCGAGCGCTGAAGTCGGTTCGTCGCACACCAGGAATTCCGGGTTCGAGGAAAGCGCGCGCGCGATCGATATCCGCTGTCGCTGGCCGCCGGAGAATTCGTGCGGATATTTCCCCCCGTCCTCGGCGGCGAGCCCGACCTGGGCAAGCAATTCGGCTACGCGCGCCGCGAGTGCGGCCGCGCCCGGAACGAGCCCGTGGGCGACAATGGGCTCGGCGACGATGTCCCTCACACGCCAGCGCGGATTGAGGCTGGCATAGGGCTCCTGGAAAATCATCTGCATGCGGCGGCGAAGCGGTGCCGACGACGGCTCCGCAAGGTCGGAGCCATCGAACACGATGCGGCCGCGCGAGGGCGCGTACAGCCCTACGATCAGCCGCGCAACGGTCGACTTGCCGCAGCCCGATTCGCCCACCAGCGCCAGCGTTTCGCCGCGCCGGATGGAGAAAGAAACGTCGTCGACCGCACGCAGGCTGCGTCGCGGCACGCCTTCGAACACCCGATTGAGCCAAGGCCGCGAGACGTCGAAATCCCGGCCTACCCCCGTTAGTTCGAGAAGGGTGTCAGCGGGCATAGAGCCAGCACGCGGCCTGGTTTGTGCCCGCGGGCATCGGCGAAGGGCGCTCTGTCATGCACCGCCCGAAGCGCTTCGGGCAGCGCGGGTTGAAGGCGCAGCCCGGTGGAATTGCATTCAAACGGGGCATGGCGCCGTCGATCTGCGCGAGTGACTGACGGGAGTCGCCCAGCTTGGGGATCGAACTCATCAGGCCGCTCGTATAAGGATGGCGTGGCGCGTGGATTACATCCTTCACCGGGCCGATCTCGGCGAGGCGTCCGGCATACATCACCGCGACGCGATCGGCGGTCTCGGCGATCACGCCCATGTCGTGCGTGATGAGCATGACTGCGGCGCCGTTATTACCGGCCAGTTTTTTGAGCAGATCTATGATTTGAGCCTGGATCGAAACGTCGAGCGCCGTGGTCGGTTCGTCGGCCACGATGAGGCGCGGCCGGGCGCACAAGGCCAGCGCAATCACCACGCGCTGTCGCATCCCGCCGGAAAAGTGATGCGGGTAGTTGTCTATCCGGATCTCCGGCGCGGGAATACCGACCTCGGCGAGCAGCTCGATGGCGCGATGCCGAGCCTGCCTATTGTCCAGACTCAGATGCACCTGGATGGTTTCGACGAGTTGCTCCCCGATCGTGAAGAGCGGATTCAGCGAAGTCAGGGGGTCTTGGAAGATGGCGCCGATGCGTTTGCCGCGGATCCGCTGCATCGCCTCTGCGGGAAGATTGTCGATCCGCTCGCCCTCCAATCGGATCTCCCCCGCCGCAATGCGGCCCGGGGGCTCGAGCAGGCCGATGATGGCCATGCCGGTGAGCGACTTGCCCGCGCCCGATTCCCCGACCACGCCAAGCACTTCGCCGGGAGCGATTTCGAAGGAAAGGTCGTCGACCGCGACCAGCGTTCCGCGGCGCGTGGGAAACTCCACGCGCAGGTTTCGGACCTCGAGGAGCGCAGGAGGCATGTCAGGAAGTTCCCTCGAAAGCCGCTCCCAGTCTTGGGATGGTTGAAAAAATTGTCAGTAGGGCCTCAGCGCAATTTCGGGTTGAGCGCATCGCGCAACCAGTCGCCCAGCAGGTTCACGGACAGCACCAGCACGATCAGCGCTAAGCCTGGAAACACCGTGATCCACCATTCTCCCGAAAGCAGGAAATCATTGCCGACGCGTATCAGGGTGCCGAGCGACGGCTGGGTGGCCGGCACGCCGACGCCGAGGTAGGACAGCGTAGCCTCCGTAATGATCGCGGTGGCGAGATGGATCGTGGCAAGTACCAGCACGGGGCCCATCACGTTCGGCAGCACATGGCGAAGCATGATCGACGCCTGGCTGCGGCCGATCACGCGGGCGGCCTGAACGTACTCCTTGTTGCGCTCGACGAGGGTGGATCCGCGCACGGTCCGGGCGTACTGCACCCAGCTCGATACGCCGATGGCCAGGATCAGCACGTATATGGCGATCTGGTCGTGCGCCTCGCGCGGCAGCGCGACGCGCGCCACGCCGTCGATCAAGAGCGCGATCAGAATCGGCGGGAACGACAGCTGGATGTCCGCCACCCGCATGATAAACGCTTCGACCGTGCCGCCCACGTACCCCGAGATCAGGCCCAGCCCCACGCCGAGCACCATCGAGAACAGCACGGAAGCGACGCCCACGGCGAGCGATATGCGCGCGCCGTACATGATGGTCGAGAGCAGGTCGCGTCCCTGATCGTCCGTGCCGAGCAGATACCGTGAGCGTCCGCCAGCGGTCCACGCGGGCGGCGTAAACCCATCCGTAAGTATCAGGGTCCCGCTGTCGAAGGGGCTATGCGGCGCGAGCCAGGGCGCGAACACTGCGCCGCCGACGCATATGAGCGTCAGGAGCGCGGCTACGAGGACGACCGGCGAGCGCCGGAAGCTCCAGGCGAGATCGTGATCCCAAGCCCCGCGAAACCGGTCACTGATGCTCATTTGTCAGCCCGCTGCACGCCAGTCCGGGCGTAAGCGGTCGGTCTGGAACTCACTCGATACGCGCGTAGCGCGACTCGGGCCGGTCGTCCGATTTGTATACGGTGGTCACGTTCTTCTTCATCGCCCATGGCCGAAGCTGGTGGTGCAGGGGTACGTAGTAGTAGTTGTCGCGGGTGAGGACCAGGCCGTCGCGCAGCAGGACGTCGCGCTTTTTCACATCCGTCTCGGTCTTGGCGGCATCGATCAGCGCGTCGAGCTTCGCATCGCTGATGCGGCCGAGGTTGAAGCTGCCGTCGGCGCCGGTGGTCTTGGTGCGCATCAGCGATTGCAGCGTGTAGTTCGCATCGAAGGTCGCCACCCCCCAGCCGAGCATGTACGCGCTGTGGTCGAATTTCTGTATTTTGGAAATGAAGCTGGCCATGGGCTGGGCGTTGAGCTTGACCTTGAGTCCCGCCTTTGCCCACATGCCCACCAGGGCCTGGCAGATCTCCTCGTCGTTCACGTAGCGGTTGTTCGGGCAGTCCAGCCCGAATTCAAAACCGTTGGGATATCCGGCCTCGGATAACAGTTTTTTGGCGCCTTCAACATCCGTCGTGCCGACCTTGTCCAATTCCGTTGTGTAACCGTGCACTCCCGGGGCGACCATGATCGCCGCCGGAATCGACAGGCCCCGCATGGTGACGCGCTTGATTGCCTCCCGGTCCACAGAGATGTTCAGGGCCTTGCGCACGCGGATGTCCTTGAAGGGGTTCTTGCCTTTGATGTTGGAATACAGCAGTTCGGTGCTGTATTGGTCCATCCCGATGAAGATCGTGCGTACCTCGTGGCCGTCGAGCACCTTGAGCTTGGGGTCGGTGCGCAGGCGCGTCACATCCTGTGTCGGCAGGTCTGTCACCAGATCCACGTCGCCGGCGAGCAGGGCCGCGACGCGCGTGGCGTCAGCCTTGATCGGCGTGTAAATGACATCGGTCGCGTTGCCGTCGATCTTGTCCCACCAGGCCGTGTTGGCGGACATCAGGATCCGCTTGTCCGGTTCCCAGAGCTTGATGACGTAGGGCCCGGTCCCGTTGGCGTTGCGCGAGGCGAACGATTCTTCCTTCGCAACGTAGTTCTGTACGTTCTCGGACTTGTTCTTAACGGACCAGGCTTTGCTCATGATGCGAAAGTCGACCAGGAGTCGAAGCAGCACGGGATTTGGGCCCGAGAGGATCATTTCGACGGTGTAGTCGTCGATTTTCTTGACCTCTTTCACACCCGACACGTAGATCTGGTTGGTGCCCTGGGGCTGGATGATGCGGCCATAGGAGAAGACGACGTCGTCCGCGGTGAACGGGGTACCGTCGTGGAATTTCACGCCCTTGCGCAAATTGAAACGCCACTGGGTGGGGGACACCTGCTGCCAGCTCGTCGCGAGGCTGGGCTCTACCTGGAAGTCCTTGGTATAGCGAACGAGGCTCTCGTAAGTATGCTGGAGGAGACCGTGCGTGGTGGCGTGGTTCTGCGAGTGCGGATCCAGCGTCAGGATGTCGTTTTGCGCCCCCCATCTCAGTGTGGCTGCATAACCGGGAACTGCGGCGATGGACAAAACGGCAACTGCGGCGACTGCCGCGACAAACAGGCGTGCAAGTTTCATGGTGGGCCTCCCTCTCTGGCGTTACTTTATCGGCAGCGATTCCTCGACCAGCGCAGCAAGGTAGCCGGCACCCATCGGAATCACATCGTCGTTGAAATCATAGTTAGGGTTATGCAGGAAGCAACTCATCGGCCCGCCGCCCTGGCCCAGGAACACGTAGGCGCCGGGGCGTACCTGCAGCATGTAGGAAAAATCTTCGCCCCCCATCGTGGGGTCGGCATCGGTAATTACATTCTCAGCGCCAAATATCCTGGTCCCGACTTGCGCGGCAAAATGCGCCTCCCGCTCGGTATTGACCGTGGCGGGATAGTTGCGCTGGTACTCGATCAGCGCCGAGCCGCCCATGGCCTTCGCCACGCCGGCAACGATCTCCTTGACGCGCTTTTCCGCGAGGTCGCGCGTTTCGGCACGGAAACTGCGGATCGTGCCGCACAGCTTCACCGCGTCGGGGATCACGTTATTTGCGCCCACCTGGCTCGTCTGCATGGAGCACAGGCTTACGACGACGGCGTCCACCGGACTGACGTTTCGGCTCGCGATGGTTTGCAGCGCGGTGATGATGTGAGCGGCAATGACCACGGGGTCCACCGAGAGATGCGGCATCGCGGCGTGGCCGCCTTGGCCTTTCACAGTAATCTTTAGCTCGTCGGTTGCCGCCATTACCGGGCCGGGTCGAACCGCGATCTTTCCAGGGGGCAAGCTGGGCCAGTTGTGCAGCGCATAGATCTCATCGGCCGGAAAGCGCTCGAACAGGCCGTCCTCGATCATCACCCGTCCGCCGCCGCCGCCTTCTTCGGCGGGTTGAAAAATAAGATAGGCAGTACCGTCGAAGTTGCGTGTTTCGGCCAAATACCTGCCCGCGCCGAGCAGCATGGTTGTATGGCCGTCGTGGCCGCACGCGTGCATGCAGCCTGGGTTGACCGATTTATAGGGCATGTTGCCGAGCTCGTGCATGGGCAGGCAGTCCATGTCGGCGCGCAGGCCGATCGCGCGGCCGCTGGAGGATTTGCCGCCTTTCACCACACCGACAAGGCCGGTCTTGGCAAGGCCGCGGTGGACTTCTACGCCCCAGCTTTCGAGCTTGGAGGCGACCAGGTCGGAAGTGCGTTGCTCTGTAAAACCGAGCTCCGGATGGGCATGGATGTCGTGGCGGATATCGGCCAGTTCCTGGTGGAAGGCGCGGATTCGCTCCACAGGCGTGTCTTGCTTGAGAGGTGCGTTCATGGTCTTCTCCTAATGGATCTAGTGCGCCGCAACTGCGCGGTCCAGACGAAGGCGCGGGTCCACGGCATAGTAAAGCAGATCGACGACCAGGTTGATAACGACGAAAAAGAGCGCGATAAGGCAAAGGTAGGCGGCCATCACCGGAATATCGGCCACGGTTACCGACTGGATGAAGAGCAGGCCCATACCGGGCCACTGAAACACCGTTTCGGTGATGATGGCAAACGCGATGATTGAACCCAGTTGCAGTCCCGCAATGGTAATTACGGGCACCAGCGTGTTCTTCAGGGCATGATGAAAGTGCACCGAGCGGTCGGGCAAGCCGCGTGCGCGCGCAAACTTTATGTAGTCGGTGCGAAGTACTTCCAGCATCTCCGAGCGCACCAGCCGCATGATCAACGTCATCTGAAAGAGCCCAAGCGTGATCGCCGGCAGGATCAGGGACTTGAGCCCCGACGCAGTCAGAAATCCCGTCGTCCACCAACCGATTGCGACCGTGTCGCCCCGGCCAAACGAGGGCAGCCAGCCGAGCAGGACTGCAAACACGAGTATCAGCAGGATGCCGATGAGAAAAGTTGGCAGAGACACCCCGATCAGGGAAACCGCGAGCAACACTTGCGACAGCCACGAACGCCGCCTGAGCGCCGTGTAGACGCCCATCGGAATGCCGGCCGCAAGTGCGAGCAGGGCGGCAACGAACGACAGTTCCAGAGTTGCCGGCAGCCGCTCGACGAAAAGCCTCGATACCGGTTGCACCTGGCGCAGGCTCAAGCCGAAATCTCCCTGCACCGCACGGGCGACGAAATTTGCATACTGGACGTAAAAGGGCTGGTCCAGTCCGAGAAGTTTGGTGATCCGCACCCGGTCCTCCGGTGTCGCATCCTGCCCCAGCATGAACAACACCGGGTCGCCGACGAACGTGAATAGCGAGAAGGCGATGAGCCCGACTGTCAGCATCACCAGCACGGCCTGGGCAACTCGACGGAGTATGAATGCAAGCATTTGGGGTGGGCCGGATCCAGTCGCGTCGCAGAGCCGGACGCCGGATCATGGTGCCGAATTCGCGAGATGCAGTCAAACCTGCCTATAGAATTCGAATGTGATCGACACCACCTCCGGATTCGCCCGAAAGCTGATCGCTTGGCAAAGCCGCCATGGGCGCCATGACCTGCCCTGGCAGGGCACGCGGCACCCCTATCCGATCTGGGTCTCCGAAATCATGCTGCAGCAGACCCAGGTTGGATCGGTGATTGGATATTTTCAGCGGTTCATGAATCGATTTCCGGACGTTGAGTCTATCGCCGGTGCAACCGAAGAAGAGGTGCTACAGATCTGGAGAGGCCTTGGCTATTACGCGCGTGCGCGCAATCTTCGCAAAGCGGCGCGCGTAATTGTCGAGAGTTACGGCGGAAATTTCCCGCGCAGTGCGCAGTCGATGGAGGAATTGCCTGGAGTGGGACGTTCCACAGCGGCCGCAATCGCCGCATTTGCATTCGGCGAGCGCGTCGCGATCCTCGATGGCAACGTCAAACGGGTCCTGGCGCGCCGCTTTGGCATCGAAGGTTACCCGGGCGCGACAGCCGTCGAAGGCAGGCTTTGGTCGCTTGCCTCGAGTCTTATACCCAACGGTCGCCGCAAGCAATCTGGAATCGAGGCCTATACGCAGGGACTGATGGATCTTGGCGCGACCATTTGCACCAGAAGGAATCCCGCCTGCGGAGACTGCCCGGTTGCCACCGACTGCATCGCGCGAAGAACGGATCGGATCGCCCACGTTCCCGCAGCACGTCCCAAGAAAGCGCACCCGATACGCCGCACCACGTGGCTTGTACTCATCCACAAGGGGCAGGTATTGCTTGAGCGGCGCCCATCGTCCGGCATTTGGGGCGGCCTGTGGGCATTTCCTGAATTGGGAGGCAGGGATCTCGGTCAGTATTGCCTGAGCGAATACGGTTGCGTTTTATCGGGGCAACGGCGGCTGCCCGCCTTCTCCCACGGGTTTACCCACTTCCGGCTCGAGATCGAAGCGGTGGTCTGCGACGTCATTGAGCGCCACAAGCGAGCTGAGGCTCCGGGCCGGCTATGGAGCGGAGTCGACGAGGCGGGCGACGCGGCTGTCCCGACCCCGGTCCGCAAGGTTTTGCGGGTCCTCTAGCCCGCAAGCCTGTGCTGTTGCAGGAACTTGTCGAGAATCTCGATGCGCTGCCGGGCGTCTTCGAGTTCGAGCAGCTTCTGTTTGGCGGCGAGGGGCACCGGAAGAATCTCCGCCAGGCGAGAGCTTACCCATGAACTGGATTCGAACCTAAACGGCGCGGCTACGATTTGCGATCCGTGCTCTTCGAAAACCGCCTTCAGGAGGATTGCGCAGGCGTCGAATTCCGCTGGCAACGAGGAATCGGCGTCGTGAGGCAGCATTTCGACGCTCGCACGGGTGAGCCCCGTTTCGGTGACTCTTGATTCGATGATGCGGAAGCGCTGTCCGCCCTGCACCTTGACCGACAGGACACCCAATTGCTGCATGTCCCATTCGACGATTTTCGCGGTGGATCCGATCGATTCGGGGACGGCCGGTGCGCCAACCTCGCGACCGCTCCTTATCAGGCATATCCCGAAATGCTCGTCATTCTTTAGGCAGGCTTTCGCCATCTCCATATAGCGCTGCTCGAAGATGCGAAGGGGCAGCAGCCCACCCGGAAACAGCACCGTATTGAGCGGAAAAATAGCCAAGTCATGGCGTGAGTCGCTCATTCGTCCAGATCCTTGTTGACGAGTCCGCGATGGCGCACAAGCACCGGCCAGGTATTGCCGAAATCCTCCGCCAGTCTTTCGGCGAGGTAAACAGAGCGATGCTGCCCGCCGGTACAACCGATTGCGACAGTCACGTGGTATCGGTTGTCGCGCACCATGTCCGGCAGCCAGCGCCTCAGGAAATCGCGCACATCCTCGAACAGACGGCCGACCGCCTCCTGTTTTTCCAGAAATGCGATCACGGGCGAGTCGCGGCCCGTGAGGGCTCGCAATTCCGGCTCATAGTGGGGGTTCGGGAGCATCCGCGCGTCTATTACCCAATTGGCGTCGAGCGGAATCCCGTCCTTGAAGCCAAACGACTCGAACAGCAGCATCATCGATCCCGTATGCAACCCAAGGAGATCCTTGATCCAATGCCGCAATGCCTTGGGCTGCAAGTCGCTCGTGTCGATCCGGTGGCCAAGCTCGGCAACGCCACCAAGCATCTCGCGCTCACGCTCGATCGCCTCGGCCACGGTCAATCCCTGGCCGGCCAGCGGATGCCTGCGGCGGGTTTCGGAAAAGCGCCGCAGCAGCGAATCCTGGCTCGCTTCCAGATAGAGCAGGCGCGAGTCGATTCCATGGGCGCGAAGCTCGGCGAGCCTCTCGGGTAGCGCCGACAAGGCGACGCTCCGGGCATCGACGCTGACCGCGACCTGCTCATGACCGGCTTCCGAGAGGAAACGGACGACTTCCACCAGGAGGGGGGCGGGGAGGTTGTCGACGCAGTAGTAGCCGGCGTCCTCCAGCACCGTCAGCGCAATGCTCTTGCCGGAGCCGGACATACCGCTAACCAGGACGAGCTGCATGGCCATGCGGAAAGCTTATAACGAAACCGTCTGCGACGCAGGTCTGAGCCCGGCACCGGAACCACTGGAGGCGCCGCTCTACTCCTCGCTTTGTCCGTCGTATTCGATGGCCTGGCGCTGGCGGGAAACGAACTCCGCAGTGCTGTCGATCCCACGCAAATGCAGGATGTAGTTGCGCACGGCTGCTTCGAGCAATACCGCAAGGTTCCTGCCCGCGGCGACCGGCACTACTACCTTGCGCACGGTTATCCCCAGGATATCTTCGGACTGCTCTGCCAAAGGCAGCCGTTCAACCTCGGCGCCGCCTGGGGTGGGCTTCTCGAGGTGCACGATCAGTTTGAGCCTCATTTTTGGACGCACGGCCGTTTCGCCGAAGATCGTGCGCACGTTGAGGAGGCCGAGGCCGCGAACTTCGATGAAATCCTTGAGTACGGGAGGGCAGCGCCCTTCGAGAATCTTCGGCGCCACCCGCGATATTTCGACCACGTCGTCCGCGACCAGTCCGTGCCCTCGGCTGATCAGCTCGAGTCCGAGCTCGCTCTTGCCCACACCAGATTCTCCCGTGACGAGAACGCCAAGGCCGAGGACATCCATGAAGACGCCGTGCCGCGTTGTCTTTTCCGCAAGTGCCTTCGCCAGATAGCGCGTAAGCGCTTCGATTACCCGGGGAGCCGCCAGCGGCGTGGCGAAAAGCGGTGTGTGGGTCCGCTTCGCACCCGCAAGGATCTCCTCCGGCGCGGTCACGTTATCGGCAACGATAACGGCCGTCAGGGCGCCGGCGAACAGTTTGGAGACGAAGTCCGCGCGCGCCGACTCCGTGAACCCGTCGAACATCGAAGCTTCGTAGCTGCCGAGGACCTGGATGCTGTTCGGGTGGGTAAGATTGAGGTGGCCGATCAGCGCCGCGGAAGCGGCTGCTTCGCGCCGCACCGCCGTGCTGCCGTCCTGGCCGGCGATCCAGGCCAGCTGCAGCGACTCGCGGTTGTCGTCATGCAAGCGCGTGACGTTGACCTGAAGCATCCGGTTGCCAAGTGGAAATTAGTTGATGAAGTCCGACCGCGTCGGCTGCTATAGACATTGATTCGCGCCATGCCCGGTCGCTGAACATTTGCGCCAGCTCGGACAGTATCTGCAAATGCCGCTCGGTACCTTGCTCCGGCACAAGCAAGGCGAAAACCAGGCTTACCGGCTTGCCGTCCGGCGCATCGAACGGGACCGCGGCCGAAAGGCGCAGTAAGGCTCCCAGCGCGTCCTTGAGCCCTTTGATGCGGCCGTGGGGAATCGCAACGCCGTGTCCCAGCCCGGTCGAGCCGAGACGTTCGCGCGCGAACATGCTTTCGAACACGACGCTGCTTGCGACGCCGTGGTTATTTTCGAAAAGCAGGCCGATTCGCTCGAACAGGCGCCTCTTGCTTGAGACCGAAACATCTACGATGACATTGGCAGGGGGAAGAAGTTTGGCGACGAGGTTCATGGCAGGACCACTTTTAACCGACTATTGTCCGGCGAGCGGCTGCCTTGCTCAGGACTCCGTTCCAGGGTGATGCTTGAGCGCATCGTGGGGTTTGGCGTTCGCCTTGTCCTTGTACTTGATCACCTGTCTGTCCAGCTTGTCGACCAGAAGGTCGATGGCCGCATAAAGATCCGCGTCAATGCATTCGGCATGAATATCCTTGCCGCGTACGTGCAGGGTAACTTCGGCCTTTTGGAGCAGTTTGTCGACCGACAAGATCACATGGGCATCGATCACATGATCGAAATGACGCGTGACTCGGCCGAGTTTGCCGCTGACATAGGTGCGCATTGCCGGGGTTACATCGAGGTGATGGCCGCTGACGTTCAGATTCATGGGCGCCTCCGGGCTTTGGGAAATTGAGGGTTACAGAGATTTTCTGAGATTGACCGGCGGGATCTGCAGGGACTCGCGGTATTTTGCAATCGTTCGCCTTGCCACCACGATACCCTGTTGGCCGAGAATTTGCGAGATGCGCGAATCTGAGAGCGGGGTTTTGGTATCCTCCGCCGCCACCAGCTGCTTGATCAGTGCCCGGATCGCGGTCGCGGAACACGCCCCGCCGGTTTCTGTCGACACGTGACTGCCGAAAAAGTATTTCAGCTCGTACGTTCCCCGCGGCGTGGCCATGTATTTTTGCGTCGTTACACGTGAAATGGTGCTTTCGTGCAAGCCGAGTGTCTCGGCGATTTCACGCAAAACCATCGGGCGCATCGCAACTTCGCCATGCTCGAAGAAATGGCGCTGGCGATCGATGATTGCCTGGGAAACGCGCAGGATCGTGTCGAATCGCTGCTGGACGTTCTTGATCAGCCAGCGGGCCTCCTGCAGCTGCCCGGACATCGAGCTGGCGCCGTTGCGATTGCCCGCGAGCAGCGACGCATAGAGACGATTGATACGCAGCTTCGGCATTGCGTCGCGGTTGAGGCTCGCGCGCCATACGCCCTTGATCCGACGGACGATGACGTCAGGGGTGACATAACGCGTTTCGGTGCTCGAAAACACCGCACCGGGATGGGGATTGAGATTCAGGATCACCCTCTGCGCCGCGCGAAGCTCGTCATCGGTTGCACCGGTAAGCTGCTTGAGACGCGAGTAGTCGCGCTGCGCCAAGGCTTCTAGATGGTGCTCGGCAATCGTCGCCGCGAGCTTGGCCACTTTTGTCTCGGCGGCCGTGTCCGGATGAAATGCGCGGATTTGAAGCAGCAGGCACTCGCTGGGCGAGCGGGCGCCGACGCCCGCGGGCTCCATGTTCTGCAGGTGCCGCAGGGCAATGCCCATGTCCTCGATATCTGCGTCGGCTTCGGGAGGCAACAGTTCGGCTATCTCTTCGAGCGGTTGCGTCAGGTAGCCATCGTCGTCCAGTGCATCGATCAGCAACCCGATCAGCGCGCGGTCTCGATGCGCAAGATTGGTCAGCGACAGCTGCTCGTTGAGATGATTGCGCAGCGACGGCGTTTCGGGTGCAACGAATGCGCGGTCGCCGTCTTCGTCGTCGTCCCCGCCGGTGCGCGGCGATGCGGAGAAGTCTGGCTGCCATTCGTCGCCGGCCGCTTCGGCCGATTCCGCAGGCGGATCTCGCGGCGATTCGGCCTGGCTCGCGGCTTCTTCGGGCGCCGAGAACGCCGCAGGCAGGGTCAGACCGTCTTCTGCGTCTTCGTGCTCGAGGACCGGATTGTCCATCAGCATCCGCTCGATTTCTTGATTCAGCTCGACCGTCGACAATTGCAGCAACCGGATGGATTGCTGCAGCTGAGGCGTCAGCGTGAGGTGCTGGGAGAGCCGGAACTGGAGTGTCGGCTTCATCAAGACGGGTGACGGCGCTTAAATGTCGGTGTCGGTTTTCCGCAGGACCTGCGGGACGGAAAGGTGCCGCTAAGCGGGCCTACATGCGGAAATTCTCACCCAGGTATACCCGTCGTACGCTGTCATTATAGACAATTTCGTCAGGGTGCCCCGAGGCTAGGACTGCGCCGTCGTTCATGATGTAAGCGCGATCGCAAATACCGAGCGTCTCGCGCACATTGTGATCCGTAATCAGCACCCCGATGGACCGCTCCCGCAGAAACCGGATGATGCGCTGGATGTCGAGTACTGCGATCGGATCGACGCCTGCGAACGGTTCGTCGAGGAGGATGAACGCGGGGCGGGTGCCCAGGGCCCGGGCAATTTCCAGTCTGCGACGTTCGCCACCCGAAAGCGCAAGGGCCGGATGCTTGCGCAGGTGGGCAATGTTCAGGTCGGTGAGCAGTTCCACCAGCCTGGTCTCGATGTCTTCGCCCGTCAATCCTTGCAGTTCCAGGACTGCCTGCACGTTTTCTTCGACGGTGAGTTTGCGAAACACCGAGTTTTCCTGCGGAAGATAGGAGATCCCCATCCGCGCCCGGCGGTGGATCGGTAAATGCGTGATTTCCTTCCCGTCGAGGTGGATGCGCCCCGCGTCGGCTGCGATCAGTCCCACGATCATGTAAAAGCACGTGGTCTTGCCCGCCCCGTTCGGCCCAAGAAGCCCGACCACTTCTCCACTCGATACGGTCAGGGAAACGTCCTGGACAACGGCACGCGATTTGTAACGCTTGCGCAGGCTTTCCGCGGACAGTACGCTCATCGAGCCGGAGTCTTTGGGGGTGTCGAAGCCGGTATCGCGGGATTCTGCTTGGGCGTGGATGCGGCGGCTCCGGGCTCGTCCGCCCGGGCCTTGGGTTGAATGACTGCGCGCACGCGTCCTTCCGGGTTGGTGGTTGAGGCTGCGCTCTTGCCTCCGATCACGGAGAAGAATTCAGAGCGGGTATCCACGGATATCGTCTCACCGCGCACTTCATCCTTGTCGCGCAGTATGCGGGCCTGGTCGCGCAGTTCGATTTTCTCTTTTTTGTCGTCGACCTCGATGGTAAGGGCCTCGCCTTCGATCCATTCGTCCTTGCCATCCCGCTTTTGACGGAAGCGTGCGGGGGAGCCTGTTGCGGTGGAAATCTGGAAGCCTTCGGGATCCTGGCGAACCGTGATCCTGTCGGCGCGAATGAGGATTGTCCCTTTCGTTAGGATCACGTTGCCTTCGAAAATGCTGATGCGACGCGCATCGTCGGAACTCATCCGGTTTGCGTCGATTTGCGTCGGCTTGTCTTTGTCGGCTTTCTCGGCGTGCGCGGGCCAGGGTGGGAGCATTGTGACGGCCAGCGCCACCGAAATTCCCGAAAACCGGCGCATTGCGCGATGGATTCCTTTCACTCCACTTTCCTCTGCTCGAAGCGACCACGCACCTTAGCGCGAAGTTGCAACACACGCGACTCATTGTTGTATTCGAGTCCACGTCCGGTAAGAAAGCGGCCTTCCTCCCGAATCGCTATCTCCTTGTCGGAGCGAAAGAGCGAGCGGGCGCGAACGACATGCAGAAAACTGGTTTGCATGCGCAGTTCGGGCTGCGAGGGGATCGCACTTCGTACCAGAAGGACGTTGTCATAGAGGAACGTATCCTCTCCATCCTGGCTAAGCGCGCCGCGTTCGGCGGTCAACGTTATTGGCGCCTCCCCGGGCTTGGTTTGCAGCACGCGGGGAGCATCCAACGTAGTGGAATCGTCGTCAGGATAGTGCACCATTTTGCGCGCCGAGAGCATGGATTCCGGCGCGCCCATGAGTCCATATCGGACGATCCTGAAATTATGGACGATATAGTCCGGATCGTGACGACGCAATGACGGATGGGACTGGTCCATGCGCGCTGTGCGCTCGAGCCAGAAAGAAAGCAGGGCAAGCGACAGTATCAGCAGCAAAGGGAAAAGACGCGTATTTGAGAGCATGCAGGTCAGGCGAGGTAGGGGGCGATGGCCGCCTCGAGGGTGCCCTGTGCCCGCATGACGATTTCGCAGACCTCGCGCGCGGCTCCTGCCCCCGCCGGCTGGGTGGCTACGAAGTGGGCGTGTTGGCGCACTACATCGGGCGCCTCGCGGGTCGTAGCCGCAAAACCGCAGCGCCTTAGTACGGGAAGGTCCACCAGATCATCGCCCATGTAGCCGCAGCTTCCCGGCTCGAGGTTTAGAGACTCGGCGAGTCCGGCGAATGCGGAGCGCTTGTCTTCGACGCCCTGCAGGACATCGACGATACCGAGGTTCCTCGCCCGATGGCTCACGACATCGGAGCGCCGGCCGGTCAGGATGGCAACCCTCACGCCACTCGCCATCAGCATGCGGATCCCATGGCCGTCCAGGGTGCTGAATGCCTTCATTTCTTCGCCAGAATCGCTGTAGTAGATCCGTCCGTCCGTCAACACCCCGTCAACATCGAAGATCATGAGACGCACGGGCCGTGCCCGACCGAGTACTGGCTCCATTGACTATACGACCTTGGCGCGGAAAAGATCGTGCATGTTGAGCGCGCCAATAAGCATGCCTTGCTCATCAGCCACCAGCAGCTGGTTGATCTTATGCCGTTCCATGAGCTCGACGGCTTCCACTGCCAGCGCCTGCGGCCGGATCAGGCGGGGTGCCGGACTCATGACGTCGGAAATGCTGGCGGCTCTCAGATCCGGAATCCTTCCGACCGCGCGCCGCAGGTCACCATCGGTAAAAATGCCCGCCACTTTTCCTTGCGCAGTAACCACTGCCGTCATCCCCAATCTTTTGTCCGTTATCTCGAGGATGGCCTGGTCAAGTGTCGAGTCAAGAGACACCTTGGGAATGTCGTCGCCGCGACGCATTACGTCGTAAACATGGGTGAGCAGCCTGCGCCCGAGTGATCCGCCGGGATGAGAGCGCGCGAAATCCGCCTCAGAAAATCCTCGCGCATCCAGTAGGGCCACAGCCAGCGCATCGCCCATCGCAAGCGCTGCCGTGGTGCTCGCCGTAGGCGCAAGGTTGAGTGGACATGCCTCTTGCACGACGCTTGCGTCCAGGTGGACATCAGCTTCGCGCGCGAGGGTCGAACCCACCTGCCCGGTAAGCGCAATCAGCTTGGCTCCCTGACGCTTTACGAGTGGCACAATCTCCAGCAGTTCGGCGGATTCGCCCGAATACGAGATGCAGATGAATACGTCCTCGGGGCGAATCATTCCGAGGTCGCCATGGCTCGCTTCCGCGGCATGCACGAAATAGGCCGGTGTCCCGGTGCTGGCCAAAGTCGACGCGATCTTCCTTGCGATGTGCCCGGACTTGCCGATCCCGCTTACAACGACCCGGCCCCGGGACGAGAGAATCAACCCGAGCGCGGCAAGAAAATCTTCGCCGATTCGGTCGATCAGCGTCCGGACGGCGTCGGCCTCGATATTCAGTACGCGCCGTGCGAGCGCGAGGCTTTTTTCGCCGGACGCAAGGGTGACCTTGGACGGGGACGAGGCAACGATCATAGTCGCGGAGTGTAGCCCACCGCTCGGGCTGCGGTACAGCCCAAATACCGGATTCCCCCTATGGCGCGGGAGGCAGTGTGCGTCTACCGACCCTGCCCGGACAGAGCAGGAAGGAGCGCATCACGTGCCGCTTGTGGTGCCGCCCGGATCGCTTCGGCAGTGGCCGGGCCCTGGGTACGGAAGGTCCGAAGGCTTTTCGACAATAGTGCTACCGCCTCTTCACGTCGCCCGGCCAGCGCGAGAAAAATACTCTGCCGGACCACGACTACGCGTGACGGCCAGAATCGCAGAACACGTTCACCTACCGCAACTTTCTCCGACACGCTGCTGGCATCGAGTGGGAACGCTAAGAAAAGCCAGAGCTCAGCGCGCGGCGCGAGGAGAGTTTGGCTCAAGCCAACCAGCGAGTCTCGATCCCGCGCTACGTCTCGATCAGAGGCTAGGGAACGTCCCGCAGCTACCGGACTGGCCAGGTCGAAACGAAAGTAGGCGGCCAGCGTAATACCCAGCAGCACTGTGCCACCGACCGCACACGACGACAGTATCGCGCGCATCACGACCGGGCGAATTGCTATTCCGGATTCGAAACGTGGCCCTGCGCCACTCCCGGTGCCCATGATTAAGGCTGTCAGCGCCAGAAAATGCGCGTACCAAAGCGGATACTCGAGCAAGGCATGCAGGCATTCGACCCCAGCGCAGCTGAGTAGCCACCATTTCGCGGCATCCGGATCTCGCCGGAATTGAGCGCATGAACGCCCAATCCAGGCGAGAAGCCCAACACAAACGAGACCCGCTCCGACAAGGCCTGTTTCGGCTAGCAGTTGGAGAACCATGTTGTGCGGCGAGGTCCACGTTTCGTCACCAGCCATTTCAGGTGGCAGCCCGAGTACAAAT
>JBBQNG010000007.1:0-33796 GCA_038329645.1 Burkholderiales bacterium
TACATCAACGCGCTGGCCCGCCGATTCCGCCGCGAGCGCATCGACGGGATCGTCAGCAACAACGAGCAGTTCGGCGCGGTGATCGCCGCGGTGCTGGCCGAGAAGCTCGGCCTGCCCGGCAACGACCCAAGAGCGGTCATCACCGCACAGCACAAGTTTTATGCGCGCACCCATTACGCCCGCATTGCCCCCGAAGCGACCCCGCGCTTCGCGGCTTTCCCGTATGCGATCAAGGCGCGCGACGAGCTGCCGTTCGACCTCCCCTGTTTCGTGAAGCCCGTGAAGGCGACCTACTCGGTGTTGGCGCGGCGCGTGGACAGTTTCGAGGAGCTCAGGCGCCACCTGTCGTTCTGGCCGTTCGAGAAATTCATCATCAAGCGCCTTGTCAAACCCTTCAACGACCTCATGTCCTGGTACACCGACTGCCGCGTCGACACGCACCACATGATCGCCGAGGAGCTGCTCGAAGGCGTTCAGCTCAACCTCGACGGGTACGT
This sequence comes from Burkholderiales bacterium, assembly GCA_038329645.1. Taxonomy (GTDB): domain Bacteria; phylum Pseudomonadota; class Gammaproteobacteria; order Burkholderiales; family SG8-39; genus SZAS-79. The sequence goes on from JBBQNG010000007.1 coordinate 498, forward strand.
GCACGAAGGCCGCGCGACCACCCTCGGCATCATCGACGCCAACATGTACCCCGGCACGCAGGCGTTTGCGAGCTTCGAATATCCTTCCCGCGTGCCCCCCGAGGTGCAGGAGCGCCTTGCGCTGCTCGCCGAGCGCTTCGTCGCCGGGATCGGCTACCGCCACGGCTTCTTCAACGCCGAGTTCATCTGGAATCCCGAGTCGGGCCGCATCCACCTGATCGAGATCAACCCGCGCATGGCTTCCCAACTGGCCTACCTGTACGAGTGCGTCGACGGGATCAACCTGTACCGCCTCAACCTCGAGCTCGCAGTCGGCGAAACGCCTCGCCTGGAGCGCGAGGCGCCGCGCTTCGGCCATGCGGCAAGCTTCGCGATGCGCAAGTTCGACGGCAAACCGCTGGCCGCGGAACCCACCCGCGAAGCCCTGTCGCAGGTCTCCAGCCGGTTTCCGGACGCCCGGCTGATGCTTTACCTCAAGCACGGCGCGGCGCTGGCCAGAGAAATGAAATGGCTGGGCAGCTACCGCTATGCGGTGGTCAACATGGGCGGGGCCGACCCGGCCGACCTGCACCGCCGCTACGCGGACATGCGCTCGCAACTCTTCAGGGAGTAGCCGCGAGCTCCCCGAGCTTTGCCGCAATGGCGCGCCCGACGAACATCTGCGGCTCGGAAGGCGGCGAAAGCTTCTCGGCGGCTTCGCGCCGCGCCACCGCTTGCACCGCTATAGGGAACGCGCCGATAAACGACTTCGCCTGCGCCAAAGCCTGGTTGAAATAGGCTTCGCCGAAATAGGTCCAGTCGTTGCCGCTCGCGCAACCGAAGGATTGCCGGTTGGCAGCAGCCGCCGTGACGATCAGCGTGTTGTCGTCCTTCAGCGGCTCGATGAAGCCGCCCGAATAGCAGGCCGAGATCACCAGCACGCGCCACTTGATGCCCGCGTCGTTCAGTGCGCGTGCGAGCACGGTCGGGTTGACGGGTGCGAGGTTGAGCGGCGGCGCGCTCGCGGACAGCCCGAAACCTTCGTCACCGTGAGCCGTGACGTAGAGCAGAAGCACGTCCTCGTCGGCGTTCATGCGCGTGGCGATATGGGCAAGCGTCCTGCGCAGGCTGGTGGCGGTGGCTATCGGATAATCGGACGCCGTTGAAGGATTGCTGACCAGCGCGATCGAGCGGCGCGAGGCGTCGAACATGCGGTCCACGATAGCCTTTACCGAGCGCATTTCGCGCATGAAAACGTCCTGGCTGCCGTCAGGTGCAAATCCGGTGAAATAAAGCTCCGTGACGCCCGTCTTCCCGGCCTCGATCGCGGCAAGCTGGCGCTCGAGCAATTCGCCCTGGGCGTAGAAAGCCGCCTCGCTTGCGAGCGCGGGCGCGCCGGCCTGCTCGGGCTCGGTTACCCACAATTCGGCGCGCGGCATGACGAATACCGAAACACACATGAGCAAGGTGATCACGCCGGCAGCCGGGCCGACCTGCCGCCATGGGATCCCGGTGCAGATCACCACTGCCCTCAGCGCAATGATCCATCCCCAGGCTACAAAAGCCAGCCAGCCGAGGAATTGCGCGCGCGGGTCCGTCTGGGTACCCAGCAACGCTATGCCGGCCAGCTCGAATGCGAGGTCGCTTGAGGACAGCGCCACGGCGAGCAGGACCGCGAGATTGCTGTTGCCGCGCAGCCGTGCGATGGCGAGGCAGGCCAGCAGCAGAAGCGGAATCTGCCCGAGGTACGCGGCAAGGGCCGCGGAGTTGAAGACGCCGCCGCTCGCCTGCAGCGTGCTCGCGAAGACCCAGGCAAGGAAGTTGAACGCGGCCAGAAGCGCGAACTGCCCGGGCGAAGCGCGGAACTGGAGCCAGCGTACGGGAAGGAACAGCGCCAGGCGCGTACCCGCCGAGATGTTCTGCATCAGGCCCTGGAGGAACCGCTCGCGCATCTAGGTACCGATCGCCTCCCGGATGGCGTCGAGCCGCGCCTGGTCTATCTCTGCCGCAATTGCCGCAGGAAAAGCTGCGCCGGCTGCAATGGCGCCCGCGTCGATGGCCGCCGCCGTGCCAAGCGCGCGCCGCGCGCGCCCGGCGCCCATTGCCGTTGCAGGCTCGGCAAGCCACGCGGCAAGCAGCAGTTCTTCGAACCTTTCCTTGCGCCGGAAAGCGTCCGCGCGCTTTAGCAGCGAGAGTAATTCCGAAGAATCCGCGTGGGCCGCTGCCGCGATGGATTTCCTGCAGCGACAGACCAGGATCGCAAGCTCGCGCTCTTCCATGGGCGCCCGCAGGCGCTTGCCCAGCGCGGCAAAATCGGCCTCGCAATCGGGGCCCGCAAACCAGGCGAGCATCGCAAAACGCACCGGCAGCGGGGCGGCCTGCGCGCCGGCACGCGCCAGCGCGGCCATGACCGGATCGTGCGAATCGCCCGCGAAGAGCGCATGAAGCTCAGGCGCGAGGCGCGCCAGCGCACCGCATTCCTCGAGGACATGGAACAGCTCCCCGGGATGCGGCTCAAGCAAGCCGCGCGCGAATTCCTGCCACACCCGCTCGGCCACCAGGAAATCGGCTTCGCCGTCGTTCACCATGCGGCGCATGAGGGCCATGGTCTCGTCGGCCACGCGGAACTGGAACCGCGCCGCGAACCTTGCCACGCGCAGGATGCGCACCGGATCCTCGCCAAAAGCTTCGCCCACGTGGCGCAGCAGGCCGGCGCGCAGGTCGAGTTCGCCGCCGAAAGGGTCGATGAGGCCGCCATCGGGCGCGCGCGCCATCGCGTTGATCGTGAGGTCGCGCCTGGCGAGATCGTCCTCCAGGGTCACGTCGGGCGCACTGTAGACGGTAAAGCCCTTGTACCCGCGCCCGCTCTTGCGCTCGGTGCGTGCAAGCGCGTATTCCTCGTGCGTGCCGGGATGCAGGAATACCGGGAAATCCTTGCCCACCGGCCGGTAGCCCAGCGCGGTCATCTCCTCGGGCGTGGCGCCGACGACCACCCAGTCGCGGTCGACCACGGGCAGGCCGAGCAATTCATCGCGTACCGCACCGCCGACGACATAGGCCTGCATCTGCGGCGGTCAGCCGTACATCTCGAACTGCGGCAGCGATTCCTTCTCGGTTGCGGCAGCAGCCATCCACTCCTGCAGCACGGGGAGCGCGAGGACAGCGTCGGCATAGGCGCGGCATCCGGGCGGAAGCTCGACCTCGTAGGTGCGGAACCGCAGGACGACCGGGGCATACATCGCGTCGGCGATCGAAAAGGGGCCGAAGAGGAAGGGACCCTGCGCGCCGAATCTCGCACGGCAGTCCGACCACATGGCTGTGATGCGCGCAATCTCGGCAAGCACCTCGGGCGTGCGGCCCTTGCCGGAATGGCGCTTGCGGATGTTCATGCTCATGTGGGTGCGCAGTTGCGGGAAACCCGAGTGCATCTCGGCCGAAATCGAGCGCGCCACGGCCCGTGCAGCGGGATCGCGTGGCCACAGGCCTGCATGTTTCTCCGCGAGGTACTCGCAGATCGCGAGCGAGTCCCAGACGCGCAGGTCGCCATCGACGAGGCACGGCACCTTGCCGGCCGGCGAAAACGCGAGGATTTTCTCCTTCGAGCCCGGCCCATAGAGCGGGATGCGTTCCTCCGCGAACGCAATACCCGCGACTTTCATCGCGAGCCACGGCCGCAGCGACCACGACGAGTAATTCTTGTTCCCAATGATCAGTCGCAATTGCTACCTGTTCGCTTTGTGGCGCAGATCCGCCAGGCGCTCGCGCGGCGCCGCGTGCCCCATGTACAGGGGCACGACGGCTTCGAGTGCGCTCGGGACGATGCCGAAGGGCAGCGCGGCATCGCAAACGCTCGGTACGCGCATCGACAAGAGGTTGTCCCGCGTCAGCAGGCGGCCAGGCAGTTTTTCAAATATCGACGCCTGCAGCCGCGAAAGGGTATCGCCCAGGCCGACCACCAACCGGTGATAGCCCCGCAACCGGCAAACATACTCGACCAGTTCGAGCAGGGAATACTCGCGCGGCCCGCACAGGTCATAGCGCCTGCGAATCGCGTCGCGCTCGTTCAGGGAGCGCCGGAACACCTCGGCCACGTCGCCCACATACACAGGCTGGAAGTGTGCTTGTGGACAAGCCACCGCGAGCACGGGCGCGACTGCGGCGAGCCATGCGAAGGTATTGAGAAAGCGGTCTTCGGGACCGAAGATCACCGAAGGGCGGACGACGGTGACCGCGAGGTCTTCGGCGGCAAGCACGATTTCCTCGCCAGCCCCCTTGGAGCGCAGGTACTCGCTGGGTGCATCGCGCGACGCGCCCAGCGCGCTCATGTGCAGAATGCGTTTCACAGCGGACGCGCGGCAGGCGGAGACCACATGCTGCGCGAGTTCGACGTGCGACTCAAAGAAATCCTGGCCGAACCGTTTGCCGCCTTCGCTCGACGCACCCGCCGGGCGGCTGTGGAGCACGCCCGCAAGGTTGATCACCGCATCGCAGTCCGCCGCCAGCCTTTCGAGCACGCCGGGCGCGTTGACGTCGGCTTCGACCACACTCACCGTCGGCAGGAGGATCAGGTGCTTGGCGCGCTCGCGCCTGCGCGTCGGCACCGTCACACGGATGCCGTGCGCGGCAAGGCGGTTGACGACGTGCCGGCCGACGAAGCCGGCGCCGCCGACGACGAGGACGCTTGAGAAATTCATGCCGAAATTATGGCAGGTCTTCGTTGAACTTGTCGCTGACCGCCTTGGCCCGGATGACGCCCATGCGGCTCTTGAGCGAAGCCGTCCGGCCGTCGAGGAGCATCGCGTACCAGACCGTGTTCGCCATCACCTTCTTGACGTAGTCGCGCGTCTCGCTGAACGGGATGCTCTCGGCATAGATGGCGCCTTCGAGCGGCCGCACGTCCCGCCAGCGCCGCGCCCGCCCGGGTCCGGCGTTGTACGCCGCCGAGGCCATCACTGGATGGCCGAGGTCGTCGTTTACCAGCTTGAGGTAACGCGCGCCGAGGGTCACGTTGGTGTCCACGTCGATGACCCGGTTCGGGTTGATCTGCAGGCCGATCTTCTGGGCCACCCACTTCGCCGTCGCCGGCATCAGTTGCATGAGGCCCTGCGCGCCCGCGGAGGATTTCGCGCTGGCAATGAAGCGGCTCTCCTGGCGGGTCAGTCCGTACAGCCATGCTTCCTCGATGGCGAACGACTGAGACTGTGCGCGGAAGGTGTCGCGGAACGGGCTGAGGTAGCGCACCTTGAAATCATGTACGCCCGTCGTGCGTTCGGCGGTGTTGATCGCGCGATCGTAAAGCTCCAGGCGCCGGGCCAGCTCCGCGGCGGCGAGCAGCTGAGTGTCATCCATGTCGCGGATTGAGAACGACCACTCGCGCACGGCCTCCGACCTCAGGTTCAGGCGGAACAGCTCGAGCGCGCGCGCGATGCCGGCGGTGGTTTTCGCCCGCGCGATCTGCGCTTCGGTTACCTGCGGCGAAGGCGGCGGCAGCTGCACGGCCTGGCCCAGCTCTTCGCTTGCCAGCATGCCGTAGAAATGAGGCTGCCCCGAGATGCGCAGGTAGTAGGCGCGCGCGCCGTCCGCCTTGCCCTGCGCGGTGAGGCTGCGAGCGTACCAGTAGTCCCAGGCCGGATCCGCATGGGCAGCGACCGACATCGAGTCGATCGCGCGGGCGACAGTGGCCCAGTCGCCAGCACGCAGGGCCGAGCGTACCCTCCAGGCAAGGTGGTCGTCGGAAAGCTCGCTGTCGCCGCCCCGGGTGTACCACTCCGCGGCCTCCGGGATCAGGCGTTTTGCGCCTTCGTACGCAACGCGTCCCCACAGGTAGGCCCGGTCGGCCGGCGGAAGTTTCTGCCCGAGGGCCGAATTGAGGTACTCCGTGGCAAGGCGCGGGTCGCTCCTCGCGAGCCGAACGATGGCGAACAGGACCATCTCTCGCGCGGGTTGGGCGGCGAGGTTTTCGGGCGGGCGGGCAAGGAGCTTGGCCGGTTCGGTGGCCGCGACGGTCAGCAATTTCTCGTCCGGCCGCTCCGTGGCGGGCAGGTAGGCCATCGTGCGGCGCGCCGCCGTCATCTGGCCCGCTTCGAGAAGCAGGCGGATCCGCTGCCACACCTGCTTGACCGTCAGTTGCCCGCGCGCAATCGATTCGTTGACGAGCATGGCGCACCCTTCCGGAAGCTCGCGGGGCTCCAGCCAGTACTGGCTCGACTCGCTGAGGGCGCTGTCGTCCTTGCGCGCGAGACGCGAGGCCAGCGCATAGCATCGGATGTCGGCGTCGTCGACCACCAGCGGCGCAAGGTCGAGGTCGAAGGTCTGCCATTCACGCCGCTTGCCCAGCTCCTTGAGCCAGCCCGAGCGCAGGCGATCGGCCAGGTAGCTGCCGGGATATTTCGCAAGGTAAGCGCGTACTTCTGTCGATGGCATTTCTTCGAGGCGCAGCTGGAGTTGCCAGAAATCGACGTACGACTGGAGCGAATAGCCTTCGAGCATCGCCGCGTAACGCGCAAGCCGATTGGGGTCGCCCGCGCGGAACGCGGCCTGCGCGCCGAGGAACGCGTCGTCAGCGCGCTGGCCTGAGGTCACGGCCCACGCCGGCCCGCAAGCGGCGAGCAGCGCGAGGCTTGCTGCTATAGTGCAAAAATGCTTCCTAATCATAGGGAAAGAATCATACCGCGAGAGTTGCCCGGGGGTTCGCCCAAGTGAGCCCGGAAAGCCTGAAAGCGTGGCGCAAGTCCGAGCGCGAGCGGCTGCTGGCCGACCGGCTGGCACTGGACGCTGGGACCCTGAAAGAATTCCGGACCATGATCGACACCCATCTGGAGCGGGCGTTCCCTGGACTCGCCCGAGGAACGCTGGCGTTTTGCTGGCCGTTCAAGAACGAGTACGACCCGAGGTTCCTTGCCCACCAGATGCGCGAGCGCGGCGCGGCAACTGCATTGCCGGTTGTGGTTGCCCCGAGGCAGCCGCTCATCTTCCGCTTGTGGAAGCCGGGCGAGGAACTCGCCAAGGGCGTCTACGACATCCCGTATCCCGCCGCGGGCGACCCGGTCACACCCGATGCGGTACTTGTGCCGATGAACGGCTTCGATGCGGGCGGGTACCGTCTCGGATATGGCGGCGGATTCTTCGATCGCACGCTCGCGTCGATGCGCTCAGGGGGATCGAAGCGTCCGGTCGCCATCGGGGTGACGTACGAGATGGCGCGTATGCCGACCATCCATCCCCAGTCCTACGACATCCCGATGGATTACGTGGTCACCGAGCGCGGGGTGTACGAGCGGCTCGAGGGCAAGCTCGCCCTGCTTGAGGCAGGAGGCGCAGACCGTGCGGCACCGGGCTACAGCTCCCCGGCCTGCCTCGCCCACGAGATTGCGCCGGGGTACTTCGGCGAGACAGGCGAGCCCGCCGCGAAGGGCTAGCCCAGGAACAAGCGGTACGCCGGGTTGCGGCTCTCGTCGGCGTACGGGTAGCCGAGCGCGGCAAGGAACCGCCGGAAAGCGGCCATCTCCTTTTTCGGCACCTGCATGCCGACCAGCACGCGGCCGTAATCCGCGCCGTGGTTGCGGTAGTGGAACAGGCTGATGTTCCAGTCGGTGCGCATGTTTTCGAGGAATCGCATGAGCGCGCCCGGCCGCTCGGGGAACTCGAAGCGGTAAAGCAGCTCGTCCTTGGCGATCGCCGCGTGCCCGCCTACGAGGTGGCGCACGTGCAATTTGGCCATTTCGTTGTCGGACAGGTCGAGCGTCTTCAAGCCGTGGCGTCCCAGGGTGCGGACGATCTTTGCCGTCTCGTCGGTGCCGTGCACCTGCACGCCGACGAATACGTGCGCTTCCTTCGGGTCGGCGATACGGTAGTTGAACTCGGTGATGTTGCGCGCGCCCAGCGTGGCGCAGAACCGCTTGAAGCTGCCCGGCTTCTCGGGAATGCTCACTGCCAGGATCGCCTCGCGATGCTCGCCCACCTCGGCGCGCTCGGCGACGAAACGCAGGCGGTCGAAGTTGGTGTTCGCGCCGCACGCAATGGCTACCAGCGTCTCGCCCCTGATGCCGGTCTTCTCCGCATAGGCCTTGGCGCCCGCGACCGACAGCGCCCCGGCCGGCTCGAGGACGGAACGATTGTCCTCGAACACGTCCTTGATCGCGGCGCAGGTCGAATCCGTATCGACCAGGATCATCTCGTCGACGTATTTGCTCGCGAGGCGGAAAGTCTCTTCCCCGACGCGCTTGACCGCCACGCCGTCGGCGAAGAGGCCCACGTGGGCAAGCGTCACCCGCTTGCCGGCCTTGAGCGAGCGGGTCATGGCGTCCGAATCGATGGGCTCAACACCAATGATCTTGATCTCGGGCCGCACGCTCTTCACATACGCTGCGATGCCGGAGATGAGCCCGCCGCCCCCTACGGCAACGAAGATCGCGTGGATGGGCTTGGGATGCTGGCGCAAGATCTCCATGCCTATCGTGCCCTGTCCGGCAATCACGTCGGGGTCGTCGTAGGGATGCACGAAAGTAAGGTTGCGCTTCTTCTCCAGCTTCTTCGCGTGCTCGTAGGCCTCGTCGTACGAGTCGCCGATCAGCACGACCTCGGCGCCGCGCGCGGCCACCGCGTCGATCTTGATGCGCGGCGTCGTGACCGGCATCACGATCACCGCGCGGCAACCCAGCTTCTGCGCCGAAAGTGCGACGCCCTGGGCGTGATTGCCGGCCGAAGCGGCGATTACGCCCCGCTTGAGCTTGTCCTTCGGCAGCCCCGACATTTTGTTGTAGGCCCCGCGCAGCTTGAACGAGAATACCGACTGCATGTCTTCGCGCTTGAGCAAGACGCGATTGCCGATGCGCGCCGAAAGGTTGGGCGCGAGTTCGAGCGGGGTCTCGACCGCCACGTCATAGACGCGCGCGGTGAGGATTTTCTGCAGATAATCGCGGGCCATGAGGCACACCGGCTCAAAAAGGGCGTCAAGGGTAACAAGACCCTTGCGGCGCAACAAGGAAACCGATGCAGGACTGGATTTCGCCTTGGATTTCAGAAGACGGCGGCCTCGCAGGCCTATTCGCCGCGAGCTTTCTCGCTTCCACCATCGTGCCCCTTTCGTCCGAGGTGGTCCTGTTCGCCTACCTGAAGCTCTATCCGGGAGAGGTCACGCTGGCGCTCGCACTGGCCACGCTCGGCAATACGCTGGGCGGCCTCACGTCGTATGCGCTAGGAAGGGTTCTCCCGGCCCGCGTGCAGAAGAAGCTCGATCCGCGCGTGCTCGAAAAGCTCAGGCGTTACGGCAGCCCGCTGGCTTTCTTCGCGTGGCTGCCGGTGGTCGGCGACGCGCTATGCATTGCCGCGGGATGGTTGCGCCTGAACTGGATTGCGGTCACCGCTTTCATGGCGGCCGGCCGGCTGTTGCGCTATTGGGTCGTCGCGCAGGGCGCGCTGATTTGAATCACCCGAATTCTTGACCTGAAATTTCGGCCGCTACTCGATCACCGCCGTCGCCTGCACCAGGATCGCGGGAGAAGTCGGCTTAGTAAAGCACTGCAGCGAACGTCGGCCGGTGGCCGTAACCGGCATTACTTCGCCGGCCCCCGCGTACCGCCGAGCGCAGGAAAATCGCCCGGTTCCGGTTCGGGGTTGACGCGCAGAATCGCGAGCCGCCGCTTCATGCCCTCTATCTCGACGACCTGGCCCGTGATTATCTCCTCGGCAAGCTTGCGCGTGAGCGGATCGCGGCCATGGATGAGCACCAGCCGCGCCATTTCCACCGCGCCTTCGTGGTGCGGAATCATCATGGCAAGAAAGTCGATGTCCGCGTTGCCGGTGTAGCCCGGCGCATGCATGTCGTTCATCATCTTTTGCATACCAACGCCCATTTCCACGGCGAAGCGCGCGAATGCGGGATCGTATTTGGCGGGCGTGGACGCCGCCTGTACATGACCCTCGTGCCCCTGCTGCGCCAGCGCCGGGCCGACCACGAACCACGCCAGAAGAATAAGACGCCTTAGCATCGCACTTCCTAAGCCGTCTGGCCCTTGAAACCCGGGCGCACGTAAACCAGGTTGATGCTCTTCTTGTTGCGCAGCTCGCCGGAAGGCAATTTCAGCGCGCCGAGCGGGATCTGCCCGATGAATTCCGGACTGAACGGGTCGGACACATCGAAAGCGCTGCAGCAGGTTTGGCCCGCGTTGGGCGTGCCCGGCAGTTCGTCCTGCTCGTGCGCGATGTAGAGCAGATCGTTGGCCGGGTTGGTCCAAATGCCATGCGCCTCCCGCGCGTGCGAGAAAAACATCCCCACCACCTTGCGCGCGCCAGCCGCCGCGCTGCGGTCGATGATGGCGATCTGGCTCGAAGCCACGCCGCCCGGACCGTTGTCGTCCACCCTCGCCAGACTCGCGTAAACCACGCTGCCCCTGCTGTTGCCCACGAACTCGACGTGGTTCGGCCGCGCCAGGTTGCCGAGAGGCACCGCATCGAGCAGACCGAAGGGTTCGGCGCAGGAACGCGCGGATACCGTATCGGCCAGCTTGTGCGAGAACCAGACCTCCTTGCCGTCAGGCGAAGTCTTGAGAAAGGGCGTGAAACCCGGCTTGTCCTGGCCGCCGATATCGAGCGTGGTGAGCCGTTCCGGACGCGAATAGCCATTGGCATCAGCGTTGACGCGGAACACGTCGACCTTCGAAACTTTTTGGCTGGCGACGAAAGCAATCTGGCCAGCCCGGTCGAACCAGACTTGGGCTGGACCGTTGATGGTATTGACGAAGCGCAAGATCGCGCCCGACTCCGTGCCGCCCGCCTGGGCCACGGCACGCTCGACGTCGAGGATGGCGATGCGGTCCTCGCCGCGCAGCGTGACCCACAGCTCCTTGCCGTTCCGCGTGAAGGTCGGCTCATGCGGCTCGCGCCCGACGAGGATGCCGCTGGAGAGCCGCTCCGCATTCGTCGTCGGGCCCGCCTGCGGGCTCGGGGAATTGCCGACGACTTTCTTCGCAGCGGCGTCGATCAAGTAAATGTTGCTCGAGCCGCGGCCGCTGGTCGCAAGGAAGCGTCCATCGGGCGAGGGCACGGCGCCGTGCGCGTCAATGCAGCCGTGATAAAGCGGCTTGTGGATCATCGCCGCGGGCGTCGGCATCACCCCCGCAGTGACGAGACGAAACGGCGGACGCGGATCCTCGTCGAAACTCGTCAGATTGATGGTGGTCTCGACCGTGTTGCTGCGCGGATCGATTACCGCAATCGTGTTTGAGTCCTCGTTCGTGATGTAAACGCGGTCGTTCGGCCCGATGCTCGCCCCGCCCGCTTGCGCGAATGCGGGCCGGCTGCCGATTGCGCCGGCCGCCGCTGCAGTGGCAAGTTTCAAGAAATCACGTCTTGTTTCATTCATATCTTTTCTCCGGCTGACCTGGCTGATTTTTTGAGGGATAAGAAAATCAATCTGACCCTGCCCGCGCACTGTCTCATCGCGATAGACCTTCCCCACGTTTCGTTGCCTTGGTCGACCCCGCGCAATGCAGCTTATGTTATCTCGCGGGCCATCCAATAGAGAAAAATTTCATCCCGCGAATGACCGCTTCGGGTCGAGGCTGTGTGAAAACGTGCGGACCCGCTCGCCAACTTCGGTTTCGCCCTCTTAGATTTTTCAGCGAGTCGAGTAGCCGCTGTAGAGGCCGCTACGACCACTTGGGCACAACGGAAAAATCAAGCGCTCGCGCTTTGACACGGCCTCGGTCGAAAGCGGATGTTCCCCGGAGACCTTGCCCGCCTGTCTGGCTAATCCACCCGGATCTTCGCACTCTGGATCACCTCGTTCCATTTCCTGCGATCGGCGAGGATCGTGGCTTTGAATTCCTCGCTGGACCCGGCGAGGAGTTCCATGCCGTTGTCGGTCATGAGCTGGATAAACTTTGGCTGCTTCGCGATGGTGGCGATCGCGCGATTCCAGAACGCGGTCCACTCGGGCGACTGCCCCGCGGGACCGACCACGCCGAACCAGTTGGGGATCTTGAACTCGGGAAGCGTGCCGCTGATCAAAGGCAGGTCGGGAAACAGCGGCGAAGGCTTCACTGCGCCGAAGGCCACTGCCCGCAACCCGCCACCCTTGATCTGGCCAAGGAACTCGGGCATGTTGCCGAACATCATCGTGGTGCGCCCGCCCACCATATCGAGGATCGCCGGCGCGCCGCCCCGATACGGCACGTGCAGGATGTCCACTGCGGCAAGCTTCTTGAAGAGTTCGCCCGACAAGTGCTGCGAAGTGCCGTTGCCCGACGAGGCATAGGTGAGCTTGCCGGGATTCTTCTTTGCGAAATCGATGACCTCGGCCACCGTCTTGAAGGGCGTGCTGCTGCCGACCACCAGAATGTTGTAGACGCCCGCGAGGTTCGAGATCGGCGTGAGGTCTTTGTCCACATCGATGGTCAGCTTCTGCCCGGGCATGACCGGCGCAACGCTCATGACGCCCATCGGCGCGAGGAAGAGCGTGTGGCCGTCAGGCGGGGCCTTGGCGCAGGCCTCGGCGGCGATGAAGCCGCTTGCGCCGGTGCGCTGCTCGACGATCACTTTCTGCCCGACTACGGGGCCGATCGCTTCGGCCATCAGGCGCCCGAGCAGGTCGGATGTCCCGCCCGGGGGAAAGCCGTTGAGGAACCGCACGTCAGACTTCAGTTGCTGGGCGCCTGCGGGAAGCGCGGCGGCGACGCCCAGCGCGGCGAATGCGACAAGCAGGATGCGGCGATTCATTCCTTGTCTCCTTGGTTGTTTTTTTGTGCTGCTGATTCTACCGGCTAGGCGGCCTCCAGCTTCGCCACGGCTACGGCCAGCCATTTGACGCCCTGGCGGCCGAAGTTGACCTGGACCCGCGCGTCGTTGCCCTGGCCCTCGGCATCGACGATCACGCCGCTGCCGAATTTCGGGTGCAGGACGTTCTGGCCGATACGAAATCCGCCCGCGCCGCTCCCGCCGCCGTGGCCGAATCCCTTCCTGGCGGCTTCGCGATCGACTGCGCTCGGCCCGCGAGCGCGGTTCCACGAACTGAATCCGCCGGACGCCTGCTGTTGCGCGCGCCGCTCCGAGATGCGCGGCGTGAGCCACTTGAGCAGGCTGTCGGGCAGCTCGTCGAAGAACCGCGACGGCAGGTTGTAGCGGGTCTGGCCATGCAGCATGCGGGTCTGGGCAAACGACAGGTACAGCCTTTCCCGCGCCCGCGTGATGGCCACATAGGCCAGGCGACGCTCCTCCTCGAGGCCGTCGCGCACGGGCAGGCTCTGCTCGTGCGGGAAGAGACCCTCTTCGAGTCCCGTGATGAAGACCGAGTGGAACTCCAGGCCCTTGGCCGAATGCACGGTCATCATCTGCAGCGCATCCTGGCCCTCGCCGGCCTGATGCTCGCCGGCTTCGAGCGCGGCATGCGCGAGGAAAGCGGTGAGGGGATCGACTACCGTCGGATCTGTCGTCTCGCCGGTAGCCATGTCGATGATCGTTTCATCGGCGTCGAAAGCCGCCGCCGCGTTGACCAGCTCGCCGAGGTTCTCGATGCGGTCGGCGCCTTCGCGCTCTGTCTGGTAATGGGGCACCAGCCCGCTTTTCGCGATGACGTGGTCGACCGCCTCGGCCAGCGGCAGCCCGCGCGTGTCGTTGCGCATCTCCTCGACCAAGGCGCGGAACGAAGCGAGCGAATTGCCCGCCTTGCCCGCAAGCGCGCCGATCGACGCGTACAGGCTGGTGTTGGCCGCCCGGGCCGCATCCTGCAGCGCCTCCATCGAGCGGGCGCCGATGCCGCGCGGCGGGAAATTCGAGATACGCATGAAGGCGTTGTCGTCGTCCGAATTCTCCACCAGGCGCAGGTAGGCGAGCGCGTGCTTGATCTCCGCGCGCTCGAAAAAGCGCAGCCCGCCGTAGACGCGGTACGAAACGCCGGCGGCGAACAGAGCGTGCTCGAGAATCCGCGACTGCGCGTTCGAACGGTACAGGATCGCCATGTCCTGGTAGCGCACCCCGTCGCGCGCAAGGCCCTGCACCTCCTCTACCAGCCAGCGCGCCTCCTCGGAATCCGACTCGCCTTCGAACACGCGGATCGGCTCGCCCGATCCCGCGGCGGTCCACAGGTTCTTGCCCAGGCGGTTCGCGTTGTTGGCGATCAGCGCATTCGCCGCGTCGAGGATGTTGCCGTGCGAGCGGTAATTCTGCTCGAGGCGGACGACCTTCTCAACCCTGTAGTCCCTTTCGAAGTCGGCCATGTTGCCGACGTTCGCGCCGCGAAACGCATAGATCGACTGGTCGTCGTCGCCTACCGCGAAGATCGATGTCTCGGGACCCGCGAGCAGCTTGAGCCAGCGGTACTGCAGCTTGTTGGTGTCCTGGAACTCGTCGACCAGGATGTGACGGAAGCGTTGCGCATAGTGCGTACGCAGCAACTCGTTGCGTGACAATAGCTCGTAGCTGCGCAACAGGAGCTCGGGAAAATCCGCCACGCCCTCGCGCTGGCATTGCGAGTCGTACGCAGCGTAGATCTCGATGAAGCGCCGCGACAGATCGTCGGTGGCCTGGACGGCTTGCGCGCGCTCGCCCTCTTCCTTCCTGCCGTTGATGAACCACTGCACTTCGCGCGGCGGGAACTTGTCGTCGTCGACATCCATCGTCTTGAGCAGGCGCTTCACCACCGCGAGCTGGTCTGCCGTGTCGAGGATCTGGAAGGTCTGCGGCAACCCCGCATCGCGGTGATGCATGCGCAGCATGCGGTTGCAAAGGCCGTGGAACGTGCCGATCCACATCCCGCGCGGATTCACCGGCAGCATCGCGGTGAGGCGCGTGAGCATCTCGCGCGCCGCCTTGTTGGTGAAAGTTACCGCGAGGATGCCGGAGGGCGAGACGAACCCGTTTTTGACCAGCCATGCGATGCGCGTGGTGAGTACGCGTGTCTTGCCGCTGCCGGCGCCGGCAAGGATGAGCGCATGCTGCCGGTCGGGAAGCGTGACCGCCGCAAGCTGCTCGGGATTGAGGTGTTCGAGGTGGAGGGACAAAGCTCCGTGATTATAGCCGCGCGACTAGGTCGCCGAGCCTGCGCCTAGGTGGAAACGCGCGGCTCCCCGATTCCCATTTTGCCTCGCAGCTGCCCGGCCAGTGCCTCGGCTTCCGCCTTCGAAGGCAGGTTGCCGATGCGTACGTTGTACACGCGCTTGCCGCCCGCCATCGCCGGGTGGATTTCCGCCGCGTATCCGTTCGCCCTTACTTTGTCGTATACGGCCAGCGCGGCCTCCTGCGTGCCGGAAGAGGCCAGTGTCACTTTCCACTTTCCCCCCGCCCGCGCGGCGCCCTGACCGGCCGCAATCTCCGTTTCGAGCGCCCACTGGCCGAGCATTGCCGGATCGACCAGGCCGATGGGCGCGGTCTCGCCCTGGTTGCGCTGGTAGAACTGCAGCGGCTGGTCCATGACCGCCGGCTTCTCGCCGGGCGCGCCGACTTCGATTTGCCCTTCGATCAGGCACACGACCTGGCGGTCGTTCGAGGTGGACTTGCCCCACAGGTCGGTGCCTCGGATACCGGCCGTCACCGTCGCGACGGTGATGTTCACACTGCGCCGGCGGTGCTTCATGATCACGTTGGTCGTAAAGCGGAAAGCGCCTTCCGCGACCTTGAGGGCCGCCTTGAAAATGCCGCCCTCGTCCGGCTTGAGCTCGTCGATCTTCAGCTGGCCGTTCTCGCCCAGCTTGACCAGGCTGCCTTCCGACAGTTTCAACAAGACGCGCGAATTCGCGCCGCTGCGCACCAGCTCGCCGGCTTTGAGCTCCATCCCCGGCGCGAGCGGAATCTTTCTTCCGTCGGCCTGTTCCAGCCAGGCGGGCATCTGGACGCCTTCGACGACCGCCGCCGGCGCGGCGGACGCCGTCATAGAGACGAGCCCAAACCCGGCGACGGCAAGCAAGCGAATCATTTTTTTCATGGCGGATCTCCCTTGGGGCAACTCCCTGCGATGCCCATATATACGCGGCGGGGGCCGCGGTGGATTCAGCTATAATTTTCAGTTCGCCTCTGATTTTGCGAACTATTTCTCACTCTTCCTTGCCCTACCGACCCACCCGACATGCAAGAACGCTACACGCCGCAGTCCATTGAACGAGACGCCCAGGCTTTCTGGGACGGTACGGGATCGTTCCGCGTGATCGAAGACCCCTCGAAGCCGAAGTATTACTGCCTTTCGATGTTCCCCTACCCCTCGGGGAAGCTGCATATGGGGCACGTCAGAAACTATACCATCGGCGATGTGATCACCCGGTACTACCGGATGCGCGGCTACAACGTGCTGCAGCCGATGGGATGGGACGCGTTCGGCCTGCCGGCTGAGAACGCCGCGATGGCGAACAAGGTGCCGCCGGCGAAGTGGACCTACGACAACATCGCGTACATGCGCACCCAGCTGAAGAGCCTGGGGTTCGCGATCGACTGGACGCGCGAGCTGGCGACCTGCTCGCCCAGCTACTACAAATGGGACCAGTGGCTGTTCGTGCGCCTGTTCAAGAAGGGCCTCGCCTACAAGAAGACCGGCGTGGTGAACTGGGATCCGGTCGACCAGACGGTGCTCGCCAACGAGCAGGTCATCGACGGGCGCGGCTGGCGCACCGGCGCGGTGGTCGAGAAGCGCGAGATCCCGATGTACTTCCTGCGCATCTCCGCATACGCGGAAGAGCTGCTCTCGGCGCTGGAGGGCATGGACGGCTGGCCCGAGCAGGTCAAGCTCATGCAGAAAAACTGGATCGGCAAGTCCGAGGGGGTGCGCTTCGGCTTCCCGTACGAGCTCGACGGCGAGAAGAAACTGCTCAATGTGTTTACCACGCGCGCCGACACGATCATGGGCGTCACGTTCTGCGCGGTGGCGGCCGAGCATGTGCTTGCGCTGCACGCTGCGAAGTCCAACCCTGCGCTCGCGCAGTTCATCGAGGAATGCCGCCAGGGCGCGGTGATCGAGGCCGAGCTTGCGCAGCAGGAAAAGAAGGGCATGGCGACCGGCCTGAGCGTCACTCATCCCCTGTCGGGCGAGCAGGTTCCGGTGTGGGTCGGCAACTACGTGCTCATGAGCTACGGCGACGGCGCGGTCATGGGCGTGCCGGCGCACGACGAGCGCGATTACGAGTTCGCCAACAAGTACGGCCTGCCGATCAAGCCGGTCATCCGCCACGGGATAGGGGGCAAAGCAGGCGACACCGTGCCCGCCCCCTGGAAGCCCGAATATGCCGAGTACGGCACCAACATCAACTCGGGTAGGTACGACGGACTGGATTTCAAGGCTGCAGTGGATGCGGTTGCCGCCGACCTCAAGGCGAAGGGCCTGGGCGACAAGCACGTGCAATGGCGCCTGCGCGACTGGGGCATCTCGCGCCAGCGCTACTGGGGCTGCCCGGTGCCGATCATCCACTGCAAAACCTGCGGCGACGTGCCGGTGCCCGAAGAGGACCTGCCCGTGGTGCTGCCGGAGGACTTGGTTCCCGACGGCACCGGCAACCCGCTCAACAAGCTGCCTGCGTTCCTCAACTGCACCTGCCCGTCTTGCGGCAAGCCCGCGCAGCGCGAGACCGACACCATGGACACGTTCGTCGATTCGTCCTGGTATTTCGCGCGCTACGCCTGCCCGGATAACGACAAGTCGATGGTGGACGAGCGCGCCAGGTACTGGATGCCGGTCGACCAGTACATCGGCGGCATCGAGCACGCCATCCTCCACCTCCTGTACTCGCGCTTTTTCACCCGCGTGATGAGGGACGAAGGATTGCTCGATGTGACCGAGCCGTTCACCAACCTGCTCACGCAGGGCATGGTGCTCGCCGAGCTCTACCACTACGACAGCCCCGAGGGGCGGCGCGAGTGGATCAATCCCGCCGACGTGACGGTGGAGCGCGACAACAAGGGCCGCGCGATCGCCGCCAGGCGCGATTCCGACGGCGCACCGGTGACCGCGGCCGGCATCGGGACGATGTCGAAGTCGAAGAACAACGGCGTCGACCCGCAGGCGCTGATCGAGAAATACGGCGCCGACACGGCGCGCTTCTTCATCATCTTCACCTCGCCGCCGACCCAGTCGCTCGAGTGGTCGGACGAAGGCGTCGAAGGCTCGTTCCGCTTCCTCAAGCGGGTGTGGGCCTATTGCGCCCGCCCAGGCAAGACCGGGGCCAAACCCACGCCCGAGATCCTCAAGGCCGCGCGCTTCGAGATCCACTCCGTGCTCAAGCAGGCCAACTACGACCTCGGCAAGCACCAGTTCAATACCGTGGCCTCCGCCGCGATGAAAATTCTCAACGCCCTCGAGCGCCTGCAGGACACCTCCTCCGCCGAAGCGAAGGAAGGGATCTCGATCCTGCTGCGCCTGCTCTCGCCGATCACGCCGCACCTGTCGCACGCGCTGTGGAAGGAGCTCGGCTTCGGGGACGACATCCTGCGCGCCCCGTGGCCTGAGCCCGACCCGAAGGCGCTCGAGCAGGACGAGATCGACTACGTGGTGCAGGTGGGCGGCAAGACGCGCGGCAGCCTCAGGGCGCCGAAATCGGCCGACCGTCCCTCGCTGGAGGCGCTTGTCACCGCCAGCGCGCTCGTGCAAAAGTACGTGACCGGCCAGGCCATCCGCAAGATCGTCATCGTTCCCGGCCGCCTGATCAACGTGGTGGTGTGACATGCGCGCATTGCTTGCGGTACTGGGTCTTTGCCTCCTTGTCTGCCTTTGCGCCTGCGGCTTCCAGTTGCGCGGCACGGCGGCGCTGCCGTTCGAGACGCTCTACATCCCCAACACGACCGGGGGCGTGGCGCTCGATCTCAAACGCAATATCCAGAGCGGCACCCGCACCAAAGTCGTGGACAACGAGAAGTCCGCGCAGGCGCTCATGGAGCTCGGCGGGGAGACGAAATTCAGGAACATCCTCTCGCTGTCGGGCGCCGGGCGCGTGCGCGAGCTGCAGCTTGTCTATCGCATCAACCTGCGCGTGCATGACGGCAAGGGGGGGGAATTCATCCCGCTCACCACACTGTCCATTTCGCGCGACCTCACTTACAACGACACCGACGTGCTCGCGAAGGAGGCCGAGGAAGCCGCCATCTACCGCGAGATGCAGTCCGACCTCGTGCAGCAGATCCTGCGCCGGCTTTCGGCCGCCCAGCCGGCCAAGCCCGTCGTCCAGTAAGAAAAAGGCGCCCGCCCAACCCATGCAGCTGCGCGCCGACCCGCTCGAGGCGCACCTGAAGAAGTCGCTGGCGCCACTCTATGTCGTGCATGGCGACGAGCCCCTGCTTGCGCTCGAAGCCGCCGATGCAATCCGCGCGGCAGCCCGCGCGAAGGGCTACGCGGAGCGCGACCTCTTCGTGGCCGAGCGCTATTTCGACTGGGCCGAGCTGACCCATGCCGGGGCGAGCCTGTCGCTCTTCGGAGGCATGAAAATCGTAGAGCTGCGCCTGCCCACCGGCAAGCCGGGCACCGAAGGCGCCAAGGCGATCGAGCGCTATGCGGGCAACCTCAACCCGGAGTGCCTGACGCTGGTCTCGCTGCCACGCCTTGACAAGGCGGGCCAGAATTCGGCGTGGTTCAGCGCCCTTGCAAGCGCCGGCGTCGTCGTGGACATCTGGAAGGTGGAGCGCGCGCGCCTGCCGGAATGGATCGGCCAGCGTCTGGCGCGCGGCAACCAGCGCGCGGGCCGCGAGGCCCTCGAGTTCCTTGCCGATCGCGTCGAGGGGAATCTGCTTGCCGCGCACCAGGAAGTGCAGAAGCTCGCGCTGCTATTGCCCGCGGGCGAGCTGTCGCTCGAAGATGTTCAAGAAGCGGTCGCCAACGTGGCTCGCTATGACGTTCAGGGCCTCGCCGAAGCGATGCTCACAGGCGACCTCGCTCGTTATGTGCGCGTGCTGGAGGGCTTGCGCGGCGAAGGCGAAGCCCCCACTTTCGTGCTGTGGGCGGTGTCCGAAGAGCTGCGCGCGGTCTCGCGCATCCTGGCCGGCCTTTCCGCCGGGCGCCAGGTGGAACAACTGTTCCGCGAGAACCGCGTCTGGCGCAACAAGGAAGCCCCGATGAAAGCCGCGTTGCGCCGTTTTTCGCAAAGCACGGTGGATGCGGCCCTGTCGCATGCCGCGGTCATCGACCGCGTGATCAAGGGCATCGCCAAGGGCAACGTGTGGGATGAGTTCCTGAAACTGGGACTAGAATTGAAGCATGGACGCTAAGGCCGACATTCAGGCTTACATGCACGGGCTGGGGCGCGCGGCGCGCGGTGCGGCGCGCGAGCTTGCGCGCGCGGGTGCGGCCGAAAAAGACCGCGCCCTGCGGTCCATTGCGGCCGAAATCCGCGCCAGGGAAGCCGACCTCATCGCAGCGAATCGCAATGATGTCGAACGCGCGAAAACCGCGGGGCGCGATGGCGCTTTCGTCGACCGGCTGACCCTGAGTAAAAAAAGCATCGAGCAGATGGCCAAGGGCGTGGAGGAAGTGGCCGCCCTTGCCGACCCCATCGGACAGATCACCGACATGGAAACACGCCCCACGGGGATCCAAGTCGGACGCATGCGCGTGCCGCTCGGCGTAATCGGGATCATCTACGAATCGCGCCCGAACGTGACGGTGGATGCGGCGGCGCTGTGCCTCAAGTCGGGCAATGCCTGCATCCTGCGCGGCGGCTCGGAAGCCATCGAATCCAACCGCGCAATTGCCGGCTGCATCGAGGCGGGCCTGGCTGCGGCGGGCCTGCCGCTTGCGGCGGTCCAGGTGGTCGAGACCTCCGATCGCGCCGCCGTGGGCATCCTGATTACCATGCCCGAATTCGTCGACATCATCGTACCGCGGGGCGGCAAGGACCTGATCTCGCGCCTGATGCGCGAGTCGCGCATCCCGATGATCAAGCACCTCGACGGCGTCTGCCACGTCTACATCGACGACAAGGCCGATCCCGCCATGGCGGTGCGCATTGCGGACAACGCAAAGACGCAGCGCTACGGCACCTGCAATACGCTCGAGACGCTGCTGGTGGCCGAGGGCATCGCAGGCAGGGTCCTGCCGGAGATCGCCGCCATCTATCGCGCCAAGGGCGTGGAAATGCGCGGCGACGACGCGACCCGCAGGCTGGTGCCCGATGCCAAGGCGGCCTCCGAGGAGGACTGGTACGCCGAATACCTCGCGCCGATCGCCGCGATACGCGTGGTGAAAGGGCTCGATGAAGCCATCGATCACATCGCGAAATACGGCTCGCAGCACACCGATGCCATCGTCACAACCGACAAGGCGCGCGCCGACCGCTTCCTGCGCGAAGTCGACTCGGCCTCGGTAATGGTGAATGCTTCCACCCGCTTTGCCGACGGGTTCGAGTTCGGCCTGGGCGCCGAAATCGGCATCTCCACCGACAAGCTGCACGCCCGCGGACCGGTAGGGCTGGAAGGCCTGACTTCGCAGAAGTTCGTCGTGCTCGGCCACGGAGAAGTGCGCGCTTGACCGCGGCAAACGCGAACGGCGCCGCGGCTGGCGCCGCAGTGGGCGTCCTTGGCGGCAGCTTCGATCCGGTCCACAACGCGCACCTTGCGATGGCGCGCGCCGCACTCACCGGGCTCGGGCTGTCGCAGGTCCTCTGGATCCCGAGCGGAACGCCGCCCCACCGTGATCCCCCGGACGCGTCGGCGCAAGATCGCGCCGCGATGGTGCGGCTCGCAATCGCGGGCGAACCGCGCTTCGCGCTCGACGAGCGCGAAATGCGCAAGCCTTCGCCCGGCTACACGGTGGAGACCCTCGAAGGCCTGCGCCGCGAGCTCGGAACGGCGGTCCGGCTGTTCCTCCTGATCGGGGCCGACCAGAATGCGCGCCTGGAGACCTGGCACCGGCACGCGGACCTGTTTTCGCTCGCCACTATCGCCGTGTTTGCGCGGCCCGGGCTGGCCCTCGAAAACGCGGGCCGCGTGACCATCGTGCACATGGTGCCGCAGGACATTTCCTCTACCGCGATCCGCAAGCGCATCGCCAAAGGCGAGAGCGCGCGCGGATTGCTGCCCGAAGCGGTTCTCGACTATATTGAAACCCACCGCCTCTACTGTTCACAGGAGCGCAGAACCCGTTAATGGATATCCGTAAAAAGCAGCGCGCGGTGGTCGACGCGCTCGAAGACATCAAGGGCCGCGACATCGTCGTGTTCAACACCGAGCGCCTGTCGCCATTCTTCGAGCGTGTGGTCATCGCGAGCGGGGACTCCACCCGGCAGGTCAAGGCGCTGGCGGACAACGTGCAGGAACAGCTCAAGAAGCTCGGCTCCAAGGTCCACGGAGTCGAAGGAGGCGATACCGGCGAGTGGGTGCTGGTGGATCTTGGGGATGTGATCGTGCACGTGATGCATCCCACCACCCGGCTCACCTACAACCTCGAGGAGCTCTGGGGCGGCAAGGACGTGAAGATGAAGCGCGAGCCCGAGCCCACGGCGCGCGTCGCGCCGAAGCCGAAAGCCAAGGCCCCGCTGGCGAAGAAGAAGAAAGCCGCGGCGAAACCGCGCAAAGTCGCCGCCAAGAAGCGCCCTGCGCGCAAGCGCACTCGCTGACGCCCCAGCCTTTGCCCCGGCTCTACATCGTCGCCGTCGGCGACAAGCTGCCGAAGTGGGCCAATGACGCCTGCGACGAATACCTGAAGCGCCTGCCGCGGGAGTTCGAGGCCGCGCTGGTCGAGGTCAAGCCGCAGGCGCGCACTTCGGGCAGGAGCAAAACCCAGATGATGGCCGCCGAGGCGCAGCGCCTGCGCGCATGCGTCCCGCGCGGCACGCGGCTGGTGGGCCTGGACGAGCGCGGCAAGGACTTCACCAGTGTGCAGTTCTCCGCAAAAATCCGCGCATGGCTTGATTCCGGCGTTGCCACGGCCTTCGTCATCGGCGGGCCGGACGGGCTCGACCCCGTGCTCAAGCGCGAATGCGAAATGCTGCTCCGGCTCTCGAGCTTCACGCTGCCCCACGCGCTCGCGAGGGCGCTATTCGCAGAGCAGCTCTACCGCGCCGCATCACTGCTGAGCGGGCATCCCTACCACCGCAGCTAGCACAAAGCCCTCTGCTACACTCGGCGGAACCCCACCCCGCCATGATCACCGCCCAGGACCGCAGCATTTACCTTGCGTCGCGCAGCCCGCGCCGCCGGGAGCTGCTCGCCCAGATCGGCGTGAAGTTCCACTTGCTGCTGTTTCGCGACCTGCCCAATGCAGATCCCGAGGTGAACGAGGACACCGTCGATGGCGAAGCCCCTTACGACTATGTCGTGCGCGTGTGCTGCGCCAAGGCCGAGGGCGGCTGGAAGCGCATGCAGCAGCGCACCCTGCCGCGCGCGCCGGTGTTGTCGGCCGATACCACCGTGGCGCTCGACGGACGCATCCTCGCCAAGCCCGTCGACCGGCGCGAGGCGATGGACATGCTCGCCGCCCTCTCCGGCCGCCGGCACGAAGTCCTCACCGCCGTCGCGCTCAAGTACGACGAGCGCGTCGAGCTGGCGGTGTCGCGTACCGAGGTCGAATTCCGCGCACTGTCCGAAGACGAGATCCGCCAATACGTTGCGTCGGGGGAAGCAGACGACAAGGCGGGCGCTTACGCCATCCAGGGGCGCGCCGGGCAGTTCATCGTCGAGATCCACGGCAGCTATTCGGGCGTGATGGGGCTGCCGCTCTACGAGACCGCGCAGCTTATCGAGAAGATGGGGCGATTCCAGGATAGACGGGGGGGCACGGGGGGGGTAGCCCCCCTGTACCTATGACTGACGAGATCCTCATCAACGTGACGCCGCAGGAAACGCGCGTTGCCGTGATGCAGAACGGCGTGGCGCAGGAGCTGCTCGTCGAACGCTCGGCCAGCCGCGGCCGCGTCGGCAATATCTATAAAGGGCGCGTTGCGCGCGTGCTGCCCGGCATGCAGTCGGCCTTTGTCGAGATAGGACTTGAGCGCGCCGCGTTCCTGCACGTGGCCGACATCTGGGAGCACCGGCCCAAGGAAGGCTGCACCACGCCGGCCAAGCCGATCGAGAAGATCCTCGCCGAAGGCCAGCCCATCGTGGTGCAGGTGGTCAAGGACCCGATCGGCACCAAGGGCGCACGCCTGTCTACCCAGATTTCGATCGCCGGCCGCATGCTGGTCTACCTGCCGCAGGATTCCCACATCGGGATTTCGCAGCGCATAGGCGACGAAGCCGGACGCGCTGCGTTGCGCGAGCGGCTGCAACAGGTCATGCCGCCGGAGGAGAAGGGCGGCTTCATCGTGCGCACGATCGCCGAGGCGGCGAGCGCCGAAGAGCTGTCGGCCGACATCGAATACCTGCGCCACCTCTGGCGCGACCTGCGCGAGCGCTCGCTTTCGGCCAGGCCGATGGAGCTCATCTACGAGGACCTGTCGCTCGCGCAGCGCGTGCTGCGCGACATGGTCTCGGACGAGACCGGGCGCGTGATAATCGACTCGCGCGAGAATTTCCAGAAGCTCGCCGCCTTCGCCCAGACTTACACCCCGCAGGTGCGCCCCAGGCTCGACCACTACACCGGCGAGCGGCCGCTGTTCGACCTCTACAACGTCGAGCAGGAAATCGAGAAGGCGCTGGCGCGCCGGGTCGAGCTCAAATCCGGCGGCTACCTCATCATCGACCAGACCGAGGCGATGACCACCATCGACGTCAACACCGGCGGGTTCGTCGGCACGCGCAATTTCGACGACACGATCTTCAAGACCAACCTCGAGGCCGCGCAGACCATCGCGCGCCAGCTGCGCCTCAGGAACCTGGGCGGCATCATCGTGCTCGACTTCATCGACATGGACACCGAGGAGCATCGCGCCGCGGTGCTGGAGGAGTTGCGCAAGGCCCTCTCGCGCGACCGCACGCGCATGACGGTCAATGGCTTCACCCAGCTCGGGCTGGTCGAGATGACGAGGAAGCGCACGCGCGAGTCGCTCGCGCATGTACTGTGCGAAACGTGCCCCACATGTGAAGGGCGCGGCGAAGTGAAGACGGCGAGGACGGCCTGCTACGAGATCCTGCGCGAGATCCTGCGCGAAGCGCGTGCGTTCAATGCGCGCGAATACCGGGTTCTGGCGGGCCGCGCCGTGATCGACCTGTTCGAGGAGGAGGAGTCGCAGTCGCTTGCGATGCTGTCGGACTTCATCGGCAAGCCGATCTCGATGCAGATGGAAAACAGCTACACCCAGGAACAATTCGACATCGTCCTAATGTAAGGAATCCAATGAAAGACCTCGTATTCCAGTCCGCGAAGAAGCTTGCGCGCCTCGTTCGCAGCCGCAAAATATCGGCGGTCGAAGTGATGAAGGCGCATATCGCGCAGATCGAACGAGTCAACCCGAAGGTGAATGCAATCGTCACCTTCCTGCCTGAAGCGGCGCTCAAGGAGGCGAGGAAGCTCGATGCGAAGCTTGCGCGAGCGAAGACCGCCGCGGGCATAGGGCCCCTGGCGGGCCTGCCGATCGCCTACAAGGACATGATCGTCACCAAGGGCATCCGCACCACTTTCGGCTCCCCGATCTACAAGGACAACGTGCCCGAGGCCGATCACGTGCTGGTCGAGCGTCTCAAGGCGGCGGGTGCGATCACCCTCGGCAAGACCAACACACCCGAGTTCGCCGCCGGCAGCCAGACCTTCAACAAGGTCTTCGGCGCGACGCCCAATCCGTACGACCTGGCCAAGACCTGCGGCGGCTCCTCGGGCGGCGCGGCGGTCGCGGTGGCGTGCGGCATGCTGCCGTTTGCCGACGGCTCGGACCTCGGCGCAAGCTTGCGCAACCCGGGCAATTTCTGCAACGTGGTCGGCTTCCGCCCCACCCCGGGACGCACGCCCTACTACCCGACCGGAGACGCCTGGGCCACGCTGTCGGTCATCGGCCCGATCGCGCGCTCGGTGGAGGACACCGCATTCTTCTTCTCCGCCATGGCGGGACCCGACCTGCGCTCGCCGATCAGCATCACCGAGCCGGGCTCGCTGTTCGCCCGGCCGCTCAAGCGCAATTTCAAGAAGGTCCGTGTCGCCTGGTCGAGGGACCTCGGCGGCCTTCCGGTCGACAAGCGCGTGACCGCGGTGCTCGAAAAGCAG
This sequence comes from Burkholderiales bacterium, assembly GCA_038329645.1. GTDB lineage: Bacteria > Pseudomonadota > Gammaproteobacteria > Burkholderiales > SG8-39 > SZAS-79. The sequence continues at coordinate 26,509 of JBBQNG010000007.1, forward strand.
CGCAAGGTGTTCGAGTCGCTCGGCTGCATCGTTGAAGAGGCCGAACCCGACCTGTCCGGCTCGGACGAGGCTTTCCACGTGCTGCGCGCGGTGGGCTTCGTGCAGAAATACGGGTCCCTACTGGAAAAGTACCGTGACCAGCTCAAGGACACGGTGGTCTGGAACATCGAGGAGGGCATAAAACTCGACGGGCCGCGCATTGCGCGCGCGCACGCGCTGCGCTCCGACGTATATCGCCGCATGCGCGAATTCATGGACCGCTACGAATTCCTGCTGCTGCCCGTTAACCAGGTCGTGCCGTTTCCGGTCACGCAGGCCTATGTGGACGAGATCGACGGCGTGAAGCTCGACAACTACATCGACTGGATGAAGACCTGCTACTACATCACGGTGACCAGCCACCCGGCGATCTCGGTGCCGGCCGGCTTTACCGACGACAAGCCAGCGCTGCCGGTCGGCCTGCAGATTGTGGGGCGGTTCCGCGATGACTTCGGCGTGCTGCAGCTTGCGCACGCTTTCGAGGAACGCACGCAGGTGGCCCTGCAGCGCCCCGCGGTCGCGCTGGAGAGCTAGCCCGCGGCGCTAAGCGAACTCGCTCGCGATCGGTGATCCGCGGCACCGGCAACATGAATTTCCCGGCCATCGTAAGCACCGTTGGCGCCTTCGTGCTGATCCCGCTCTCGCCGTTGCTGATCTTCGGCTGGGGGCCGGTGCCTGCGCTCGGCATCATCGGCGGCGCCGTCGCGGCGCTCGCCTATTACCTGGGCGGCACGATCTGGCTGGCCGCGCACCTCCTCGCCGGCAAGAGCGTCGTGCGTCCCTCCTTCGCAAATATTAGATTCCGGCGGCCGCTCTTCGCGGACATCCTGCGCGTCGGTCTGATCGCGGCAGTGACAACGGTGACCACCAACCTGACCATCGCCATCTGCACGGGCGTGGTCGGCAGCGCCGGCGGGCCGGCCGCCATCGCGGGCTACGGCACCGGGGCGCGGCTCGAGTACCTGCTGGTGCCGATCGTGTTCGGGCTGGGTGCGCCGCTGGTGGCGATGGTGGGCACCAACGTCGGGGCGGGTCGACGCGAACGCGCCCTGCGCACCGCCTGGGTTGGCGCTGCGATCGCCGCAGGGCTGGCCGAGTTCGTGGGCCTCGCTGCGGCGATTTTTCCGCATGCCTGGCTCTCGCTTTTCGATACGGACCCGGCGATGCTCGACGCGGGTACAAAGTATCTGCGCGCCGTCGGCCCGGTGTATGGGTTCTTCGGCCTGGGGTTGTCGTTGTATTTCGCCTCCCAGGGCGCCGGCAAGCTGCTCTGGCCAATGGGGGCGAATTTCGTCCGGTTCGCCGTGGCGGTCGCCGGCGGCTGGCTCGCCGTCCAGTTGACTGCCGACCTTACGAACGTATTCCTCGCGCAGGACGCCGCATTGGTTGTCTATGGCGTGCTTATCGCGGTCTCGGTGGGGAGCGGTGCGTGGTTCGGGCCGCTGCATTGGCCGCGCGCACCTCGAGTCGCACTCAACAAAGGACCGGCATCATGAAGAAACCCACAGCAGTCGTCGTCGGCGTAGGCGCCGAGCAAGGGCTCGGGGCCGCGCTTTGCCGGAAATTCTCGGCCAACGGCCACCACGTACTGGTCGCCGGGCGTACGGAAGCGAAGGTCGCGCAAGTGGCTGCCGGCTTGAACGCCGCTGGCGGCAGCGCCGAAGCATTCGTCATGGATGCGACCGCCGAAGCGGACGTGATCCGCCTGTTCGATCGCGCGATGGCGCCAGGCGCCGGGCGCGATCCCGCCAACCTGGTCGCCTTCAACGCCGGCATCAACCAGATGATCGACCTGCGCGAGCTCAGCGCGGAGACCTTCGAGGAGTTCTGGCGCGTCGGCTGCTTCGGCGGGTTCCTCGTCGGGCGCGAAGCGGCGCGGCGGCTGGTGCCGCTGGGCCGCGGCACGGTGCTCTTCACCGGCGCCTCGGCGAGCCTGCGCGGCAAGCCGGGCTTTGCGCATTTCTCGGCGGCCAAGGCCGGGCTGCGCATGCTTGCACAGAGCATGGCGCGCGAGTACGGGCCCATGGGGATTCACGTGGCGCATGTCGTGATCGATGGCGGCATCAACGGGTACCGCCTGGTGTCGCGCCGGCCGGAGTCTGTCAAGGAGCGCGGCGAGGATGGGTTGCTCGACATCGACGCGATTGCCGAAACCTACTGGCACATCCACCGCCAGCCGCGCACGGTGTGGGCACAGGAGATCGACCTGCGGCCCTACAAGGAACCGTTCTAGGCCTGAATTCCAAACATTTGATTGCGTAGATCCGCTCCTGGAGCGGATCCCGGGCTAGTTAATGTGTCGGTTCCGGTACATTCTCTGCGCTGACCACACGATCTTCCACGAGTTCCATCGGCACCCAGTTGGTCGAGCGCACGTGGTCGGGCCGCGGCGTTTCGACGTCCTTGGGATGGTTTGCGCAGGTGTTGAAGCAGAAGTACGCCTGCCAGCGGTCGTTGTGCGAGAGGTTGTGCCCGCTCGCGTGCATCAGGTTGCAGTGGAAGATCGCGCAGGTGCCGGCTGGGCCTGAGATCGCCACGGGCGGCGGCGAGGCAGCCATGCGGCGCTTCATGTCTTCCGGCGTCACCGACCATAGCCGGTAGGCCGTGCTCGTATCCAGGTAGGCCTCCGTGCGCCCCCAGCGATGGCTGCCGGGCAGCAGGTAAAGGCAGCCTGAGAGATCGGTCGCTTCGTCGAGCAGGACGGCAAACGTCGCCATGTCCGGGCGCTCGATGCCGTCGAGCTTCCACGAGCCGTAGTCCTGGTGCCAGGGCCACACCGAGCCTTCGATCGCAGCCTTCACGTTCACCTTGGAGTGGTGCAGGTAGAGGTCGGGATCATTCAGGACCTGCTGCGCAACGCCGAGCACGCGCGGCGTGCGCGACAGGGTGCGGAACGCGGGCGACGCCCCCGGTCCATTGTCCTCGTGCAGGCGGAACATCGACTTCGGCGCGCCGGACGTGCCTTCGCGCACCACGCCTGGCGCATCGACATCGCGCAGGCGCTCGACCTCGGCCCGCAACGCGGCAACCTCGGCGGGCGACACGAGGTCTGCGAAAACCAAAAACCCGTCGCGCTCGTAGGCGGCCTTTTGCTCGGCGCTCAGTTTCATGTCTGTCTCCCTGCCCAGGATGAGAAAGTCTAGCACCGCGCCACCGGCTCGTTTATCGTGCTTCCTCCGCTGTTTCGAGGAAGAGCGCCCATGAAAGCCGTTGGATTCAGGCAGAGCCTGCCGATCGCCGATGCCGAGTCCCTGATCGACTTCGATGCCCCCGCGCCCGAGGCCCGCGCACGCGACCTGGTCGTCGAGGTCAGGGCGATCTCGGTCAATCCGGTCGACACCAAGATGCGTATGCGCGGTGTCCCGGCCGGCCAAACGATGATCCTCGGCTTCGACGCCTCGGGCGTGATCAAGTCAGTCGGCAAGGAGGCGACGCTGTTCAAGCCGGGCGACGAGGTGTTCTACGCAGGTTCGAACATCCGCCCTGGCACGAATGCCGAATTGCACGCGGTGGACGAGCGCATCGTCGGCACGAAGCCGAAGTCGCTATCGTTCGCGCAAGCGGCCGCGCTGGCGCTGACTTCGATCACCGCTTGGGAGCTGATGTTCGACCGCATGCACATCCCACGCAACGGAACGAAGGGAAGTTTGCTGGTGATCGGCGGTGCCGGCGGTGTCGGCTCGATCATGGTCCAACTCGCACGCAAGCTCACCGGCCTCACGGTGATCGCCACGGCTTCGCGGCCGGAGACCATCGAGTGGTGCCTCGACCTCGGTGCGCACCACACGATCGACCATACCGAGCCGCTGCCCGCGGAACTCAAGCGCATCGGCATTCCCGAAGTGAATTACGTTGCCAGCCTCACGCAGACCGCGAAGCATTACCCGTCGATGCCCGACCTGATTGCGCCGCAGGGCGCGTTCGGGCTGATCGACGACCCGGGGTCTCTCGACATCATGCCGCTGCGACGAAAGTGCGTCTCCGCCCACTGGGAAGGAATGTTTACGCGTTCTACGTTCACCACGCCCGACATCCAGGCGCAGCACGACCTGCTGTGCGAAGTGTCAACGCTGGTCGATGCCGGTACGCTCAGGACGACCATGACGAAGAACCTCGGCACCATAAACGCGGCGAACCTGAAGAAGGCGCATGCGCTGATCGAGAGCGGGACGACCATCGGGAAAATCGTATTGGAGGGGTTCTGAAATGAACGTGAAGTCGGTCGAAACCCGGTCCTGCGACGCCGGCTGGCGCAACTACCATTTCGTCAAGGTCACCACCGACAAGGGCATCGTCGGCTGGAGCGAATACGACGAGGGGTTCGGCGCCCCGGGTGTCGGCGCGGTGATCCAGCGCCTCGCGGTGCGCGTCGTCGGCAAGTCCGTCGACGAGCACGAGAAGGTCTACGCCGACCTCAACTCGGCCACGCGCCCGGCCTCGGGCGGGATCGTCGCGCTCGCGATGGGGGCTATCGAGAACGCTCTCCTGGACGCCAAGGCCAAAGGGCTCGGCGTGTCTGTCTACAGCCTCCTGGGCGGCAAGGTGCGCGACCGCATCCGCGTGTACTGGTCGCACTGCGCCACCTGGCGCATCAACCACCCCGAGCATTACAAGCCGGCGATCACGGACTTGGACGGCGTGAAGTCGCTCGGGCGCGAGGTGCGCGAAAAGGGCTTTACCGCCTGCAAGACCAACATCTTTCTGTACGACCAGGACAAAAAGAACCCGCGCGGCTACCGCCCCGGCTTCGGCTCGCCGTTCGCACCCGAGCTCAACATCGAGCGCGACGTGCTCGCCAACCTCGTCATGCACCTGGAAGCCTTGCGCGACGGCGTCGGCCCCGGCGTCGACATCCTGCTCGACCTCAACTTCAACGCCAAGACCGAGGGCTATCTCAAGATCCTGCGCGCCATCGCGCACCTCGACATGTTCTGGATCGAGATCGACAGCTTCAACCCTCAGGCCCTGGCGTACATCCGCAGGCAGAGCCCACACCCCATCAGCTCGTGCGAGACCCTTTTGGGCCTGGGCGAGTTCCTGCCCTACTTGCGTGAACAGGCGATGGACGTGGCGATCGTGGACACGCCCTGGAACGGCCTATGGCAGTCGATGAAAATCGCCGCCGCGGCCGCCGCGCACGAAGTCAACGTCGCCCCGCACAATTTCTACGGGCACTTGTGCACGATGATGAATGCGCATTTCTCGGCCGCGGTGCCGAACCTGCGCATTATGGAAACCGACATCGACCGCATTGCGTGGGACCACGAGCTGTTCACGCATTTGCCCGAGTTCGTCGACGGCCACCTGGTCATGCCGGACCGGCCGGGCTGGGGGACGGAACCGAATGAGGAAGGCATGCGTGCGCATCCTCCCAGGGACCGCGGCGAGTTACTGAGTTACGGCAGCCGCAAAGCCTGAGTAGTCGCTGGTTGACAGGGCGTCGACGTTGACCCAGGGCATCGCGAAGCCCTGCTCGGTGTCCTCGATGGCCTCGATATTGATGATCGGTGCGCTCGAGGCGACGGCGCCGAAGATCGTGGCGAACGAAACGTCCGCGGCGTCGCGCCCGGTGCCAAGACGTATAAGTCCCATCGGCACGGTCATGCCGGTCGGGTCGAATAGATACCAGCGCCCGCCGAGGAATGCCTCCACGTATGCGTGGAAGTCGGGCGGGCCGTAGACCTCGTGGTTGGAGCCGTAGTCGATCCCGGTGACGAACCGCGCCGGGATGTTGAGCGCCCGGCAGATCCCAATCATGAGGTGGGCGAAGTCGCGGCACACGCCGACCTGCTCATTCAGTGTGTCAACGGCGGAGGTCGTCGCGTTCGAGCTGCCCGACTGGAATTTCGTGCGCTGCTGCACCCAGTCGCGGATCGCGCGCACGCGCCCGTATCCCGGTGTCATGGTGCCGAACTCCGTTTGGGCTACCTGCTGCAGCCGGTCGGATTGGCAATAGCGGCTGGGGTAGATGTAGGGCAGCGTTTCGGGCGGCAGGTCGGCAATCGCCACCTCGCCGATGCTGTCGGTCGCGGCGGTGTAATGCGCGATGTCCACCGTGGCCTCGTAGCGGACTACGAGGCTCCCGGGATCGGCCCGCAGCCGCGCATAGCGGTTGCCGTGCGCCGGATCGATGAACAGCGACACGGGGACGGCCTGGCTGACCCGGAACTCTTCGCTCACCAGCGACTGGCATTGCGTCTGGGTCGCGTGGACGTTGAAGATGAAATCCGCAGGCGAACCGGCGATTTCATATCGCAGTTCGATCGTGAATCTGAGCCGTACCATGCCCGCCCCCTGGACCCGCCCCGGACTGCGGCTAGCCCATCCCCTGCATCAGGGAAGAAAGGTCTTCGGCGTGCTCTTCCTCGGTGGCGAGGATTTCCTTGAGCATGCGCTGCGTGGTCGGGTCGGTGTCGCCAAGGTAGCTGATCATCTCGCGGTAGCTCTCGATCGCGATGCGCTCGGCGACGAGGTCTTCCTTGATCATGTCCTTGAGGGACGACCCCTCGACGTACTCGGCGTGGCTGCGGGACGCGAGGCCCTCGGGCGAGAAATTCGGCTCGCCGCCCAGTTCGACGATGCGCTTGGCGAGGCTGTCGGCGTGCTGCATTTCCACGTTCGCGTGCTCGAGAAACTCCGCGGCCACCGGTGCCGCATGGATCCCCGAGGCCATGAAGTAATGACGCTTGTAGCGCAGCACGCAGACGATTTCGGTGGCGAGAGCCTCGTTGAGCATCTTGACGACCGCATCGCGCTCTGCGGCGTAGCCTTCGGTTACGGCGCCTGTTTCGATGTGCTCGCGCGCGCGCTTGCGCAGCGTCTTCACGTCGGTGAGGGGTGGGCGGGTTTTCGAATCGACTTTCCGGGTTTCTGGTGTCACTGGCAGTCCTTGGTTGGAGCGCTTGGCTAAAGCGGGGTTCGTCCGTTGATGACGCGCAGGAGGATGGCGATGATCTCCACCACCAGCAGCAACCGGATTCGATGCCGCCATGGTCGCGCGCAAGCGTGATTTTCTCTGTGCGTTCGCGTACATACGTGTCCCAGCGGATGCCGTAGCTTGTGAAACGTCGCGTCGCGAGAATTACTTTTTTCCCTTGGGACACCGGAACTGAATCTTGGCTTCTCCGCATGCCGTTTCGAGGGAACATCCCGGGCCGAGAACGCAACGGGACGTGCTGGGCGCGCTCGCCGCCGCCGACCACGCGCCGGTCGAAAACAAGATCCTCGCCGCGCTGCCGCGCACCGACTA